>DATFWZ010000092.1:0-31884 GCA_035258765.1 Gemmataceae bacterium
TCTCCCCCTGGGCTTCCTGGAACACCGTGTTCATGCGCCACATCCCGAGGCCGCAGCACCCGGCGACACCCAGCACCGCGAGGACCATCCCACCGAGGACCCACTTGAGCACCGGCGGCATGCTGGCGAGCCCCGGAAAGCCGCCGACGGGGTTGCTGCGGACATTCCGCACCGGCTCGGCACACATCGGGCAGTTGTCGGTGAACGGACCGATCGGATGGTACCCGCAGCTCGGACAGGTCTTGGCCATGGCGGATCTTGAGTGTTGTGGGTGACGAACCTTCCAGGTGAGCTTACGACGGGCGATGCCGTTTGCTGGCCTCAGATAAGGTAGTGCCCGCACACCGCCGGAAAGGTCCCTCTCACTCCAGCAATGCCGGAGGCGCGCTCGGCTCCCGGCCCCGATACCAACACACGACCGCGATCGCGAACTGCAAACCAAGAGCCGTTACCCATTGGAAATACCCGGCCTGCAGCTCGGCCTGGGCCACCACCTTGTCGCCCCACTCGTGAGTGAACACGAGCGCCGGGTCCGGCCAGGTCCGGACCGACGCCGACCAGCCCACGGGGAGCAGCCCCAGGGGCAACAGGCCAAGTCCGGTAGCCGCCGCCGCGCACTTGGCCGCGGCCGCGTGTCTGCCCCGCCAGAGGCAAACGAGTCCCGCTCCGAACAGCGGGTTGGCGAACCAGGCCAGAGCGGGGAGACCGGCCAGGGGCAGGGCGCCCCACCCGAAGAGCGCCACCCGCCAGCCGTCGGCCGACACTCCTTCCTCGAGGAACTTGCCGCGGTAATACCCCGCCGGGAGGGCGCAAGCACCGAGGAACAGCCCGAGCACGGCGACCGGGCCGAGAACTGGTAGCGTCTGCGCGCGGCTCAATTCCTCGCGACTCCGAAGCGAAGTTTGTTTTTGGATTGAGTCTGGCGCTCGACCATGTGAGCTCGCCCACGGGCGATTGTCCGCCCCTTCGGCGCTTCCCGTCAAGCAGATTCGCGGTAGCAGCGGAGGGCGAGCCGCGTGAGGTGGGTTGTGGCGGAGGCGAGGCACGCGGCGCGCATTGGCCCGCGCCGGGTAGGTCCCGTCTGCCGGGCGGGACCTTTGCTGGTCACCGGGGGAATTGCCTGGTCGTCTGCGGGGGATAGGAAAAGGATAGAGAAAGGGGTCGGGAGTCTTTATCAAAGACTCCCGACCCCTTTTTTAGGCCCCTCTTCAGGCACACTACCAGCCTACCACCAGAGCGATCACAGCGCACACCACGCCGATCGTGATGAGTGCCACAATCACGAGCCGCCGCCGGGCGCCACGCCGGGCACCCGGTGTGCGTGTGCACGGCAGGCCCTCAGGCTCAAACCCGAGGTCGGCGCGGCCCGCGTCGTCTCCGGGCGGGCCAACGCCCGCCAGCCGCCGGGCCTCGCGGTCCCGGCGGGCCGCCCGCGCCGCCAGTCGACGCCTGGCTTCGTACGTCGGGTTCTTCCAGACCCCGGCCGACACGCCATTCACCACCAGCTCGGTACTGACCTCCACGACCCCGTAGTTCCCCGCGGTCCGGGTCGAGCAGACCAGGTCCACCGCGTACCCGGCCTGGAGCCTCCAGCCGACGAGTTCGTCCTCGACCTCCCGCTGGGTGCGCCCCTGGTGAAGGCGGGTCAGGATGAGCAGGCGGAGCTCCTCGATCGGAGCCCCGCCCCGGGCGAGTTGGATGAGGATGGTGGACACGAGTTCGTCCACCGTCCCCACCCGATTCGACGGGGCCTGGAAGTCGGCATCACTCCAGCTATCCGGGGTGGGCGTCATCGCGCGAACTCCTTGCGTGGTCGCGGCGTCGATGTTGTTGCCTAACCAGGCGCCCTTACCTTGGAGAGCGTAGGTCCGGGGCGAACTAGGCCAGAGAAATTCGCGGACGTGGCCGATTCGCAGCTCGGGTCGTTCCCGGAATCCTGGCGGGGGCAAAAAAAGGGACGCTAGACGCGACGCCCGACCCCTTTCTCTTTGCCGACGCCTGACCGTGTTGGAACACCGTGCTCGCGTCCCGTCTCAGGCCATCCGGGTGGCCCCCAAGGGCCCGTACAGGTTGGAGTAGGCGTTCATCTTCCAGCACTCGGGCACGGCGTTGTAGAACGTCTCCCGGCAGCTGTCGCTGGCGCCGGCGATCTTGTTCCACGTGATCACCAGCTGGCTCGGCGGCGTGAAGGTGTAACGGCCGACGTTCTTCGGGTTTTTCGGCGGCACGCGGGTGTCGAGCGGCGACGTCTTAGTGTACTGGGCGACTCCGTTCGGGCCGAGGTAGTAAAAATACGTGTTGCCGTCCCAGACCTTCCACCAGCCCATCGGCCATTCCAGGGCCGGGACATCCGTCGCGGCCGCCAGGCGCACCAGGTGGGTCCACTTGCCGGGTGCCGCGAGAGTGAAATGGCCGGTCGAGCGCACGCCCAGGTGCGTGTCCTGGGCCTCGATGATCGCGCCGTGCGAATCGACGTACCCGATGTGGTGGTCGGCCTGCACGATGATGTCCCCGTCCATGAGGCTGGGCGGTCGCTTGCCCCCGGGCCCCAGGTCGTAGACGGTGCCCGCAAGGTTCGGCGTTCGCCAGCCGCTGATGGCGAGTTGCATAACCTTGCCTGTCGCCTTCCAGTAGCAGTAGCTGATGAAGCCGACGCAGTCGAAATGGCGGACAGCCTTGCAGGACAGGCCCCAGACCAGCTTGCCGCCCAGGTCCCCGCCCGGCCCCGGACCGAAAGCCCGGCGCGGGGTGAGGCGGGAAAAATTCGACCACTCCGCCGGGGGCTTGCCCTTCAGCGACTGGAGGTAGCTGACGAGGTCCCCGTCGTTCGGCACCGTCTCTTTGCCGCCGGCCGTCGCATAGTTCCCGGCGCAAACGCAGTACACCTTCGTGCCGTCTTCTTTCACGAATGACATCTCCGCCGCGAACACGGCCAGATTCTGATTCGGGATGGGTAGCTTGCCGGGGTTGAGGCGGTTGGCGTCGGCGATCAACTTGACCGACCCGATCCGGCAGGGACAGCCGTCTTCCCGGTCCGGGCAGGCGCCGTAGCCCCCGTTGATGTAGTGGCTGCCGATCAGCCCGCGTGCAATGCCAATGACCCTGCTGCCGACTTCCGGGCTCATGTTGGTCTCCTGATTCAAGAATGTTCAACGGACCAAAAAAAAACAAAAAAGGGGTCGGGAGTCATTTTCAAGCCCCCTGTCCGATCAATGACTCCCGACCCCTTTTCTTTCCCCGGTGCGGTTGCGGCCCGCCGGGGTTCGGTTGCGTCGCCAGGAAATTGTTGATCTTCGCGAGCGTTTTCCCCGCGGGATCGACGCGCTGGTCAAACCAGCCGAAGTTGCGTTCCTGGAATTTCTTGATGGCGCCCAGGGTTACGGGGCCGACCAGGCCGTCGTCCGCGAGGCACGGGTCCGCCCTAGCCAGATCGGGGAGCACGTGATTGAGCGCCCTCTGAACCTGGACGAAGTCGCGCGGAATGTTGACCCCGCCCTGGCCGACCGGGCGGCCGATGACGACGGGAAGGTCGGGCGGCGGCCCCGCGTCCGGGCGCGTGCCGCGCTGCGGCTTCTTGCTTTTCGGCGGGGGAGGATCGCTGCGACAGATTCCGGAAAGAAGAAGGCAATGACACGTCGACATGGCAGCTGCTCCCGCCGGGGCGTGCTCGCCTCTGGAGGCGATCGGGTTCTACCCGGATAAGCGAAATTCGCGGCACGTGACGATCACAATTCGTTTGGGGCGACCGGGGTCCCCAAGTACCGTGAAGCCGCGACGCGGAGGCTTGGCGAAGCGAGCGTGTACGTTCGCTGTCCCGCGGCGCTGAATCCTGCTCTCTGAGACGCGCGGCGTGCACGCTCCGCTCCGCCAAGTCTCCGCGTCGCGGCTTCACGATCCGCGAGCGAGTTCGTCTCATAACTGCTGCTCCAACAGCCACTTGTAACAATTACTGAAATTCTGTCTATTTTGATTTGACAAACCGACATCGGATCAGAGACTTGTCCGACCTCTCGGGCGGCGACTCCCGCCGCCCCGCCCCACTTCCAACCAACCCCGCCACGTCGCGCGGGAAGAGGATCCCGTCATGTCGCAGAACCTCAAACACCTGCTCGCCACCGCCGCCGAGATTCGCGCCGTCGGCTATCCGTGGGACGCGATCGCCGCCAAGGTCCACCGCAAGATCAAGACCTGCCAGAACTGGCCAGCCAAGCACAAACCCGAGTGGGACCGCGTCTACCACGAGGTGCAGACGCGGCGGTTCGAGTCGACGTCGAATGAGTGGCACTCGCACCTGCCGGCCCTGGTCCGGGACAAGGACCCGAAGGTGCGGCGGCCGGCGTTGGCGTTGTGGCTCCGGCACGGGGCCCAGGCGTACGGCCTGGGCGGGACGATGGTGCCGCCGGCCCCGCCACCGGCCGAGCCGACCGCGACCGCGAAGCTGGTCAAGCGTCTGACCGGGGAAGTGGAAGCCGCGCGGGCGATGATGGACCACCGGCGGGCCGGCCAGGGGCTGCCGCCGGCCACGGACGAGGAGTTCGAGCGCGACTGAAAGGCGGAGGTGTTCGACTGGTTCGAGCGGGACCGGGCGTACCGGATGACCGGCAAGTAACCGGGGCAGGAGGAGTCGGAGTCGGGGGACCCGTCCACGGACTCCGACGCCGTCGCGGGCGCGGCCGCCGCCGGCGACCCGCCGGTTTCCCCGGCCGAACCGGCGCAAGTGCCACCCCCGCCTGCGTCAAACGGTGTGGGGAATCCTGTCATCGTGTTCGGCGTCCTCCTGGTGGCGGTCGCTCTCATCAACAACCGACCGACGTACGTCCCGGCCCCGACCGGGCCGGAATATGCCCGCGGACTGCCAGCCGAGACACCAGCCCGCGACGGCCGGTGGGTGTTTGTCCATTCCGAAACGCCCGAAACGGCCGGCCGAGAATAGCCGGAAGTTCGCAAACTCTCACGAACGATTGCGAGATCGCCCGAAGCGCGTTAGCTTGCCAACAGCGGGAGGCTCCCATGAAGCGCGCCGCCATGACTCTCATCGAGCTCCTGGTCGTCATCGCGATCATCGCCATTCTGATCGGTCTGTTGCTGCCCGCGATCCAAAAGGTCCGCGAGGCCGCCAACCGGATGAAGTGCAAGAACAACCTCAAGCAAATCGGGCTGGCCCTGCACAACCACCACGACGCGATCGGCTACTTCCCGTCGGGCATCACGATCGGCGGGTCGGACAACCTGGAGCTGGGGGGCTTCGGAGGGTTCGTGCGGCTGTTGCCCTACCTGGAGCAGGACAACCTGTTCCGCGGGTGGAACTTGAACGGGAAGTGGTACGAGCCGCCGAACGCGGACCTCGTCTCGACCGAGGTGAAGATCTTCTACTGCCCGAGCAACCGGTCGAGCGGGCGGATCAACTTTTCGTTCCTGGAGCCGATCGCCGGGCGGCCGCTGCCGAACCCGGCAGCCACCGACTACCTGTTGTGCAAGGGGGCGAATGCCGCCCTGTGCGAGGTGACGCAGGTCCCGGCGGGCGGCCGGGGCGTCTTCGATGTGAATACGAAAACTCAGATCACCGACATCACGGACGGCACCAGCCACACCTTCGCTGTCGGCGAGGGCGCGGGTGGCAACCCGCGATTCCGCCTCCGGCGCTACTACCCGGACACGACCCCCGCGACCAACCTGTTCCCGGGTCAGTCCGGGATCATCGACCAGAGCTGGTCGGCCGGCCCGGCGGCCACCCGCGAGCTGCACTCACTCGGGCTCATGGGCGGGGGGTGGCTGGGCATCACCGCGCTTCGGGGCGGGCACCCGGACCCGTTCGATGAGCCGATGAACCGCCCGCTCGCCCTGCCGGGCTTCGATTGCAACCAGGGCTGCGTCAACGCGGGCACGGTGCCGGACACCTACGACACGGTGCCGGGGTTCCGGAGCGTCCACACCGGCGGGTGCCACTTCCTGTTCTGCGACGGGAGCGTCCGGTTTGTCACCGAGGGCCTGTCCCCGGCCACCTACCGCGCCCTGTCCACCATCGCCGGGGGGGAAGTCGTCGAAGATCCCTGATTCTTCGCACTTCCCCATTGTTCTCACGGCTTGACCACCGAGCCGTCCTTCTTTCGCAGGTTCCCCCAGCGGAAGTCGAACGGCGGGTCGTCGGTGATCGGGAACTTGGCCGCGAGCTTCTCGTCCAGGTCGATCCCCAATCCCGGTTTGTCGCTCGCCCAGTAGTAACCGTCCTTCAACACCGGGCAGCCGGGGAAGACGTCCTGTTCCGCCTGGGTGAACGCCCGCGCCTCCTGGACGCCGAAGTTCGGCGTGGCCAGGTCGAGGTGGACGTTGGCGGCGTGGCCGACGGGGGAGACGTCCCCGGGTCCGTGCCAGGCGGTCCGCACCCCGAAAAACTCGCACATCGCCGCGACCTTCCGGGCCATAGTCAGCCCGCCGACCTGCGAAATGTGGATGCGGATGAAGTCGATCAGCCGATGGCTGATGAGGCCGACCCACTCGCTCGGGTTGTTGAACAGCTCCCCCATCGCGATCGGGGTGCTGGTCTGCGGCCGGAGCTTTTCGAAGTAGCCGATGTCCTCCGGGCTGAACGGGTCCTCGAGGAAGAACAACTTGAAGGGCTCGAGGTCCTTGGCGAGCTGAATGGCCAGGATCGGCGGGACGCGCTCGTGAACGTCGTGGAGCAGCTCGACCTCGTCGCCGAGCTTCTTGCGCATGTGTTCGAACAGCTTGGGGACGATGCGGACATAGGCCCGCGGCTCCCACTCCTGCGGCCGGGTGTTGGCCCCGGCGGAAGTATCCTCTTTTCTCCCCTTCGGTCCGGCCCCATATGTCTCCAGCCCCGGCACCGCGACCTGTACGCGGACGACGCGGTGACCCTGTTCAATCAACTCCCGGGCGGCCTTCTCGACGTCCTCCAATGTCTGCCCGGCGGCGTGGCGGTAGGTCTCGACGGCCTTGCGACACTTGCCGCCGAGCAGCTGGTAGACGGGCATCCCGGCCCGCTTGCCGAGGATGTCCCAGAGGGCCATGTCCACGCCGCTGATCGCGTTGCCGAGCACCGGGCCGTTGCGCCAGTAGGAGCTGACGAAATTGGATTGCCAGATGTCCTCGATCTGGAGCGGGTCCTTGCCAACGAGGAACGGCTTGAGGTACTTGTCCACGGCGGTCTCGACGGCCCGGGCCCGCTGGGTGAAGGTGGCGCAGCCGAGCCCGTACAGCCCGGGCTCATTGGTCAGCACTTTGACCACGACCAGGCGGATATTCGCCGGGGCGGTGAGGAACGTCTTGACGTCGGTGATCTTGAGCGGGGTGAGCTTGTCGCCCGGCGGCGGGGCGGCCTTCGCGGACGACAGGAGCCACGGGAGTGCGGGCGCGGCGACGGCGGACCGGGCAAGCCACTGACGGCGGTTCATGGGAGCGCCTCGGGAGGTGGGGGAATCGGGGCGGTGTCCGCCGAGCATACCCCGTTGTTCGCTACCGTCCAATGGCCTGTAGCCGAACTCGTGAGAGTTCGAAGGCGCTGGCACTCCCAGCGCCCCGAACTCTGACGAGTTCGGCTACAGCGCGCTTGACTTCCCCAAACACCGACCCGAAACGGTCGAAGGTTTTGCCCCTCGGAATCGTCTGTTCGCTTGACGCGAGCGGTCATTCAATGAACAATGAGGCCAAGTACTTGCACCCAACGTACACCCGCCCGGAGGTGATCCGATGTCCTATGTATTGCTCCTACCGCTCCTGATTTCGCTCGACTCGTCCGCGACCGTTCGCGGCCAGTACGTGGAGGCCCGGACCTGCGACGTGTTCGCCGGGTCATGCTTCGCCAACGCCGACACCGGGATCACCGGCAAGAACGCCGTCCTCGCCTGGAAGGTGGAATCCGGCACGGTGGCCGGGACAAAAGTCGATGGACTGGGCGTGGTCGCTGTCCTGTCCGCGACCGAGACGCTGGGGTTGAAGCAGAGCGCCCCGGGCCGGGCGGTGGTGATCGTGGACGACCGGGCGACGAAGGCCCAGCGCGAGGCGCTGGTCAAGTTCGCGAAGGCCCAGGCGGGCAGCCTGATCGGCGAGGTGCTCGCGGTGCACGTGGCCCCGGTGGACCTGACCATCTGCAAGTGCGACGGCGAGGGCTGCGCCACGCTCAAGGCCGGGTCGGTGAAGATCTCGACGCGGTGCATCGACGTGGACCACGACAAGGCGTGCGGCAACGAGACGACACTGTACCCGCCTTTGGCGAAGGGCGTCGCGGCCAAGGCGGCGTTCGCGGTCGAGCACAGCTTCACGGGCAAGGAGCTGAACGAGACGTGGAACGACGGCGGCCGCCGCGGGGCCTTTGTCGGGTCGTTCCTCACGCACTGATCCTTCCGGAAGGATGAAGGATGAAGGATGAAGGATGAAACGAGTCATCCTTCATCCTTCATCCTTCATCCTTCGCCTCCGGAGCTTCCCCATGATCCGCACCCTGGCGGTCGGCGCGATTCTCATGGCCGCCGGCGCGTCCTTCGCGGCCGACCCGAAGCTCACGCTCAAGGTCGAGGACGCGGAGCCGCCGAAGGACTTGAGCGACGCGGTCCGGGCCCTGCTCGACGGCAAGGCGATGAACGTCTCCGACGACACGGGCAAGCTGCTTTGCACCGTCTGGGCGTGCAAGTCGCTGGAGTCGAAGGCGACCGCGGATCAGGCGAAGGCCGGTTTGAAGTACGCCCACCTCGAGGAGTCCACGATCGTCGGCGCGGTCAAGTTCCCGGACGTCTGGCGCGACTACCGCAAGCAGAAGATCAAGGCCGGCGTCTACACATTGCGGCTGGGCATCCAGCCAATGGACGGCGACCACCAGGGCACCGCCCCGTTCAACGACTTCTGCCTGCTCTGCCCGGCCGAGCAGGACAAGAAGCCGGACCTGCTCGAACAAAAGGAGCTGCACGAGTTGAGCGCCAAGTCGGTCGGCCGCAAGCACCCGGGGATGATGCTCCTGTTCCCCAACGCGAAGCCAGCGGAGGCGCCGGCGGTCGAGACAAAGCCGAAGGATCACTTCGTGTTGAGCTTCCGCGTCCCGGCGGCGGCCGGGGGCGAGAAGGCCTATCTCGGGGTCAGCCTGGTCGTCGTCGGCGAAACAATGGCGGAGTAGCCATGCGTGAGCTACTTGGCGAGCTGACCGCCGCGATCTCCCGGCGGCTGTCGTGTGTGTACTGCGCGGTCGTGGAGACCCGCGGCAGCACGCCGCAAAAGGCCGGCGCCGCGATGCTCGTCTACCCGGACGGCACGCAGGCCGGGACGCTCGGCGGCGGTTGCGTCGAGGCGGAAGTCAAGCGCCGGGCACTGCATTCATTGAATGACGCCGGCCGGCCCGAGGTCCTCACCTTCTGTCTCGACGACGATTACGGCTGGGACGACGGCCTGATCTGCGGCGGCCGGATGACGATCCTGGCCCACGCGGTCACGGCCGACGCATCCGGCTACTACCAGCGGTTGCGCGAGCTTGCCGATGGGGGGGCCGGGTTTACGGAAGCGGTCGTGATCGGCGACGCGGCCGGACTTCCGGTCGGCGACCGCTACCTGTTCGACGCGACCGGCAAATCAGTGGCTCACATCGCGGACCGACCCGCGTGGGAGGCCGTATCGGCGAACCTGACCGCGCTATCGTCCCGCCCGCAGCCAGTGACGCGACGCGGCATCGCGTACTTGCCGGCGCTGCCGCGAGTAACGCTCTTCCTCGTCGGCGGTGGGCATGTCGGGCAGGCCGTGGCCACGCTGGCGTCCGACGTCGGCTTCGAGGTCTGGGTGCTCGACGACCGCGAGAAGTTCGCGAGCCCGGAGCGGTTCCCGACGGCGAGTCGCCGGATAGTCGGGGACATTGGTATGGTGCTGCGCGACTTGGCCCCCTCGCTGACGCCCGCGACCTTCGCGGTAATTCTGACCCGCGGGCATAGCCACGACGAGGAGGCACTTTACCACCTGGCCAACACGCCGTGCGGCTACGTCGGCATGATCGGCAGCAAGCGGAAGATCCGGATGATCTTCGAGGACCTTGTCGCGAAGGGGATCAAAGAAGAGGCGCTGGCGCGGGTACACGCGCCGCTGGGTTATAACATTGGCTCGCAGACGGTCCCGGAGATCGCGGTGAGCATCGTCGCGGAGCTGATCGCGTGCCGCAATACGGGTAAGGGCGACTCGGCACGGTCGAGCTGGGAGCGCAAAAAAGAAACCAGGGGTTGCACCCCTGGTCATTGTGCCGGCCAGTAGTTGCCTCGTTCAGTCCTTCTTCTCCTTCTCCTTCTTCTCCCCCGAGTCCTCGAGGATCTTCCCGTCCGGAGCCACGGTGACCTCGACCTCCTTCTTGTCCGCCGTTTCGAGGACGATCTCGTAACCTTCCAGCTTCTCGTCCTTGCCCTTCACTTCGGTGATCTCCATGACTTCCTTCATCTTGGCCTTCGGGTACTTCTTCTCCACGGCCTCGGTGACGGCCTTGGGCAGGTCCTTGGCCGCGATCTCCTTTTCGTAGTTGATGAACGTACCGTCCTCCTTGATGTCCGCCTCGCACTTGCGGTCGCCTTCCTTGAACTCGATGTCGTAAACGACCGCGTCGCCTTCCTTTTCCTTGCTCCACTTGTGAATTTCGGCTTTCGGGAACTTGGCCTTCAGGGCGTCCATCACGGCCTTCGGAATCTTGTCGACGTCCTTCGCCTTGTCCTCGGCGCGCGAGACCGGTGCCAGTACGACCACCGCGGCCAGTCCAACCACCCAACCCAGACGACGTGCGATCATGCGAACCTCCACGAGTGTCCCCTGTGACGCCGCCACAGCCGGCCCGGATCCCGGGCTCGCCCAGCCGCCGCGGCCAGAGGCAATAGTAGCCGGGGACCTTAAGCGACCGGTGAACCGGGGATAAAATCCGGCTCATGTTTCAAGCGTCGGTGATTCTGGCCGACTTCTGAAACCAGACGCTTGTTCCGGCGCGGGCGGCGGCTTAGAATCGCGGCCGGCCCTACTTCTCCATTCCCTTCGAGGGTCATGCGTCATGAAAGACTCCCAGGGAGACCCCCGCGGCGTGTCGCGCCGCGGCTTCCTTACCGGGACCGGCGCCGCCGCGGCCGCGGTCGCGGGCCTGACCGCGGAGCTGGCCCCGCCCGCCGCCGCCCAGCCCCCGACCGGCGCCCCCGCCCTCGGGCCCGCACCGGTCGTGCTGGAGCTGACCGTCAACGGCAAGAAGGTCGTCACCAAGGTCGAGCCGCGCGTCACGCTGCTCGACGCCCTCCGCAACCACCTGGACGTCGCGGGCAACTACCTCGACGTCACCGGCTGCAAGCGCGTCTGCGACCGCGGCACCTGCGGGGCGTGCACGGTCACGCTCAACGGGCGCACCGTCTACTCGTGCACGACGCTCGCCCTCGAGGCCCGCGGGGCGGACGTCAAGACGGCCGAGTCGCTCGGCCTCGGCCGGCTTGACCCCGTTCCGGCAGCATTCGCGGACAACGACGCCCAGCAATGCGGGTTCTGCACGCCCGGGTTCGTCGTGTCGATGCGGGCCGCGTTCGACAAGAACCCGAATGCCACGCCCGAGCAAATCGAGGCGGCCCTGTCGGGCAACATCTGCCGTTGCGGCACCTACGAGCAGATGCGGCACGCCATCGTCCAACTGTGCAGGAAGGGGGGCTGAGCCATGGCAGAAGGTTGGCCCAAGAAGCGCCGCCTGCTCGGGACGAAGGTCAAACGCCTCGACGGCACCGACAAGGCGACCGGCCGCGCCAAGTACAGCTACGACATCAACCGTAAGGGCATGCTGCACGGGGTGATCCTCCGCAGCCCGTACGCGCACGCAAAGATCAAGAGCCTCGACACGTCGGGCGCCATGAAGACGCCCGGGTTCAAGGCACTCGTCGTGATCGGCGTCTCCCGCAACGGCTTCGTCTCCGCCATCGACGGCGACAAGCTCACGTACCGCGTCCCGGCACCCAAGAAGGGGAAGGGCCCCAAGAAGAACGAGAAAGTCGAAGAGGCCAAGGACGAGACGTTCACCGTCGAGGTCAAGCCGGGCGTCACGCTCCTCAGCAAGAGCAAGATCGTCACGCTCGCGGACCTAAAGGTCGGCGACCCGGTCACGGTGGACGTGGAGCAGGCCGCGGTCGGTCGCGAGCTGTTCTTCGCAGGCGACGAGATCGCCGCGGTCGCCGCCGACACCGAGGAGCACGCCAAGGACGCTCTTCGGGCAATCAAGATCGAATTCGATCAGCTCGACCACTTCGTCAGCGAAGAGGAAGTGCTGAAGAATCCCAAGAAGAAGACCACCCCGGGGCCCATAGCCGGGAACCTCGACGACACGGGTAAGGAGGCGACCAAGGGCGACGTGGCCGCGGGGTTTGACAAGGCGGACGCCACGGTCGAGGGCACCTATGGCGTGCCGGTCATTTCGCACCAGTGCCTCGAGTCGCACGGGCTTGTCGCGGAGTGGGACGCCGAGGGGGGCCTGACCGTCTGGTGCTCGACCCAGGCGACGGTCTCGATCGCCGGGGCGCTCGCCGGGCGGTTCGGGGTACCGGCGACTAAGGTGAGGTGCATCACCCACTACATGGGCGGCGGGTTCGGCAGCAAGTTCAGCCCGGGTGTTTGGGGGGTTACCGCGGCCGACCTGGCACGGCGGGCCGGCGCCCCGGTCAAGATCATGCTCGACCGGGAGGAGGAGATCACCACGGCCGGGAATCGCCCAAGCGCTTCCGGCACCGTCAAAATCGCCGGGAACAAGGACGGGTCGATCACCGCCTTCGCGATCGACTGCCACGGCACCCCCGGCTATACCGGCGGGGCGACCGTTAACCTCAACCTGCTGCCTTACATCTACCTCGACGCGATTCCCAACTGGAAGCGCAGCCACTCGGTCGTGCTCATCAACGCCGGCAAGTCCGAGGCGATGCGGGCGCCGGGCCACCCGCAAAACTGTGTCCTGACCGAGTTCGCGGTGGACGACCTGGCCGGCAAGCTGGGAATCGACCCGCTCGTCATCCGCCGAAAGAACCTGCCGCCCAATAACCCGAAGACCACGGACAAGGTCGCGTGGGTGGCCCGGCGGAGTGACGTGTACAACGAGGAGCTCGACATCGCCACCAAGCTCGCCGGATGGAAGGAGAAGTGGCACCCGCCGGGCATGGGCAAGGCCGGGACCATGCGGCACGGCATCGGCATGGCGATCCACACCTGGGGCGGGTTCGCCGCCGGCGGAAACACTCCGAACGAATGCTTCGTCACCATCAGCCGCGACGGCACCGCGACCGCCCAGACCTCGACCCAGGACCTCGGCACCGCCCAGCGGACGGTGACCGCGATCGTCGTCGCCGAAATCCTCGGACTGCAACCCACGGACGTGGTCGCGAAGATCGGCGAAAGCCAGTACGGGTTCTCGTCCGGGTCCGGTGGCAGCACCACCTGTCCGTCGCAGGCCCCGGCGGCCCTGCTCGCGGCCCAGGCGGCCCGGAACGACCTGTTCGCCAAGGTGGCGCCGAAGGTCGGGGCCGACCCGAAGGACCTGGCGATTGAGCCGGGCAAGGTCGTGGACACGAAGAACAAAAAGGAGTGGGCGTGGAAGGAGTTCTGCGCCCGGCTCGGCATGGACGAGGCCAAGGGGAAGGGCGAGTGGAGTCTCTCCATCTCCAACGAGCCCGACAACGCCAACATCTCGAGCGGCCAGGTCGGCGGCGTGCAAATCGCCGAGGTCCTGGTGGACTCGGAGACCGGCGTGGTCCACCCCGTGCACCTGGTCGCGGTCCAGGACTGCGGGCTCGTGGTCAACAAACTGGCCTGCGAATCGCAAGTGGCCGGCGGCGTCATCATGGGCCTGAATTATGCCCTGTTCGAGGAGTGCATCCGCGACCAGGCGACGGGCCGGCAGGTCAACCCGGACATGGAGTTCTACAAGCTCGGCGGCATACGCGACATGCCGAAGATCAGCGTGCACATGATGGACATGCCGGAGCGCGGCGTGATCGGGATCGGCGAGCCGCCGACCATCTCGACCGCGGCCGCCGTCGGCAACGCCGTGTTTAACGCCCTGGGGGTGCGAGTCCCGTTCATCCCGCTGACGCCGAAGCGCGTCCTCGACGCCCTCGCGAAGGGGGGGAAGGCCAAATGAAGAACTTCACCTATCATCGGCCGTCCACGATCCAGCAGGCGCTGCCCCTGCTCGACGAGAAGTGGGGCAAGACGGAGCTGCTGGCCGGGGGCACCGACCTGCTCGACCTGCAAAAGGAATATGTCGCCCAGCCGGACAAGGTCGTAAGTCTCGGTGGCCTGGGCGGGGCGTTCCGCGAGATCGCCGTGCAGGTGGGGGCGCAGGGGACGGTCCCACAGAGCGTGACGATCGGCGCTGGTGTACGCCTGGCGGAGATCGCCGAACACAGCTCGCTCCGCGCCTTCCCGGCGCTCACGTCCGCGGCGGGGCAGATCGCCGGCCCGCAAATCCGCAACATGGGCACGCTCGGCGGTAGCCTGTGCCAGCGCAACCGGTGCTGGTACTTCCGCGACGAGCACGTCCACTGCCTGCTCAAAGGCGGGCGGAAGTGCTTCGCGCAGGAGGGCGAGAACCAATACCACGCGATTTTCACCCAGGGGCACCCGTGCGTCATCGTCCACCCTTCGACGCTCGCGCCGCCGCTCATCGCGTTCGGCGCCACGGCGAAGATCGTCGGCCCGAAAGGGGAGCGCAATATCCCGGTGGAGAAGCTGTTTCAGGCGCCGGTCAAGGAGACCCAGCGCGAGCACACGCTCGCCCCGAACGAGATCCTCGTGTCGGTCACGATCGCGCCGACGGTGTCACAAGGCGCGAGATTCGCAAACGCCAGCTACGAGGTGAAGCAGAGGGAGACCAACGAATGGCCGCTGGTCCAGGCGTCGGTCGCCTTCCTTCTCGATCGCGGGGGCAAGCTCGCGAAGGGCGTGCGCGTGGTCCTCGGCCACGTCGCCCCGACACCGCTGGTAAGCGAGTCCGCGGCCAAGGTATTGGAAGGCAAGGAGGTTACCGAGGCGACAGCCACAGCCGCCGGCGAGGCCGCGTGCGAGGGCGTGCGCCCGCTGAGCCAGAATGAGTACAAGGTGCGACTGCTCAAGGTGGCGGTCAAGCGAGCGGCGCTGCTGGCCGCTGGTGGGAAGCCATATTGGGAAGGATGACCAATGATCAAGGCCCCACCAATGACCAATGATCAAGGAATGACGAATCCAGAATGACGAAGGACGACGCCAAGGGGCGAGCTCGTTATTCGTCATCCTTTGTTCGTCATTCCTTAGTCATTGGTCGGGCATTGGGAATTGGTCATTTCCCAAAGGAGGTAATCCATGACGGAACTGCCACAAGTCCCGCCGCGGTGCATCCACTTGCAGTCGAAGTCGATGGCCGTGCACGGCGAGCGATTTGAGGACGACCCCGATTACCAAGACGGGTTGGCCGACTTCTGGTGTGTGCAGACCGCCCGCGGGCTCGGGCCCGACGACGGCGCGGTCGGGTTGAAGCCGTGCTCGGACCCGGATCGCGGCTGCTACCAGGAGTATTGACCCGGTAGGCCACTTGCGCCCGTCGGCCGATGCGCGTCCGGGAAATCATTCCGACCTGTTTCGAGGCTCCCCAGGCGCGCCGAAGCGGCGCGAGTCGCTAAGATACTCCCGACGCGCCACACGTCGCTCGAGGCACGACGCGTCAGGTTTGACTCCACGTCCTCACGCCAGTCGGTCGCGATTCGGCCCGGACATCAGCCGAGTCGACCCTGGAGAATGCTTATGTCCGATTCGAACGACCCGCTGCCGGAGGCCACCCGCCGGGTCATTTTTGCGGCCCTGGTCGAGGCCGAGGATGGCGGGATGTCGGTCCCCCAGGCCCGGGCCGCGATTGCCGCCCGGTTCAGCGTGACCGCGGCGCAAGTCACCCGGATCGAGCGCGAGGGCTTGGACAACGAGTGGCCGCCGCTTTGACTCAGGTCCCCGGTGACTTCGGGGCGAGCGTTTCGATAGACAATTGCCGGTCAGTTCGCCGGGCGATTCCCCGCCAGCGCGGGACGGGTGGGAAGTCTTACGTTCCAGGCCAGGCCGACGAGGGCAAGTAGACGGATCATCCAATAGCTTGCGTCCGGCTGCCACCACCGTAGGCCGTGCCGGGCTGAAGTCGGGAAGGCATGATGCGTGTTGTGCCACCCCTCGCCCAGGGCCAAGACACCGAGCACGAAGTTATCGCGACTCTGGTCGCCGCTGGCGTGCGGCCGCGAACCCCACAAGTGCCCGACCGAGTTCACGCTCCACGTTACGTGGTGGACCAGGAACACGCGCACAAGTCCTCCCCATAGCAAGGCCCGAGCCGCCCCGGCCCACGACTCCGTCAGAAACCCGCCCACGACCGCCGGGACGAGCAACCCGACTGCCACCCAGCCGAAAAACATCCGGTCGGCCACTCGAAGAGCCGGGCTTCGTCGGAGGTCGCGGACGTACCGGCTCCATCCGGGCGGGTCGGCGGTGAAGGCCCACCCGATGTGCGCGTGCCAGAATCCGCGGACGCGGGCGATGAGGCCCGATCCGAACCGGTGCGGCGAGTGCGGGTCGTGTGCGGTATCACTGTGCTGGTGATGCCGGCGGTGGTGTGCGGCCCACTTCAGCAGCCTGCCCTGGACGGCCATCGAACCGAGTGCAGCCAGGGCGAATTTGACCGCCGCGTAAGTATCGAACGATCTATGGACGAGCAACCGATGGAAGCCGACCGTCACCCCCACGGCCGTGAGGAGGTACATGCCCGCCAGAAGTGCCAGGTCTACCCAGGTGACCCCCCAACCCCAGACCAGGGCAATGGCGGCCACAAGGCCGAGCGGGGGAAGGATGACCGCGGCGAAAGTCGCGGCCCGGGATCCGAGCGGGGCGGGGAGCAGCGGTTCGGCGGCAGGAGCGGGCGTTTGAGCGGAGTTGGCGCTGATGGTTGTAGTCACCGGGCGGGCGTGGGCCCGCCCGAGTAAGACTATAGGAGGCCCCGCGACCGGAATCCACCCGAATGACTATTCCGTCGCAGCGGACGCCGTCCGGGCCGGGCGGCCCCGGGCGAGCAGCGCTCGCAAGTCGTCCGGGTCCACCGGCTTGACGAAGTGGTCGTCGAACCCGGCCTCGCGGGTCCGCCGGCGGTCTTCCTCCTGACCCCAGCCAGTTAACGCGACCAGGTAGATGTCCGCCAGCCCGGGAGACTGTCGGAGCTGCCTCGCCACCTCGAACCCGTCCATCCCCGGCATCCCCAGGTCCAACAGGATGACCTCCGGCCGGTCTGCCCGGACTTCCCGGACCGCCGCCTGGCCATTCCGGGCCACGCGCACCTCATGGCCTTCCATCCGCAGTAGCATGGCCAGGCTGTCCGCCGCGTCCGCGTGGTCGTCCACGACCAGCACGCGCCGACTCGGGCACACCGGGCGCGACCGGCGCGGGTCGCCCCCCGGCGTTTGCCCCGCGATCGGGACTACCGGCAGTCGAACGACGAATTCGCTCCCAGTCCCGGCGCCATCGCTTTGGACTGCGACAGTTCCCCCATGCAGCTCGACCAGGCTCTTGACCAGCGTAAGCCCGATGCCGAGGCCGCCCTGGGAGCGCGCCGCCGCGTTGTCCACCTGGACGAACAGGTCGAACACCCGGGGCAGCATGTCCGGGGCAATTCCGACACCGGTGTCGCAGACCCGGACGACCACATGCGGCGCCGGCTCGCCGCGCCGGCCCGTGACCTCGGCCGCGACTCGGATCCGTCCGCCCGGCTCGGTGTACTTGGCCGCGTTCGTCAGCAGATTCGCGAATACCTGCGCAAGGCGGACCGGATCTGCTTCCAGGTACACGGGCCCGGGAGGCAGGTGGATCGACAGCTGATGACCCCGCTCGGTAAGCAGCGGCTCTGCCGTCTCAACCGCCCGGCCGACTGCGGACCCCAGGTCCACCAGCTCCTTGCGTAGTTCAATTTTCCCGCGCATAACCCGGGACACATCCAGCAGGTCGTCCACCAACCGGACCAGGTGGAGGACTTGCCGCTCCATCATGTCTCGTGCTCGGTCCAGTGTGGTCGGGTTGACCCCGGGGGTCCGGAACAGGTGTAAGGCGTTGCGGACCGGCGCCAGCGGGTTTCGCAGCTCGTGGGCGAGCGTCGCCAGGAACTCGTCCTTCCGGCGGTCCTGCTCGCGGATCGCCTGGTACAGGTGCGCATTCTCGACGGCAACAGCGGCCCGCCGGGCCAGTTCTTCGGCCGCCCCCAGGTCAGTTGCGTCGTACCGTCGGCCGGACTCGGCGGTGACGAAGGTGATCGCCCCGAGCACCTTGCCCCGGACGGAAATCGGGACGCCCATGAACGACCGCACCCCCAGCTCGCGGACGATGCCCAGGTACTCGGGGTCCGGGATGCTGTCCGCCAGCATGTCGTCGGTGATTTCGGGGACGAGCTCCGACCGGCCGGACCGGATGATGGCCGGTGCCCCGGCCGCCGCGGCCGGGGCAGGTGGCCACCGGCGGTGGACCTCGCGGGCCAGTCGGACCTTGGTCGGGTCCACGTGGGCCACGCCTACGCGGTGGATCGACCCGTCCGGCCCGGCCAGGTCCACCGTGCACCAATCGGCGAAGTTCGGCACGGCGAGGGCGGCAAGCTTCTGGAGCGTGCTGGCCTCGTCCGTCAATGCACCCAACACGGCGCTCGCGTCGGCGAGGAAGCGGGTAGTGATCTGGTCGCGCTTGCGGGTGGTGACGTCGGTCACCACGCCGATCAGCCGGACCGGTTCGCCGCTCTCCACGAACGCCTGGCCCTTCCCGGACATCCAGTGGATTGACCCGTCCGGCCACACGTTACGAAACTCCAGGTCGTAGTTGGTCCCATCGGCCAGGGCCCGGGCGATGGCCGCCTTGGCGGTCCCGCGATCGGCCGCGTGAATGAGCTGTTGCCACGCCTGGATGGTCCCGGCGAACGTGCCGGGGGCCAGGCCGTGGATCGGCTCCAGGTTGTCCGACCATTCGATCGCGTCGGTTCGGACATCCCAGTCCCACACCCCCATGCGCCCCGCCTCCAGGGCCAGACGCAGCCGCTCCTCGCTCGTCCGCAATTCCGCCTCAGCCTCCTTGCGGGCCGTGATGTCCGTCGCGATGCCACACACCCCGAGCGGCCGCCCGGAGGCATCTGGCAGCGGGAATTTGGCGGTCAGGAACGTGTAAGTCCGGCCCCGGTAGGCAAACGACTCCTCGAATGTCCGCGCGCGGCCTGATGCCAGCACGTCGACGTCGTCCTTGCGGAACCCGTCGGCCACGTCCGGGTCGAATAATTCGTGGTCCGTTCTTCCGATGATCTGCTCGACGGTCAGCCCGGCCCCCTCCGCGAACCGGGGGTTCACGATCTGGTAGACCCCGTCGGGATCCTTGAGAAACACGATGGCCGGGGCGTTGTGAATGACGGCCGCGAACCGGGCCTCGCTCGCGGTCAGGGCCGCGAGGGCCCGCCTGCGCTCAACGAACTGTCCGATCTGCCCGCCGAGGGTGGCCATCATCTCTAACAGGTCCGGGTCCAACTCCCGGACCTCGCGGCAGAAGAACTCGATCACTCCTAGAACGT
The DNA here is from genome assembly GCA_035258765.1 of Gemmataceae bacterium. Classification (GTDB taxonomy): domain Bacteria; phylum Planctomycetota; class Planctomycetia; order Gemmatales; family Gemmataceae; genus SIAJ01. The sequence continues at coordinate 19,574 of DATFWZ010000092.1, forward strand.
TGTCGCCGACGGCGATCGGAGCGGCGAACCCCCCGTGCAGCCCGTCCGCGGAGGCCGCATGGCGGCGCGGGAACCGCTCGTCCACCGCGACATTCGACCACCAGTGTGGCTTGCGGTCCGCCCAGACGTGCCCCGGCAGCCCGACGCCGGGCGAAAAAGTGAACTGGCGCGTGACATCGAGGAATCGATCGGCTCCCGCCGCGGAGTCGCCCCAGGCGGCGACGCAGCGGATCAGGTTGTCCCCACCGTCCACCATCCAAACCGCGCCCACCGTCCAGTCCAGCCCCTCACACACCGCCCGAAGGATGCGGGGGGCGGCCGTCTCCAGGCCGTCCGTCTGGGAGAGCACCTGGGTCACCGCGAGCCGGGCGTTTCGCCGGCGCTCGGCACGGGTTCGGTCAGTCACATCCCGGGCGATGACCGCCGTCCCGGTCAAGTGTCCCTCAGAATCCCGGAGGGGGGAATAACTGACGGAAACATCAATGCGCCGGCCGTCCTTTCGCTGACGGACCGTCTCGAAGTGGTCAACCCGAGCCCCGGCACGGAGCCGGCGGGCGGCCTCCTCCATTTCTTCGGCGTGCTCTGGCGGGACCAAGACGGAAAACGGCTTACCGATTACTTCCGCCGCGGGATACCCGTACAGCCGCTCGGCCCCCGAGTTCCAACTGGTGATCGTGCCGTCGAGCGCCTTGCCGATGATCGCGTCGTCGGAGCCTTCGACGATGGCCGCAAGGTGGCGGCGGGCGGCGTCAGCCCGGCGGGCCTCGGTGACGTCCCGGAACACGAGGACGACCCCGCGGAGCCGACCGTCCGCGTCCCGGATCGGTGCGGCCGTGTCGTCGATCGGCAACTCGGCCCCGTCCCGCCGGATCAGGATCGTGTGGTTTCCCAATCCGACGACCGTGCCGGTCGCCAGCACTCGGGCGACCGAGTCCGGGACCGGCCCGCGCGTCTCCTCGTTGAGGATGCGGAACACGTCGGCCAGCGGCCGGCCGCGGGCCTCGGCCGCCGGCCACCCGGTCAATGATTCCGCCGCGCAGTTCAGGGTCATGACGCAGCCGTCCGGGTCGGTGGCAATGACGGCATCACCGATGCTGGCAAGTGTCGTCCGGAGTTCCTCGCGCTGGGCCCCGGCCCGGTCTCGCGCCCGCTGCATCAGGCCCGTCAGGCTGGCAATCCCGAGTGCAACCATCAGGTACAGAGCGAGCCCGGCCTGGTTGTCGAACCCGGAAACGAAGAACGAGTCCCGGGGTGGAATGATGAACCGGGCGGTCAGGACCGCCCCCAGGACGGCAGTGACGCTAGCGGGGCCGAACCCGCCGAACCACGCCACCATGAGGACGGCGAACACCACGGTGACAAACGGGAAGCGGTCCCCGACGACGGGGTCGAGGGCCAGACGGAGGCCGATCGCCACGATGGTGGCGAGGACGGCCACGGCGTACCGGACGGTTGTAGACTGCTGGGAGAGCGACACGTTCCGCGGTCTCGGGCGGGGGCAGCGGGACGACTGGGCCATATTCTAGTCGCGCGAGACGGTCGCGTTTGGCGCCAAATGAGGATTCGAATCTGAGCGACACAGTAGGGCAATGTTGACGGTTCATTCCTGAATCACAGGCCGGTCCCCGCGTCGTCCCGGAATCGCTGCTCGGTCCACGGGTCGCCGAGCAGGTGGTACCCGCCGTGCTCCCACCGCTCCCAGAACCCGGCCGCATCGCGCTCCATGAACTCGATCCCGCGGACCCACTTGGCGCTCTTCCACGCGTACAGCCGCGGCACGACCAGCCGCATGGGGTAGCCGTGGTCCGGCTCCAGGTCTTGGCCGTTGTGCTTGAGGGCGAGCAGGCAGTCTTCCCCGAAGAACCACTCGATCGGCAGGTTGGTCGTGAACCCGAATTCGCAGTGAACCATGACGAACCGTGCCCGGTCCGAGACCGTGACGTGGTTCAACAACTCCCGGGTGGCAACGCCCTCCCACAGGTTGTCCAGCTTGCTCCAGCGCGTCACGCAATGCATGTCGGCAAACACCTTGACCCAGGGCAACGCCTGGAATTGCGGCCAGGTGAACCGCTTCACCTCGTTCACCAGCGGCTTCGGGAAGACGGTGAAATCCCAGGTCGCCGAATCAAAGGGCGGCACGTCGCCGTAGTGTAGGACCGGCCATTTGCGAGTGAGCGCCTGCCGCGGGGGGATGCGGTTCGCCCGCCGGGTGTCCGGGCTGATGATGGTGTCGTCGGTCACGGGTGCTACTCTTCGGTCAGGGCGGCCACGCGTTTCTCCACTTCGTCCGGGTTGAACTTGCCTTCCCACTTGGCCACCAGCCGGCCCTGCTTGTCGAACAGGAACACCAGCGGCGGCCCCTCGATTTGCCACTTGGCCTGCCACACCTCCGCCTTGTCGGTCAGGATCACGTTCCGGAATGCCGCCCGCTGCCGGGTCAGGAACGCCCGGGCGGCCTCGTGGGCGTCCGCGTCGTCCGGCGGGTCCACGCTGACGGACACCACGGCCAGCCCGCGCCGGTTGTACTTCTGGTGCATGGCGACCAGCGCTGGAAACTTCTCCTTACACGGCGCGCAGAACGTGCCCCATACGTCCACCAGAACCACCTGGCCCTTGCGAGCCTTCAACTCCCCAAGGAGGTCAGCATAGCTGACCTGATCGAGCCGGACGTCCGCCGGCGGTTCGGCGGGCAGGGGGGCCGCGACAAGGCCAAGGGTCAGGGCGAGAAGCGTGCGCATCCGTGCGTCCTCGTGGGAATGGGCAACCAGATAGTAGTCGGCGTGCAGGTATTTGGGGAAGATGAGATCCATGCCACCTCGCGTCACCATCGTCGGCTCGGCTAACATTGACTTGACCTTCCGGGCGTCACGGCTGCCGCGGCCGGGGGAAACGGTCTTCGGGTCGGGCTTTTACCAGGGATTCGGCGGCAAGGGGGCAAACCAGGCCGTGGCCGCGGCCCGGCTGGGGGCCATGGTGTCCTTCGTAGGCCGTGTCGGGGCAGACGACTTCGGCTGGGCGACCCGCGACCAGCTCACCCGCGAGGGGATCGACATCTCCCACCTGTTGACCGACGCGGACCGGCCGACCGGGACGGCCGCCATCCTGGTGGACGACGCGGGCGAGAACGCCATCGTTGGCGTGCCGGGGGCCAACCTCGGATTGACGCCCGAAGACGCCCACGCGGCGGCCGAATTGTTGCGCGCCAGCGCCATCGTCCTGGCCCCGTGTGAGACTTTGAACGAAACTCTGACCGAGGCATTCCGGATCGCGGACGCCGCGGGGCGGACGTGCCTGCTCAATCCCGCGCCGGCTCGCGAACTCCCGGAGGCATTGCTACGGGCGACGGACGTATGCGTGCCCAATGAAACGGAGCTGCGCCAGTTGACCGGCCGGGAGACGAACACGCTCGCCGACGTCGCGGCCGCCGCCCGATTGCTGCGCGATCGTGGACCGGAGACGGTTGTGGTCACCCTCGGCGAGCGCGGGGCCCTGCTTGTCGGCGCGGGCGAGCCGGTTCACATAGCGCCGGTACCGGTCACGGCTGTGGACACGACCGGGGCCGGGGATGCGTTCTGCGGGGCCCTCGCGGCCTACCTGGCCGAGGGCGAAACGCTCATCGCGGCGGCGACGAAGGCGAACCGCGTGGCGGCGATGAGCGTCACCCGGCCGGGCGCTCAGGCGTCGTTCCCGCGGCGGGAAGAGATGTGAGTGCGGCGCCCGCCGGATCCGTCAACACCCAGCAGCGCAACACCTCGGCCACGCTCCACGCCTGAGCCGCGGCCCCGCGGGGGGTGTACGGCGGGTCGGCGTCGAATACCTCGCTGATCGACCCGATGCACGCCTCGCTCAAATGCGCCTCGAACGCCCCGAGGAACCCCCGGGCCTCATCCCTTCGATTTGGGTGGACTCGCAACCACGCGTCCACGAACGGCCCGATCAGCCACGCCCACACCGTCCCCTGGTGGTAGGCCGCGTCGCGGGCCCGCAGGTCGCCGAAGTACCGTGACTTGTAATCCGGGTGGCTCGGCGCCAGCGTCCGCAAGCCCATCGGGGTCAAAAGCCGCTCGCGGACCGTTTCGACGACCGTTTCCCAGCGGCCCGGGTCGAGAACGGGGTGATCCAGTGAGATCGCGAAGATCTGGTTCGGGCGGCAGGCCGGGTCGTCCCCGCGCTCGCCATCAACCACGTCGAAGAGCCCCCGCTCCGCGGGGTTCCAGAACCTCCGGTTGAACGAGGTGTACACTCGCTCGGCCGCGAACCGCATGTCGTCCGCGGCCAGGTCGCCGATCTCGCGCAGCCAGCCCTCCAGCAGGCGCAGGGCGCTGTACCAGAGGGCATTGATCTCGACGGCCTTCCCCCGACGCGGCGTCACCACCCAATCGCCGACCTTGGCGTCCATCCACGTGAGCTGATAGCCCTCGGCCCCTTGCTTCAGGAGCCCGTCCGCCGGGTCCACGCGGATCCCGAACTGCGTACCGCGCTGGTGATGGGCGATCACCTCCTTGAGCTCCGGCAGTAGGGCCCGCAGCGTGAGCCGGTCGTCCGCGGCCTGCAAGTAACGGTGCAAGGCGTGAAAGAACCAGAGGGTCGCATCGGCCGTGTGGTAGACGCCCTCTTTCTCTTGGTCCGGAAAGAAGTTCGGGATCAGCCCGTCGCGGATGTGGCCGGCAAACGTGCGAAGGATGTACCCAGCCTCAGTCTGTCGGCCGGTGGTCAGGGTCAGCCCTTCGAGGCTGATCATCGTGTCCCGGCCCCAGTCGGTGAACCAGTGGTAACCGGCGATGACGGTCCGGGCCTCGTCGCCGGCCGCCTGCGCCCGGGCGGCATCCTGGACGCGGCCAACGGGTGTGATGATGAACTGGTCGGCTGCCAGGACGAGTTCAGCCCCGAACCCGGTGCGGGCCGGCGGAGCGGCAACCGCTACCAACCGACGGCGGCGCTCCAACTCGGCCGCGTACGCGTCGGCCGGCACGAGCGCTGTCAACCGCTCCCACGACTCGGTCGAGCCGGTCAACACTACCTCGCGGTCGGGCCGCAAGTTGACGCGGAATTGTCCCGGGCTCCAGAATGAACCTACCCCCTCGTACCCGCGATGTTCCTCCACCCGGTAAAGGATGTCCGGCAGGCGTACGCCATCGAGCGTGAGGGCCGCGCCGTCGCCTTCGATGCGGAACCGCAGTCGCGGCCACGGGCTGCCGCCGCTCAACTCATACCGCCCGTCGCTTGCCGTCAGGACGTAGGGCTCCTTCGACAAGTGGGTGACGGGGTCGTCGTGCCCGCGAAAGTGGACGCTCGGTCGCAGCTTGAGCCGGATCGGCCCATCCCCTTTCAGCAGCCGGTAACTGACATGAACGGTGTTCTGACGATACGGCAAGAAGACGCGCTTCTCGATGACATGCCCGTGCATCTCGAATCGCCACACAGGCAGGCCGATCTCGAGTCGGAACTCGGTCAAGGCGTTGATCCCCTGGACGTCTACGTGCCCGCCGACACGCTCAGTCCCCCCGACGGCGATGCCGATGTAGTCCGGGAACCGGAAGTTTTCGGAGAGGTGGTTCCAGACCATGACGCGGCCGAGCGGGGCCGGGTGGGCGGCGATGAGGAGACCGTGGTACCGGCGCGTGGCGGCCCCGGCCAGGGTCCCGGAGGCGTAGCCGCCCAGGCCGTTGGTGACGAGCCACTCCCGCTCCAGGAGGGTACCGAGATCGGCGCCGGCGATGCGGCGAACGGGCACGCCCGCCACGCCGCCGCCGGGATCAACCGGCCGGTCGATGGCCTCGTCCACCATGATCAGGTCGGAATGCGGGTCTCGTTTCGATGCGTCCATGCCGGCGGGTCGCTGGCGGGGAAGGACTCCTGGGACGCCTCCTGGACGACGTCCAGCTCGCCGTCCTCGGTACGGGGCAGCTCGGGATCGACGGCCGGCTTTTCGGCGGACGCCGACTCCGGGCCGGCGTTCCGGCGGCCCTGAGAGACTTGAAGGAGGTATTCAAAAAACCCCAGCCACCGGGGCAGCTGGCCGGCGTAGTCGCTGGCCGGACGGTGCCCGACTGAAGTGTGCGTCGTCATGGTCGTACCCCTCCTCGGACACAAACACTTATGGGCTGCAACCCTCGTGCCGGGCGTCAATAGACGATGCGCTTGCCCCGACTACCGCGCCCGTCGTGCAAATCGATTTCGCCGGCGGCGACTGGCTCAGGGACGAGCACAACCGTCGCCTCGCCGGGCAGCCACCAGCCTTCTGCCTCAGCGTCCACCGGCCCGGTCCCACCGCCGCCATACTTCGGGTCCTCCGTGGAGAGGGCGACCCGCCACCTCGTTTGCTTCGGCGGGGCCAGGAGCGGCTCGGGACACGTCAACAGGTGCAGTTCGCAGCCGAGATTGACGACGAGCAATCGATCCATGGCGTCGTCCGCGAAGTAACGGAGCACGAATGCGTGCTCGCCGAGCACAGCCCCGTCCACGCCGCCCGGCGACTGCGCAGCAAGCACGCGATCGTCGCGCCGGAGCCGGAGGAGGTCCTTTGTGAGCTGATACGCGCCGGCGTGTCGCTCTCTTTCCGTCCAGTCGAGCTTGCAACGCTCGAATGTCGCCGGGTCGTGCGGCGATGCGAATTCGTCCGCCATGCGCGGGTCGGCCAGCCCCCGGAACTGGGCCAGGAACTCGGCGCGGCCGGCCAGGACCAGCCTCGCGAGGTCCGGGCTGTGATCGGCGAAGTAGAGGAACGGAGTGCTGGCCGCGAACTCCTGCCCCTGGAACAGCATCGGCGTTCCCGGGGCCAGCGAGGTCAGCGCGGTCATGGCGCGATACCGGCCCGGGCTGGTGAGCAGGTGGGCCCGCAGCCCGCGGGCGGAGTTCGCGATCTGGTCGTGATTCTGAATGAACGTAACGAAGGCGGTCGGGGGCACGTCGAGCGCCGGCTGACCGCGCCGCGTTTCCTGCCACGAGTACCACTGTCCCTGGAAGAGGTACCCGTACTTGACCGCGGAGACGAATTCTTGGGCTGTCCCACTGTAGTCGGTGTAATAGGCCTCGCGGCGGCCGGTCAGGGCGACCATCGCCGAGTGATGGAAGTCGTCATTCCAAAGCGCGTCGAGTCCGTAACCGCCGCGATCGACGGGCCGAACGATCCGTGGATGCTGCGACTCGTTTTCACAGACGACGATGATGGACCGGCCGCGAGCCGCCGCCCGGGCCCGGCGGCCGATCTCGGTGAGGATGTGTTTCGACGCGTCTGGGTTGTCGTCGTAGATGGTCTGCGTGGCGTCGAGTCGCAGCCCGTCGAGGTGGAACTCGTCGATCCAATAGGCGGCGTTTGAAGTGAAGAAGTCCCGGACGGGATCGGACGCGGGACCGTCGAAGTTGATCGCCGCGCCCCACTCGGTCTTGTACTTGTCGGTGAAGTATGCGGGGCTGAAGGGTCTCAGGTAGTTTCCATCCGGCCCGAGGTGGTTATAGACGACGTCGAGAATGACCCCCAGACCGAGCTGATGGGCCCGGTCCACAAACCGGCGGAAGTCGTCGGGGTTGCCGTAGAGTCTGGTCGGGGCGTAGAGGTTGACGCCGTCATATCCCCACCCGAACTGCCCGGGGAAATCGGCGACGGGCATCACTTCCAGACAAGTAATGCCCGCCGCGGCCAATTCCGGCAACTCGCGCTCCGCGGCCGACCAGGTCCCTTCGATCGTGAACGTTCCGACGTGCATTTCATAGAGCACTTGTCCGGGCAGGGACACGCCCATCCAGTTCATGTCGGACCACCGGTAGGCCCACGGGTCGATGACCTGCGAAGGCCCATGCGGACCCTCCGATTGGAACCGCGACGCCGGATCGGGGTAAAGTTGCTGCTCGCTATTGAGTCGGAAGCGGTAAAGTGAGCCGGGTTTCAGGTCGGGGATCGTGACGGAAAAGTACCCGTCGTCCTCCGCCGCGAGCTCGAAAGCGGCGTCGGCCGGCCGTTCCAGGACGACCTCGACCTTCTTGCATGCCGGGGCCCAGACGCGGAACTGCACTCCCCCCTCGGGGGACAATTCTGCCCCGACCGGGTACCGCCGCCGATTCATGCCGGGACCTCGCGAGTGGTGGGTCGCTGGGACTGCAACGTGCATGCCTTTTGAGGGGTTGGGCGAGAGCGGTAGACTCACACCCCCTCAGGTCCCTCGGCCTGGCCCCGCCTGGAACCACTGCCGACCCGGGGTGTCCTAGCAACCCGGTTTCGTTTTCGGTAGATACGCTTCGGCAATTGTTCGCGCCAGTTTGGTACGTCGTTTGCTTGTCGAAGTGGATTGCAATTCGCGGTCGATCGAACCCTCGTCCCGGTACGCCGCCCAGACAATTAATGCCGGGCGGTCGCTCCGTGCCTCTCGGAGATCACTCATGCGCGTCTGGCCGGGCCGCCCGTACCCGCTCGGGGCCACCTGGGACGGGGCCGGTGTTAATTTCGCCCTGTTCTCCGAGTACGCAACCAGGGTTGAGCTCTGCATGTTCGATTCGCCGGCCGCCGCGAAGGAAACCGCCCGCGTCGAGTTCAAGGAGCGCACCGACCAGGTCTGGCATTGCTACCTGCCCGACGTCCTGCCCGGTCAGCTGTACGGGTATCGCGTGCATGGTCCGTTCGAGCCGGGCAAGGGCCACCGGTTCAACGCGAACAAGGTGGTCCTCGACCCGTACGCCAAGCTGGTCGGTCGCGACGTCAAATGGGACGATTCCCTGTTCGGGTACAAGATCGGTCAGGACGACCTGAGCCGAGACGACCGGGACAACGCCCCGTTCGCGCCGCTTGCGGCCGTGGTCGATACCGCGTTCACCTGGGGCGAGGACCGCCCGCCGCGAACCCCGTGGCACAAGACGTTCATCTACGAGATGCACGTCAAGGGGTTCACCATGCGCCACCCGGGGGTGGCCGAGAACCTGCGCGGCACGTACGCCGGGCTCGCGTCGGACGCGGTCGTCAAGCACCTGCGCGACCTGAATGTCACCGCGATTGAGCTGCTCCCCGTCCACCACCATCTCAACGACCGGCACCTCGCGGAAAAGCGCCTCACCAACTACTGGGGATACAACACGCTGTCGTTCTTCGCCCCGCAGGCCGGGTACGACGCGTCCAGCAACACGCTCAGCCCGGTCCACGAGTTCAAGATGATGGTTCGGGCCATGCATGCGGCCGGCATCGAGGTGATCCTCGACGTGGTCTACAACCACACGGCCGAGGGCAACCAGATGGGCCCGACGCTGTCGTGGCGGGGGATCGACAACGCCGCGTACTACCGCCTCTCGCCCGAGAGCCCGCGCTACTACATGGACTTCACCGGCTGCGGCAACACGCTGAACATGCAACACCCAAAAGTCTTGCAGCTCATCATGGACAGCCTGCGGTACTGGGTGACCGAGATGCACGTGGACGGGTTTCGGTTCGATCTCGCGTCCACCCTCGCCCGGGAGCTGTTCGAGGTCAACAAACTGGGCGCGTTCTTCGACATCATCCACCAGGACCCGATCCTGAACCGGGTGAAGCTGATCGCGGAGCCGTGGGACGTCGGGCCCGGCGGGTACCAGGTGGGCAACTTCCCCCCGGGCTGGACCGAATGGAATGGCAAGTACCGGGATGTCGTCCGGCGGTTCTGGAAGGGGGACGGCGGGACCGCCAGCGAGTTTGCCACGCGTCTGTGCGGTAGCTCGGACCTGTACGAGTGGAGCGGCCGGAAGCCGTACGCGTCGGTCAACTTCGTCACCTGCCACGACGGGTTCACGTTGCACGACCTGGTCAGCGACAACCAGAAGCACAACGAGGCCAACAAGGAGGGCAACCGCGACGGCGCGGACAACAACGACTCCTGGAACTGCGGTGTCGAGGGGCAGACCGACGACCCCAAAGTGCTGGCCCTGCGCGAGCGGCAGAAGCGGAATTTCTTCGCTACGTTGATGCTCTCGCAAGGCGTGCCCATGCTCCTGGCCGGGGACGAGCTGAGCCAGACGCAGCGAGGGAACAACAACGCTTACTGTCAGGATAACGAGACGAGCTGGCTCGACTGGGCCATGGACGAGCGGAAGGAGCGGCTCCTGTCATTAGCAAAGAAGGTGACGAAAGTTCGCCGCGAGCAGCCCGTTCTCAAGCGCCGAAAGTTCTTCCAGGGTCGGTCGATTCGCGGGGAGGGGATCAAGGACGTGTCCTGGTTCAGCCCCTCCGGCAAGGACATGAGTGACCAGGACTGGGGGGCGCACGTCCGGTGTATGGGGATGCGACTGGCGGGGGACCTGATGGGCGAAGTGGACGAGCGCGGCGACCCGATCGCCGGCGATAGCCTCCTCGTGCTGATGAACTCTCATCACGAGCCGATCCCGTTCACTCTGCCTCGGACCAGACTGGAACACCAGTGGGAGCTGCTGTACGACACGGCCGATGACACGCTGGCCGCGGCGCCTTTTGTTGGCGGCGACCAATATCCGCTGCGGGACCGCTCGCTGGCACTGTTCCGAACGGTCCCAGTTGCCCCGCCGGAGCCGACGGTGACGCCGCTCCAGGCGGCGGCCCTTCGGAAGGAGGCGACGGAGCCGACGATGGCCAGTCCGCCGCCGGTCGTCGGCGGTCCACCATAGGCTTCGCCATTCCTCGCCGAATGAGGTAACCGGACAGTCGCCCCGAGGCACTCATGTCGGACCCCCTCGACCGCCTGGCTGCCGACGCCGAGCGGTTGGCGCTCGGGCGCCGCCGGGTGCCGGGCTCTACCTACCGGCTCCAGGTTCACGGCGGGTTCAACCTCCGCGACCTGAACCGGGTCACGCCGTACCTGCGCGACCTGGGCATCACCCACGCGTACACGTCCCCTCTCCTCGCGGCCAAGCCGGGGAGCACGCACGGCTACGACGTGTCCGACCCGGGCCGCCTCAATCCGGACATCGGCACCGACGAGGAGTTCGACGCCTGGGTCAACCGCCTCCGCGAGCTGGGCATGGGGTTCCTCCTCGACACCGTGCCCAATCATATGTCGATCGGCGGGCCGAATGAGTGGTGGGCCGACGTTCTGGAGCACGGACCGGCTTCCCCATTTGCCGGGTATTTCGACATCGCATGGGACGACCACCCGCGCGAGCGGCTGCACGGCAAGGTGCTCCTGCCGATCCTCGGGCAGCCCTACGGGGCGGAGATCGAGGCCGGCCGGTTCCGCGTTGACTTCGCGGGCGGGGCGCTCGCCGTCCGCTACGGGCAATTACGCCTGCCGATCGACCCGCGGACGTTCGGGGTAATCTTGGGCCCCGCTCTGGACACAGCCAGGAACGTCCTCGCCCCCGATGACCCGGACCTGACCGAACTGCAGAGCATCCTGACGGCTGTCCGAAATCTCCCGGCGCGGACGGATGCGACGCGGGCGGGAGACGGGTGGGCCGAGTCGCGGGTAATCAAGCGGCGCCTGGCCGAGCTGGCGGGACGTAACGAGGTGATCGCGGGACAGATTCGGGAGGCCGCGCGGCAGTTATCGGGGTCGCGGGGGGACCCGGCGAGTTTTGTGGGCTTTGAAGAACTGCTGGACGCGCAAGCGTACCGGGCCAGCTTCTGGCGCGTGGCGTCGGACGAGATCAACTACCGGCGCTTCTTTGACGTCAACGATCTGGCCGCCCTGAGCACCGAGCGGGAGGAGGTGTTCGCCGCGGTCCACAAGAAGGTGTTCGAGTGGGTTGGGGCCGGGCAAGTCGACGGCCTGCGGATTGATCACCCGGATGGCCTCTTCGACCCCAAGCAGTATCTCGACCGGCTCCAACTGTACGCCCGACAGGCCGCCGCCAGGCACTTGTTGGCGACGCGGCCCGACGATTACGGCGGACTCAATTGGAGCGCCGCGGAGGCCCCGCTGCGCGAGCAGGTCGCGGCTGGCGACTCGCGCCCCTTGTACGTCGTCGTCGAGAAGATCCTCGGGCAGAACGAACCGCTCCCGGCCGACTGGGCGACCGACGGGACGACCGGATACGAGTTCATCAACGCCGTCAACGGGTTGTTCATCGACCCGGCCCGCGAGAAAGACACGACGCGGGTCTACCGCGACCTGACCGCGGTGGACATGCCGTTCGACGAGGTCGTGTACCGGTGCAAGTTCCATCTCCTCCAGGCGTCGCTGGCCAGCGAGCTGCACGTGCTGGCCCACCAGCTCGACCGGTTGGCCCAGGCCCAGCGGTGGAGCCGGGATTTCACCCTGAACGGGCTGCGGCACGCCCTGCGCGAGGTGATCGCCTGCTTCCCGGTCTACCGGTCGTACGTCAACGGCGGGGTGGGAGAACGCGACCGGCTGGTCATCCTCCAGGCGGTCAGCCGGGCCAAG
>DATFWZ010000093.1:0-17298 GCA_035258765.1 Gemmataceae bacterium
GACCCGCAGCGGTCCCGGGTCGGGCTGGGGGCACTTCTGGTGGGCTATTACGACGACCGCAGCCGTTTCGCGTACGCGGGGAAAGTCGGGACCGGGTACACGAAGCAAGTGCTCCTCGACTTGCGCGAGCGTCTGGAGCGACTGAAGATCAAGGATCCTCCGTTCGCGACCGGCAATCCACCGCGCGGGCCGCACGTCCACTGGGTCCGGCCGCAGCTCGTCGCCGAGATCGGCTTCGCCGAGTGGACGCAGAACGCGCGGCTCCGCCAGCCGCGATTCGAGGGATTGCGGCCGGATAAGTCCGCGCGCGACGTCCGCCGCGAGCTGCCCGCAGTGTCCGCACGCGAAGCGACCGGGAAGGGGTGAGCCATGCCAGCCACAGCCGAGTCGAGCCTGGCCGAGTACCAGGCGAAGCGCGACTTTCGCCGCAGTCCCGAGCCGGCCCCGGAGGCGGCCGAAAGGCCGCACCGCGAGCCGATCTTCGTCGTCCAGGAACACCACGCCACGAGATTGCACTACGACTTCCGGCTGGAGGCCGCGGGGGTCTTGAAGAGCTGGGCCGTGCCACGCGAGCCGACGATGGACCCGGCCGACAAGCACCTGGCCGTCCAGGTCGAGGACCACCCGATCCCGTACGCGAACTTCGAGGGGACGATCCCGAAAGGTTCGTACGGGGCTGGCGAGGTTTCGATCTGGGACCGCGGCACGTACGAGCCCGCCGGGGGCGAGGAACAACTTCTGCGCGGCCTGCACGCCGGGAAGATCGAGTTTACCCTGCACGGGGAGAAACTAAACGGGCGATTCGCGCTCGTCCGGATGGCCCGTGGCGGGCGGAAGGAGAATTGGCTGCTGATCAAAATCCGTGACGAGCGCGCTCGGCGAACCGCGAACGGCCGGGCCACTCCAAAGTCAGTGAAACGCACTCGGTCGAGCCGCACACCGTCACCAACGAGGGCCGGGGGATCGGAATCTCCGCCGTCGCGAATCGAGGTCACGAACCCCGACAAAATCTGGTTCCCGGACGACGGGATCACCAAGGGAGACGTATTTCACTACTACGCCGAGATCGCCGATCGGCTGTTGCCATTCCTGCGCGACCGGCCGATGACGCTGGAGCGGTTGCCGGAGGGGATCGCGCCGGGCAAGCCGCACTTCTGGCAGAAGCACACGCCGGTTCATTATCCATCCTGGATCCCGCGCGTGAACTTCCCGACCGAGCGCGGCCGCGATGTCGAGTACGTGCTGGTCAACGACAGGGCCGCACTCCAGTACCTGGTCAACCAGGGGACGATGACGTTTCACCCGTGGCTGTCGCGGATTCAGGACCCGGACCGGCCCGACTTTGTCCTGTTCGATCTCGACCCCGGGCCGGCGACGTTCTCCGACGCGGTCCGAGTCGCCAAGGAACTGCACTCGGTCCTGGCGGACGAGCGCGTCGAGGCGGTGGCGAAAACGTCGGGAAAGAGTGGCCTGCACGTCCTCGCGCTCTGGCCGGGAGGGGGCGATTTCGACGAAGCCCGGCAGTGGGCGCGCTCGATCGCGGAACGTGTGGCCAAGGAAATGCCGGAACGGGTTACGGTTGAAATCCGCAAGGCGAGTCGCGGGGGCGCGGTCTACATCGACATATTGCAAAATGCCCGCGGACATCACGCAGTCCCGCCCTATGTAGTGCGACCAGTACCGGGCGCTCCGGTCTCCATGCCACTGGCCTGGAGTGAGCTGACCCCCCGACTCAAGCCGAGCAAGTTCACCGTAAAGTCGGCCCCGCGCCTGCTCGCCCGACAGAAGGCCGACCCGATGGCGGACCTGCTCCGGTCGTTCACGCGGACGCGAAAGCCGGCCCGCAACTGACGGGGGAAGCACATGCTACGGATCGGCCGGCTCCAGATGGGCGCGTCCGGGTAGGTGTACAAGGACTGGCGCGGCATCCTCTACCCGTCCGGACTGCCGGCGACTCGCTGGTTCGCGCACTACGCGGCCCACTTCGACACCGTGACAGGGCGACTGGCATACGTCCGCTTCCACGGCCCGACGGAGCGGGCGTACCACGGCCGGTACGGTCGCGATCTGTTGCGCCCGTGGGCGGAGACGATCGCCGCCTTCCGGGCCAAGGGCCGCGACGTCTTCGTCTACTTCAACAACTGCTTTGACGGCGCGGCCCTGGCGGACGCCCGCGACTTGCGCGACCTTTTGGAAGTCGCCCCCGCGGCCACTTGAGTTGGCGTCGATCGTTTCGCCGGCTTCGCGGGTGCTCGCCGTTCGCACCACTCCAACAGCTTGTCCAGGTCCACGAGCCGGCCCACCCCGCATTGCCGTTTCCACTGGTCGTACAAGTCGTAAACGAGGTTGCTCTCGAACTGCTTTGCCGGCATCGTCTTCAGGACCCGTGCGAAGGCCTTGGACAGGCGCTCGTAGTACCCGTCCGGGAACTTCGCCGCCACACTTCGACGGTAGGTTGTCGCGGTCTGCGGCCGGTCGCCGCCGACGAGCCCCACCAGGTGACCCGCCTCGCGGGCGACGGCGATCTGCTCACCACCGAAGGCGACCTGGGCGGCGGGCTTCCGCCGCCGTTCGGTCGGGTGCACCTCCGGCTTACCCTCCTTGCGCCGCAGGTTAGCTCGGATGGCAAAGAGGACGGCATACGCGTGGCCGAGTGCCTCCGCATCGGACTTCGAGTACCCGAGGCGCCGGGCCGCCTCGCATGCCCAGAGGCCCAGAAGGGGGAATCGATTCAACGTCGACATGGATTGGTCCTCACCGGAGTCGCGGCGATCCGTCCGGCACGTCGATTGCCCACTATTCGACCAGCTTACGAGCACGACGTGCCGGATGTCCCGGTCCGAAAGGGAATCGAATGGTCGCCGCCATCCGCGAGCCCGCCGTCGGTCAGCACCGCCGGGCCATCGTCAACGGCATCCGCCTTCATTACGTGGAGGAGGGCGAGGGTCCCGCGGTACTCTTGCTGCACGGATTTCCCGAGTTTTGGTACTCCTGGCGGCACCAGATTCCCGCCCTGGCGGCGGCCGGTTGCCGCGTCGTGGCCCCGGACCTGCGGGGTTACAACGAATCGGACAAGCCGCCGGGTGTGGACAGTTATCGACCGGAAGTCCTGGTCGAAGACGTCGCGGCGCTGATCCGGCAGATCGGCCCGGGGCCCGCGGTCGTGGTCGGGCACGACTGGGGCGGGTTCATCGCCTGGCTGGTCGCGATGCGTCGCCCCGAACTGGTGCGCCGGCTTATCGTTCTCAACGCCCCGCACCCCGCGACCTTCCTCCACGAGCTCCGGCACGCCCGGCAGTACCTGCGCTCGCTTTACATGTTCTTCTTTCAACTCCCGTGGCTCCCCGAGGCCTGCCTGCGATTCCAGAACTTCGGCCTCGTCGGCCACGCCCTGCGCCGGCAGCCGATTCACCCAGGGACGTTTACGAACGCCGACATTCAGTTGTACAAGGCGGCGCTGGCGAAGCCCGGGGCCCTGACCGCGGCGCTCAACTACTACCGGGCCGCCTTCCGACACCGCCGCGAAATGCCGCGGATGTTCCGGACGGTCAACGTGCCGGCCATGGTCATCTGGGGCGCCCGCGACGCCTATCTGAACCCGCACGTCACCGACGGGCTCCTGGCCTTGGCCCCGCACCTGCGCGTGCTCGAGCTTCCCGACGCCAGCCACTGGGTGCAGAACGACGCCCCGGACCAGGTGAACCGGGCGATTATTGACTTCCTTCGCCAGGTTTAGGCCTACCGGACTTCGACCATGACACCTTCGTTCAGTCGCAACCGGCGCGTCACAGTCCGCGGCAACTCGGACTCATTGTGCGTGACGAACAAGACGGTCCGGTCCGCAGCGAGCCGCTCGTCGATCCACGCCCGCGCCCGTTCGGCGGTCTGGGCGTCGAGGACCTGGAACGGCTCGTCGAGGATCAGCAGCGGGGGGTCTTTCACGAGTGCCCGAATCAGCAGAAAAATCCGCTGCTGCCCGGTCGAGAGGCGGGCGAATGGGCGGTCCGCGACTTCCGCCACGCCGAAGTAGTCGAACAGGTCGCGGACTGTCGCGTCCTGTTCCGGAGTCGTCCGCCGGGCGACCAGGACGTCGAAGAACCCGGTCGCGGCGGCGCGGTCGGCCGTCAGGGGCTCGGAAAAATAGAAATGCAGTTCTGGCGAGACGAGGCCAATCCGTCGTTTGATGTCCCAGATGCTCTCCCCACCCCCACGGCGCCGGCCGAACACCGCGACGTCGTTACTGTAGGCCTGCGGGTGGTCGCCACAGATGAGGCTGAGAAGCGTGGTCTTCCCGGAGCCGTTCGGCCCGACGACGGCCCACCGCTCCCCGGCCCGGACCGTCCAGTCGATGCCGCGAAGGATGGCCTTGCCTCCGTACGTGACGTTCACGTTGCGCATTTCGATGACCGGCTCGCCCACGCCTGCTGCAGCGCTTCGCGGCGCGGGGTGCATCGTGCCGGTCACGCCCGCCGGCGGCTGGTAGAGGTTCCGAGTGCCTCGAAACGTCGCCCGACGGTCAGTAAGTTCGAGGACATGGGTCACCCAGTCGGGTACGCGATCCCGGGCAGTAATCAGAACCACGCGCACGCCGGCGGCCGTGATCCGCCCGATTATCTCCGACGCCTCGCGCCGGCCGTCCAAATCGAGCCCGACGAATGGCTCGTCCAGGACCAGGATTTCCGGATGGGCAAGTAATGACCGGGCGATCCGGGCGCGCCGGGTCTGGCCGTTGGAAAGCTTGATGAACGAGAGGGGCAACAGCTCCGCGATCCCGAGCCGCGCGGCAGCGGCCCGGACGGTCTCGTCCGCGACGGTCAGCCCGGAGCGCAAGAAGGCATCAAGTGTCAGGTCGTCGTTCGGCTCGATGAAGTTGAACCGCTGCTGGTAGTAGTGCCGGGTGTACGAGAAGAGCCGCGACTCCTCCTTGAATCCCACCCACCCAACAATCTCCGAGGGCCAGTTAACGACGCGTCCGGCGGCCCGGAGGCGATCGACGAGGGGCCATTCGACAGTCCCGTTGGTGACGCGCAGCCGCCCCGCCATGAGATCGCCAAGCGCGGTCTTGCCCGAGGCCACCGGCCCAACAACGGCCCAGGTTTCACCTTCGTGGAAGGTCCACGACAGCTCGCGGAAGACGACCTCGCCGGCCGGACGTACGACCGTGGCCGCGTCGACGCGGAACAGTACGGAGTGCCCCTCCGCCCGCGGTTGCGGGCCGTCGGTCCGATTCGCGCCCCCGGGGAGCTTTTCCATTCGCTTGCAGACCGCACAATGAAGCGAATCCGGTGCACTAGACAAATCACTTCTCGCGGAGACCGTCGTGCGCATCCTCTTCTTATTGCTAACCGCCTCGTTGATCGCGCCATCGCTTGTCCGGGCAGACGACATCTTTGATCCGAAATCGAAGCTGAAAGTCGAGGCCGCCGGAGGCGTCGGCGGCGAGGGGCCGGCCTGGCACCCCGAGCTCGGGGTGCTCACCAGCGGCAACGGGCACGTCAACCGACTGGCCCGCGACGGCAAGTCGTCCGTCTATCGAAAGGACGCCGGCACCAACGGCCTGTTGTTCGACGCGAAGGGCCGGTTGCTCGCCTGCGAGCCAGCGTTGCGCCGCGTCACCCGCCAGGAGGCCGACGGCAAGATCACCGTCCTGGCCGAGAAGTACGACGGCAAGCGGTTCACCGAGCCCAACGATCTAACGGTCGACTCCAATGGCCGCATCTACTTCTCCGACCCGTGCTACGGCGACCGGAGCAAGATCGAGATGACCGACGAAAGCGGCAAGACCGTCGAGGGCGTCTACCGAATCGACCCCGACGGCAAGGTGAGCCGCGTGATCGGCCGCGAAGTCGAGCGGGCCAACGGCGTGCTCGTCTCGGCGGACGACAGGTTCTTGTTCGTGGCCGACAATAACAACAACACGAAGAAGGGCGCGCGAAAGCTCTATCGCTTCGACCTGAAGGCCGACGGCACGGTCGATCTCGCGAGCAAGAAACTGCTGCACGATTGGGGCGAGGGCAGAGGGCCGGACGGGCTCAAGCAGGACGTCGTGGGCCGGTTGTACGTGGCCGCGGGGTTGAACAAGCCGAACCCGCCGTTCGAGCCGGCCGAGGACCAAAAGGGCGGCATCTACGTGTTCGAGCCGGCCGGCAAACTGCTCACGTTCTTGCCGGTCCCGACGGACGAAGTGACCAACTGCGCCTTCGGCGGCGAGGACCGAAAGACGCTGTACATCACCGCCGGTGGGACGCTCTATAGCATTCGGACGATCACACCCGGGCGGCTCGTGTGGCCGCCGGCGAAGTGATTCACTCGGTAGGTTTCGTCCTTGGCGCGCCGAACGCGACCCAGGCGGCCATCGCCAGGAGCCCCGCGAGCGGGGCGAGCCCGGTGACGATGAGCGGCAGGTCATAGGAGCCGGTCTCCTTGATGTAGCTCCCCATTGCCCCCTGCATGCGGCCGGTCGCGACCCACGAGGTCGCGGCCAGGATCCCCGAGAGAACTCCCATGTGCCGCGCCGGCAGTTCCTGGGCGAGCGCATAGTACTGGGGATGCGCGCCGAGCGAGCCGGCGCCGACCACCACCAACGTCAAGAGCAGCAACGGCCCACGCTCCATCAGCGGCACCGCGGCCGAGAGGGCGACCAGTGCGGCGCACACGCCAAAGACCGCCAACCGGGCCCAGCGTACATGTATCCCCAGCCCGGTCAGAACAGTGCCGAGAGCACCGAACGCGAGCGAGCCGACACCGGCGACGAGATAGAAAGCCGACGTAAAGTAGTTGGCCTCGGACTCCAGATAGTGGTGATGCTCCTTCAGGTACTTCGGCAGCCAGGCGCGCTGAAATTGCCACGCCAGGCTGATCGTGACGACGATCACGATGAGCGTCATGAACTGCCAGGCGAGTCGCACCGGGTGGACCCGTCCTTCCGCAGCAGCGAGCTTCGCCGCCGGCCGGTATTCCAAGTCGCCCGAACGGATCAGTGCGAACCACAGCGGCACCCACGCCAAGCCAATGAGACCGATGACCAGGAACGGCCCTTGCCACGGCGCGCCGGCCGCCCGGATGGCTTCAATGACGAGGGGGGTCAATACGGCGCCGAACGACGCGCCGCTTTGCAGGATGCTGTTCCCCAAAGGTCGCTGCTTGTCGGTCAGGATGTTCCGTGCAGTCAATAGCGCGCACGGCCAGTGACCCGCCTCGAAGAATCCGAGCGCCGTGCGACAAACAAAGAACCACCGGAATTCCCCCTGCCCGGGGATCCCCGGGTCACCGAGAGCGGTCACGATGGGCGGCCAGTTCGCGAGCGGCGAGGCGATCCCGGCCAGCGACCAACCGATCAGGACGACGGGGTAGAGCCGTCGCGGTCCCACCCGGTCGGCGATCAACCCGAAGAAAATCCCCCCGGCGGCAAAGGCATAACTGAACCATTCTTCGAGCTTGCCATATCGGTCGTCGTCGAGATTGATCTCGCCCTTGAGCTGTGTGGCGGTGAGCGAGAGCGTCTGCCGGTCCATGTAGTTCAACATGGTGGCCAGCAGGAGGGCCCCGCACACCCACCACTTCCACGACGGGCCGTGCGGGCGGCTCATACGTCCCACTCCCGACCGTCCCATTCGACGACGCGCTTCAGGAGTGCCACGACGGCCTGCGCGAACGATTCGAAAAGGCCCTCCCCCTTCTCCGCGGTCGCGTATCGCGGATAACCGATGTGCCCGGGGACGCTCCGGTCCCGCATGATCCACGCTCGGTGGGCCGGCTCGAACGAGCGGCCGAATGGCACGTCGGGAACCTGCTTCACGTCCCCCGCGACGAGTTGCGGCGCCAGTCGCAGGATCATCGACGTCTCCCACTCGCAGGCGTGGCCCATTCGGTCCTGGTGCAGCCCCGCGACGTCCTTTCGCGGCTCCGCCCCGGCCGTCCAGTAAGTGACGGAGAGTAACAAGAGGTCGGAGCGCGAGCGGTACTTCTGGCGCAATTCAAACGTCGCCTGCTGGGCCGGGACGATATTGCCCCCATGGCCGTTGACGAACACGATCCGCCGGAAGCCATGAGCCAGAAAGTTCTCGGCCATGTCGCGAAGCGAATCGATATACCCCCGTGGCGACGCGGACATGGTGCCGGGGAAGTCGAGGTGATGCTCCGAGTTCCCGAGCCAGTACAGCGGCGCGAAGAGCACGCGGCCGGCGACGTGCGGCTTGGCCCGACGCAACACCTCGCCGAGCAGCAGGCTATCGGTGAATACGGGAAGATGCCGGCCGTGCTGCTCCAGGGCCGCAATCGGCACGACGACCGGCGTGTCGCGATTCAGGGCCGCGACGGCGGGGGATGTGAGTTCGAGAAGTTCCATGCGACGAAGACTCGGAGTGTGCAAAGGCAGCGCGCGAGTTCTCACCTCTCCCCCGGCTTTGCGGGGGGAGAGGGAGGTATTGATCGGTCGCCGTCAGTGGTTCTTATGGTCGTGGCCGCCCTGGAAGAGCGCGTGTTTCGCCTCCCCCTTCGCGGCAATGTAGGCGATCAAATCGAGGATCTCTTCCTTCGTCAGCTTGTCGAGCAGCCCCTTGGGCATGATCGACGTGGCCGATTTCGTCTTCGTCTCGATGTCCGACTCGTTAATCAGGACCGGCTCGGCCTTCAACAACGGGTTCTCGATGACCTTGTACACGCCGCCCTTCTGCTCCAGGATCATCCCAGTCACTTTCTTGCCGGACGACAGGTCGAAGACCCAGGTCTGATATTTGTCCTCGATCCGCAACGACGGCTCGAGGATGTGGCGAAGGATCTCGGTGGGCTTGTCGATCTTCGGGTCGAGCTTCGTCAGGTCCGGGCCGAGTTCCTGGCCGACGCCGTTCATCTTGTGGCACGACACGCAGCTCGCGACCGTGTAGATCTGCCTGGCGGTCGCGAACGACCGGCCGTCCTTCATCTTCTCCACCTCCGCGGCCAGGTCCTCGAACTTCCATTCCTTGCGCGGGCGGTTGAATTTCAAGAGTTCGTCCTTGACGGGCAGGGGGTGCTTCGCCAGGTAGCCCTCAGGGTCCGTCAAATAGTCCTCGAGGTCGGCGACCACGTAGAGCGCCCCGTACATGCGCCGCCAGTGGCCAGGGTAGGTGCAGACGTAGGGGTAGATGCCGGGCGTCGTCGGGGCCGTGTAGCTCAGCCGCTGGACGTCGCGGGGCTGGAGGAGCTTGCTCGACAACAAGAGCTTGTTTGACTGCGGCACGTAGTGCCGCTCGAGTGCCCCGGGCTGCGTGGCCCCGGCCTCGGCCGCGTTGCCGATCTCCTCGAGCGCGCCCGGCTGCACGATGACGAAGTTGTGCGGCATAATGTCCGTATTCTCAAACACGAACTCGACCGGCTTCCCGGCCTGGACCGCCAACCGCTCCTTGTCGAAGAGCATCTGGTCGGTAACGGTGCCGACGCGCAACACGCGCACGCCGACCTCCGCCAACTCCCGGCGCACCTTCCGACCTTCTTCCACCGGCAGGAGCCCGGTAAGCGACTCCGCGAACTGCACGGCGTCGAGTGCCGCGGGCGTCGTGCGCTCGCCGACCGGCAACTTCCGTAGCGAGCCGACGATCGTCTCCAGCAGGGGCCTGGCGTCCTCCTTTGGCCACTCGCTGGCCGGGATGCGAAGGAGGGCGGTGATCGCGGGGTGCCGCTCAGCGTCGTCCTTGACGAACCGGGCGAGCGCCTGGAACGTCGCCGCTTCCTTGCCGCGGACGCTGGTCAGGCCGAGCATGGCCGCCCGGCGAATGACGCGCTCGGGCGACTCGGCGCCCAGCGTGATCTCGGCCTTGACCTGCGGGGCCGGGTTATTCGTCTTCTCAAACGTGCCCCGCCGCGTTGCGTCGAGGACGCGGACGGTGAAATTGTTCAGACGCGAACCGAGGTTCCCGTCGGTCCGGTTGTAGACGACGATCCGCTCGATCGGGTACTCGGCGCGCAGGTCCACCTCCCACCACGGGTCGTCCTCGCCCTCGCGGGAGTGGGTCTGGCCGCCGTCGGCGAAGTTGCCGCTCGTGTTCCCGTCGATCGCGTGGGCCGCGTTGCCGCCGTAGGCCGTGCTCGACTGCTTGGCCCGGCCGCGGCGCGCAGCATTCCGGCCGTCGCTAAAGACCTCGACCTCGGCCAGGGTCAACGTCCGCTGTTTCCCCGGCAACTCGATGCGCACATAACGGCCGACGACCGCGGACGACTTCGGTTGGCCGGCCGCGAGATCGGAGGGCAGGCCGTCGAGGAGTGGAACGATTTTGGGGTAAAGGGCGATGCGGTGGGCGACGTCGCGAATGAGCGGCATCGCGTTGACGAGGTCTTTGAGCGTCGTGACGGACTTAATGGCGAGCGCCCAGGCCCGGTCCGGGCCACCGTCGGCCGCGATCAGCGACACCCAACCGAGCTGTCGCGTGACCGGTGCCTTCGCTTTCAAAGCCAGCGCCTCCAGGTCCGCCCGGACGTCGGCCAGTTGAGCTGGCCGATCCGTGAGCAGGCGCACGAGGTCGAAGGCGACGCTCTCGTCAGTGCCCGATTGGGCGTCGTGTTGGCGGATCGCGTCGAGGAGAACCTTGAGCTCACTCTTCTTCTCGGCCGCGGCCAGCCCGACGAGGGCCTCCCGCCGGAATTCGTCGCGGACGCCGGGGCGGAACAGCAATTCCAAATACACCCCCGGGGATCGCTTCATCCGCAGGAGGTCGTCGGTGCCGACGTTCTTGAGAAAGTAGCGGCCGCCCGCAGGGGTCGTGAAGTCGATTGTTTTGCCCGCGGCGATCGCCTTCTTGACGTACGGGTCCAGCGCCCGCATGGTCTCGGCGCGGACGAACGCGATGTACTCGTCCTGCGGCCGGCCCTCCGCGATGAGCGGGATCTCAACCGCCTCCGGGACGGTGAAGAAGCTCGCGGCCCGGACGGCTTCGAGCCGCACCCGGGGGGCCTCGTCGGCCGCGAGTTTCTTTAGGAGTTCCAGCGCGTCCGGGACGCGGTCGCGCCAGTAGCAGAGGACGCGCGTCGCCGCCGCCCGGGCCCGGAAGTCGGGCGAGGCCAGCACCTGCTTCAGCAGATCCTGGTCAACGACATTGTGGCTCTGGTGCAGCCAGAGGACTTCAAGCCGCGCGTGCTCGGACTCTTCGTCGATGAGCTTGTCCCTGCGCGGGAGTGAGCTTGCCCACTTTTTCGCCGCGGCGATCACGTCGGCGGTCGGGCGGCCGCTCAGCTCGATCCGGGCCCGGCAGCGGACCCGGTCTTCCGGGGACTTCAGCAGGTCGAACAGCTTCTCGATCGGCTCGCCGGCGATCTTCTCCGGCTTCAGCAGCGGCCGGCCCTCGGCGACGATGCGGTAGATGCGGCCGTGCTCGCGGTCGCGACTCGGGTCGCGGAGGTTGTGCTGCATGTGGCCAATGATTGGATTGTGCCAGTCCACAAAGTAGATGGCCCCGTCCGGACCGACCTTGACGTCCGTTGGCCGGAAGTTCGGGTCGTCCGACGACAACAGCCGATCTTTCTCCTCGCCGCTGAAGCTGGCGCCCTGGTCGGTGATCTTGTACTGCAGGATGCCCTGGTAGCCGATGACGTTCGCGACCAGCAGGTTGCCGTTCATGGACTCGGGGAAATGGCGGCTCGAAAGGTACTCCATCCCGGGACAAGGCCGCGTCCACTGTTTGTACACGGTCGGCGGCTGGCGGTGCTTGTTCGGGAAGTCGAGGTGGCCGGAGAAGAGGGCCGCGTGGTAGGGCACGGCGCCGGTGCCGTCCACGACGATGTCCTGGCCCCACCGGTCGAACACGTGCCCGTGCGGGTTGGCGAACCCGTACGTGACGTACACGTCGAACTTCTGCGTCCGCGGCTCGTAGCGGAACACCCCGGCGTTCGCGCAGCGCACGGGCGCGCTGTAGGGCGTCTCGACTTGCGTGTGGTGGAACGTCCCTTCCTGGAAGTACAGCGCCCCGCCCGGGTCGAGGGTGAAGCTATTGGACGTGTGGTGCGTGTCGGCCGAATCGACCCCGCCAATGACGGTGATCCGCTGGTCGGCCCGGTCGTCGCCGTTCGTGTCCTTGAGGAACACGACGTTTGGGGCCTGGGCGACGAGGACGCCGCCGTTGTAGAACTCGAAGCCGGTCGGGTTGCTCAGATGGTCGGCGAACACGGTCATCTTGTCCGCCTTACCGTCGCCGTCGGTGTCCTCGAAGATCAGCAGCTTGTCGTTCATCTCCTCCTTGGGTTTCCAGTGCGGGTACGTCGGCCAGACGGCGACCCACAGCCGGCCCTTGGTGTCCCAGGCCATCTGCACCGGGTTGACCAGCTCCGGGAACTCCTTCTCCGACGCGAAAAGGTTCACCTTCAACCCCGGCGCCACTTTCATGTGCTTGATCGCGTCCTCGGGGTCGAGGAATAAGTGCTTGCCACCCTGGAGCGGGCCCGGTTTGTTGGTCTCGACGGGGATGAACGGCGAGGTGTTGTCGTCGTTCACTTCGAGGTCACCGCCCTGGGCGACGGCCCAGACGCGCTTGTCGCGGTTGGCGGTCATGACGTCGAGGACCTCCATCTCGCGCTCTGCCACCTCGCGGTTGGTCTGTCCCTTGACGAACTTCAAGTCGGCGCGGCCGCCGTAGATTGAATACCCGTCCGTTGTGCGGTAGCGCTCGAACCAGTGGAAGTTCCGGTCCACGACGGTCCGGCGGATCCGGTCCATCGTCACGGTCTCCCGCTTCGGCTCCGGGGCGCCCGCGAAGAGGGCGCGGTCGATCTCCTTGGCGACGAGCTCGTTGCCCTTGGCGTTCAGGTGAACGCCGTTGATCGTCAGTGGCTCGGCCGCCTTCGCGTACAGGTCGCGGGTTGGGTGGAACAGGTCCACGAATGTGACGCCGTTTGCCTTGGCGACCTCGGCCATCGCGGCGGTGTAAAGCTCCAGGCGCTTGTTGTTCTCGGTGCCGTCCGGCAGGTTGGAGTCCTTGAGGTTCTCGTGGGCCACGGGGCAGAACAGGACGATCCGAGGCGCGGACTCGCCGTTGTACTTCTGCGCGGTCGTGTGCTTGATGAACGAAGTCAGGTCGTCCTTGAACTTCGCCAGGCCGGCCTCGCCCGCGAACGACTCGTTGTACCCAAAGAAGGCGAATACGACGTTCGCTTTCACCCGGCGGAGCCACTCGTCGTTGCTTCCGAACGCGGCCGATCGGAGGCGCTTGTTCGCGTCGGGCGTCGCCGTGAACCCGCCCACCTCGTCGCCGGGGAAGCCAAGGTTTCGGAACACGAGGTCGTGCTTCGGGAATCGGGTGTGGAAGTACGTCTCGAGCCAGCCGTCGTGTTGCATCCGGTCGGCGAGGGTGTTGCCGATCAGGGCGACGCGATCGCCCGGCTTGAAGTCAAATGGCTCGGCGAGTGCTGGTCCGGAGAGGGTCAGACCGAGGGAGCAAGCGAGCGAGGCCAGGAGCGGCCCGCGGGAGAGGGTCATGGCCATGGGTCCGAAGAGTCGTGCGGATGTAGGGTGGGAGGCAATGCCATGTTGTAGCGAGTCGGCCGGGCCAGGCGAAGTCGGCACGTTGCAATCGGCTCAGCCGGGCCATTCCGAATTCTTTAGCACGGTGACGACCTCGCCAAGGACGGCCGGGCGGGCCGTCCAGTCAAACTCGGCGTGGATCGCCTCCGTGAGCGCCGCCGCCGCGGGCGGCTCGCCGTGGACCGCGTAACACACCGCGGGCGGCCGCTGGAAACCGGACAGCCAGCGCAGGAGTTCGGTCCGGTCGCCGTGGGCGGAGAGCCCGTCGAGCCGGTAAACCTGGGCATGGACGGGCACTTGGCGACCGTGGATGACGATCGTGCGGGCCCCCTCCACGAGTTGCCGGCCGCGAGTCCCCTCCGCCTGGAAGCCGGGCAGTAGGACCGTGGTTCGCGGATCGGGGAGCCGGCGCGCCAGGTGGTGCAGCACCCGGCCGCCGGTGGCCATGCCGCTGCCGGCGAGAACGATGAACGGCCCGTCCAGAGCGTTCAGTGCTTTGGATTCGTCGACGGATTGCACCATGACTTGCCGCTGCGACCGGATGGCACAGTCGGGCCCGCTCGTGAGCTTTTGCAGTGGCAGATTGTGCTCCGAAGTGTGCCGGCAGTACAGGTCGGTGACCTCGACAGCCATCGGGCTATCGATGTAGACCGGCAAGACGGGGATTTCCGACCGGTCTTCGAGTTGTCGGATGTGCCAGATCACCTCCTGCGTCCGCCCCACCGCGAACGCGGGCACGATCAGCGCCCCGCCGCGACCGACTGCGTGGTTGATAATGCGGGCCAGCTCGGCGGAGGGATTCGGCGGATGAATCCGGTCGCCGTAAGTGGACTCAACGAGGATCACGTCGGCCTCCGGCACCGGTTCAGGATCGCGGAGGAGCGGGTCGCCGTACCGTCCGAGGTCGCCGGAGAAGACGAGCCGGACCGGGTCGATCTTGCCGATCGCCAGGTCGATTGACGCCGCCCCGAGGATGTGCCCGGTCCGGCGGTAGACGACGTTCATGTCACCGGCCACCGGGAAGGGTTTGTCGAACCGGTGCGTGTCCACCAGCTTGAGCGTTTCCTTGACGTCGTTGCGGTCGTAGAGGGGCAGGGCGGGGTGGTGCTTCGTGTAGCCCTCGCGATTGGCCCGCTCGGCGTCCTCTTCCTGAATTTTGGCCGAGTCCGGGAGCAAGACTTCGAGTAAGTCGGCCGTCGCGGCCGTGCAATGAATCGCGCCGCGAAAGCCCTGGCGGACCAGGAGCGGCAGGTACCCGGAATGGTCGAGGTGTGCGTGGCTGAGGACAACCGACGTAATCTCCCGCGGCGCGAACTCCGGCTTCAACCAGTTTCGCAGGCGGAGCTCCTTGAGTCCCTGGAACAAGCCGCAGTCGAGCATCACCTGTTGACCGCGATACTTGACCAGATACCGGGAGCCGGTGACCGTGCCGGCGGCACCGAGGAATTGAAGGGTCGGGGGTGTCGCCATAGGGAAGGCTCGTGGGATGGGCGTGGCCGCGGTCGCGTCAACGCGGCACCTCACAGACAATGACTTGATTGTAGACCCTGTCGCCGGTCGGCACGGGTCGGACGAACGCGATCCGCCGCCCGTCCGGGGAAAAGACGCACGCCTCCGGCCGCGGGGCGGTCGCGTCGCCCGTGCGCGGTGTAACTCGGGTCGTTACGCCGGTCACCATGTCCGTGACGCATACGCTGTTGCCCATCAGGTGTGCGACGAGTGTACCATCCGGGCTCCACGTGAATGACGAGGCGATGCCAAATGCGTTCCGGGTGACCTGCACCGGCGCGCCGCCGCCGGGGGCGACCGTCCACAATTGGACGACACCGTTGTCGTCGCGCATGAGGAACGCGATCCGCGAACCGTCCGGGGACGAGCGTAGCCAATGTCGCGGGCCCTGAAGGCCGGCGTACTTTCTGTGCGCGGTGAATGTGATCCGGCGCTGGACGGTGCCCTTCGGCGGGCGAGGCCGCGTGGTCGCGGTTCCTTGCAGTGGACCATCGCCGGGCACGGTCAGGTCGTCCGGCAGGTCCGCGATGAACACTTCCGAAATTGTTTGACCTGCCGCGGTGACGACGTGTCCCTGAAACGCCAGTGCCCAACGCTGCCGGGTGCCGTCCGCCTTCCGATATCCCGTCGTTCCGACCCAGGCCTCCTCGAACGCCCTTTTGATCTCATCCGAGCCCGGCGACGGGTCCGCCCTCGTCTGGCTAACCAGCACGCTGAACGCCTCCCCATCCTGATTCCGGGGGTGCGTCTTCGGCACGGTCACCGGGCGGCCGAGAACGCTCACGCCGACGTTGCGCAAGTTGACCTCGCGGCCAGGGGCATCGCGGCCAATCGAGGAGAGAACGTGATCCTCATACGTGAAGCTCACGCGCGCGGCGTCCGCGGAGAAAACGTGGACGTGTGACCCGCCGCGAAGCGCTCCCGGCGTGAATGGGGGCACCAGGTCGCGGGCGTCGAGCGGGATCGCGCCTCCCGGTCGATCTTCTTCGACGATCACGCCCCGCCGGCGTGCCGGGCCGTAGGTGAAATCCGGTGTCGGGTTTTCCGGGCCGAGGATGAAGGCGACCCGGTTCGCCACCGGGCTGTAGGTGGCCACGCCACACTTCGCGCCGCCCGTCGATTCGTACAGCACTTTCACCTCGCCCGTCTCGACGTGCACCGTCTCGATTCGGTCGCCGTCGAAAAACTCCCCGGCCGGATCCGGGCGGACGTCGTAAACAATGCGCCGCCCGTCCGGAGACCAGACGTTGCAGTTGGTCAGAATGTGACCGTGCGGGGCGCCGGTGATTTGACGCTCGTGGGACGGCATCGCGGGGCCCGATTTGCACGCCGGTCGCGGCGGGAGTAGTATACCGCGTCGACTCTCCCGGAGGCCGCGTGGTGGACCAGGCCCGACTCCCCGCCCCGTTGACGGGGATTATCCCGCCGCTCGTCACACCGCTCCGCGGGGCGGACGAACTCGACGTGCTCGGGTTCGACCGGCTGATCGAGCACGTCCTCGAGGGCGGCGTACACGGGTTGTTTCTGCTTGGCACGACGGGCGAAGGCCCCGGCCTGAGTCAACGACTTCGCGCCGAGGTCATCGACGCGGCCTGTCGGCGGGTGGCGGGCCGCGTGCCGGTGCTCGTCGGGGTAACAGACCCGTCGTTCGCGGAGACGCTTCGCCTCGCCCGGCGGGCGACCGCGGCCGGAGCGCAGGCCGTGGTACTCGCGCCGCCGTATTACTTTCCACTCGACCAGCCGGAGTTGAAAGGCTACGTCGAACGCGTCGCAGGTGCGGTCGCCTTGCCGGTGTTTCTTTACCATTTGCCGTCGTTTACCAAGGTGCCATTTGAGCCGGAGACGGTGGCCCGACTTCTCGAGATACCCAACGTCGTCGGCCTCAAGGACAGTGGCGGTGACCTGGGCTACCTGCACGCGGTTTCCCAGCTCGCCGCGTCGCGGCCGGACTTCACGGTGCTAGTCGGCCCGGAAGAGATGCTGGCCGAGGCGATCGCGCTCGGGGCGCACGGTGGCATTTGCGGCGGGGCGAACCTGGCCCCCCGCGTCTTCGTGGACCTGTACTACGCCGCCCGCAGCGGCGACGTCGCCCGCGTTCGCGAGTTGCACGCAAAGGTCTTGCGGATCGGCGCGACCATTTACTCGCTCGGAAGCGGTAGCGCCGGGGTCATTCAGGGGCTGAAATGCGCCCTGTCGCTCCTCGGCATCTGCGACGACTTCGTCGCCGAGCCGTTCTGCCGCTTGGAGGGAAGCAAGCGGGATCGCGTGCGGGCGGCACTCGACGAGCTCGACCTTCTCACCGA
>DATFWZ010000094.1:0-2618 GCA_035258765.1 Gemmataceae bacterium
CCGGAACGAGATGTGCGATGACCCCCGGCAACAGCTTCGTCAACCTGACCATCGACGGGAGACCAGTCGCGGTCCCGACCGGCACCACGGTCTGGGACGCGGCCCGCACCGTCGGCATCGACATCCCGGTCCTGTGCCATCACGAGAAGATGCGCCCGGTCGGCGTCTGCCGGATGTGCGTGGTGGACACCGGCGGGCGGGTGCTGGCCGCATCGTGCGTCCGCCCGTGCGAGGACGGGATGAAGGTCGAAACGGCTACCCCGAAGGTCGAGCGCCACCGCAAGATGCTGACCGCGCTCCTCCTCGCCGACCACCCGACGCCGTGCGCGAAAGAGAAGACCACCGGGGACGACGCCCTGGACGCCCTCGCCCGGCGGTACAAACTGGACCCTTCGCGGAACGACCAGGAGCCGTCCGCGGCCGGCTTTGTCGTTCGGAATGTGGGCATTCACAACGGCAACACCGAGTCGGGACGACCGAAAGACCTCAGCTCCCCCGTCATCGCCGTGGATCACCAGGCGTGCATCCTGTGCGACCGCTGTATCCGTGCCTGTGACGAGGTGCAGTGCAACGAGGTGATCGGCCGCACCGGCAAGGGTTACACGACGCGGATCGGGTTCGACCTTGACACGCCGATGGGCCAGAGCACATGCGTCGCGTGCGGCGAGTGCGTCGCGGCCTGCCCGACGGGGGCGCTCACCAACAAGGCGCTGACCCTACCACTCGTCCCGGCGGGCGAGACGAAGAACGTCGCGAGCGTTTGCCCGTACTGCGGGGTCGGATGTGCCCTGACCCTCCACGTCGATGAGAACGCAAACAAGATCGTCTGGGCCGAGGGCCGCGACGGCAGCGGGAACGAGGGCCGGCTGTGCGTGAAGGGCCGGTACGGCTGGGACTACACGTCGCACGAGCAGCGGTTGACGACGCCGCTCATCCGCCGCAAGGAGTATTACCCGAAGGGGCCGCTCTCCAAGGAGGTCCAGGGCAGTGGCAAGAACGCGGTCGTCGATTATCGCGAGGTGATGCCCGCCTTCCGCGAGGCGTCGTGGGACGAGGCCCTCGACCTGATCGCGCAAAACCTGGTGCGGATCCGGAAGGAGCACGGGTCGGGCGCCCTGGCCGGGTTCGGCTCGGCCAAGTGCTCGAACGAGGAGGCTTACCTCTTTCAAAAGCTCCTGCGGGCCGGGCTCGGGACGAACAACGTCGATCATTGCACGCGGCTCTGTCACGCGTCGTCGGTCGCGGCCTTGCTGGAAGGGATCGGGTCCGGGGCGGTGTCCGACATCTTCGCGAACGCCCGGCATTCTGATTTCCTTCTGCTCACGGGGACGAACACGACCGCGAACCACCCGGTCGCGGCCACGTTCTTCAAGCAGGCGGCCAGGCGCGGCACGAAGGTCCTGATCATTGACCCCCGCCGGCCGCAGATTGCGGACTTCGCCACCTGGTACTGCCCCATCCACCCGGGCACGGACGTGGCGTTCTACAACGCGCTCATGCACGTCCTGATCGCGGAGGGGCTGATCGACGAGGCGTTCGTCCGCGACCGGACCGAGGACTTCGAGGCCCTCCGCGAGCTCGTCGAGCGCTACCCCCCGCGTCGGGTCGCACCCGTGTGCGGCATCCCGGAGGCGACGCTCAATGAGATCGCCCGGGCGATGGGCCAGGCGAAGAGCATGCTCTTCTTCTGGGGTATGGGGATCAGCCAGCACATTCACGGCACCGACAACGCCCGGTGCCTGATTGCCCTTTGCTTGTTGACGGGTAATATCGGCCGGCCGGGGACCGGGCTGCACCCGCTTCGCGGGCAGAACAACGTTCAGGGGGCGTCCGACGCGGGGCTCATCCCGATGATGTACCCGGACTACCAGCCGGTGAAGGACGAGGCCAACCGGCGGAAGTTCGAGGCGGCCTGGGGCGTCCCGCTCGACCCGAAGCCCGGGCTGACAGTCGTCGAGATCATGAAGGGGGCGAAGGCGGGCACGATTCGCGGGATGTACATGGTCGGCGAGAATCCGTTCCTCTCGGACCCGAACATCAACAAGGTCCGCCAGGCGCTGTCGAGCCTGGAGTTCCTGGCCGTCCAGGACATCTTCCTGACGGAGACCGCCGAGTTCGCGGACGTGGTCCTGCCGGCGTCGTCGTTCTTCGAGAAGGAGGGGACGTACACGAACACCGACCGGCGGGTGCAGATCGGCCGGCCGGCCCTCCGCCCGCCCGGCGACGCCCGGCTCGACTGGCAGGTGATCAGCGAAATCGCGCGCCGGGTCGGCTACCCGATGAACTACTCATCGCCCGCGGAGGTATTCGCGGAGTTCGCGGGACTGACGCACAGCTACGCCGGGTTGACCTACGAGAACCTCGGACTGAACGGGAGGATCTGGCCGTGTCCCGATCCGGAACACTCGGTCGGGGAAATTGTGTTGTTCGGCGACTGCTTTCCGACGCCGAGTGGTCGCGGGCGGTTCGTCCCGTGCGAGTTCGCCGAGGCGGACGACCTGCCGGACGCGGCGTACCCGTTGGTATTGAACACTGGCCGGGTCCTGGAGCACTGGCACACGGGGACGATGACGCGGCGGGCCCAGGTGCTCGATGCGCTGCAGCCGGGGCCGTTCGTC
>DATFWZ010000095.1:0-16900 GCA_035258765.1 Gemmataceae bacterium
ACCTATAGGAGAGAGCCACACACCACCATTCCCTGGTTGACCTTTCCCCCCCGTCGGCTACAAATAATCTCTTACCCCTCCCGCCAGATTGGGCGGGCATACTTCCCTTTTCTCCGGAGGTTCGACATGATCGTCTCCGCCAGTACCCAGTAACCCGGGAGCACCGCGTGGCCATTGTCCAAGTCAAGGACCTGCTCGACGCCGGCGTCCACTACGGGCACCGGGCCAGTCGATGGAACCCGAAAATGCGGCCGTACATCTACGGCAAACGCAACCTGATCCACATCATCGACCTCCGGGAAACCGTCCGCGGGCTGCTCCGCGGGCACCGCTACCTGTCGCAGGTCGTCTCCAAGGGCGGACTGGTCCTGTTCGTCGGCACCAAGCGCCAGGCCAAGGAGCTCGTCGAGCGCGAGTCCCGCCGGGCCAACATGCCCTACGTCTCCGAGCGCTGGCTGGGCGGCACCCTGACCAACTACCGCACCATCCGCAACCGTCTGAAGCGGCTCGAAGAGCTGGAAGCCATGTGGCTGCCCCTGGGCGAGAACCCGAACCGGGTGGACATGACGCAGTACATGGCCAGCATGATGGGCGACACCGGCAAGCTGGACATCCACAAGGCGCCCGAGTCGGCGGAGATTCGGACTCACTCGAAGAAGATGGTGTCGAGCCTGTCGCGGGAGTTGGCGAAGATCCGCCGGAACCTGCAGGGCATCCGCGACATGAAGCGGCTACCGGACGCGCTGGTCGTCATCGACCCGAAGAAGGAACACATCGCCGTGAAGGAGGCCCAGCGCATGGGCGTCGCCACGGTCGCCCTGATCGACACGGACTCGGACCCGGACACGGTGGACCTGCCGATCCCGGGCAACGACGACAGCATCCGGTCGATCGAGCTGGTGCTGACGAAGGCGGCCGACGCGGTGCTGGAGGGAAAAGCCGCCCTGGGGCCGGAGAACCAGGAACGCGCCCGGCCCCGCGGCGCCCAGGCGCCGGTCCAGCAGACCGTGGCCCCGACACTGACGTGAACCCGCCAAGAGCATAGTTGTCTGGTGTCTAGCTGCCCATTGGACCTATGGGACGTATGAGTCCTATAGGTCCTATCGTGCGGTAACCCCGCCGGACCCCTAAGAGATTAGCCATGAGTGCGATGATCACTGCGGCCATGGTCAACGAGCTGCGCAAGCGGACCGACCTGCCGATGATGGAGTGCAAGGCCGCTCTGCAGGCCACCAATGGCGACATCGAGGCGGCCATCGACCATCTGCGCAAGGCGGGGGCGAAGGCGTCGCTCAAGCGGGCCGGGAACGAAACCGCTGAGGGCCGCATCGGCGTGTACATCGACAACTCCGCGCAAGTCGGCGCCATCGTCGAGCTGCGCTGCGAGAGCGCCCCGGTCGCAAAGGGCGAGCACTTCGTCAAGCTGGCCAATGCCATCGCCAAGGTGGCCGCGACCAAGAATCCGGCGTCGGTCGAGGCGCTCCTGACCGCGGACAACGGGGCCGGGAAGACAGTCACCGACCTGATCCACGACACGGTCGCGGTCCTGCGCGAGAACATGAAGGTGCAGCGGTTCGCCCGCCTCGTGGGGGGCATGTTCGGCGAGTACATCCACCACGACGGCACCCTCGGGGTGCTCGTTCAAGTGAGCGGGACCGGCGCGAACCCCGTGCTGTTGCGCGAGGTTTCAATGCACGTGGCCGCGGTCCAGCCGACCCCGGTGTCCACGCGCCGCGAGGAGGTCCCGGCCGAGCTGGTCGCCAAGGAGAAGGAGATCGCCAAGGCCAAGGCGGAGGCGACCGGCAAGCCGCCCCAGATCGCGGAGAAGATCGCCGAGGGGCAGATGAAGACGTGGTTCGCCGAAAACGTCCTGGTCGAGCAGCCGTTCGTCAAGGACCAGGCCAAAACGGTCGGCCAGGTGCTCAAGGAGGCCGGGCTCGAGGTGACGAAGTTCGTCCGCTACAAGGTGGGCGAGATTACCAAGTGAGCGTTTGCCGCTTAGTGAAATAGGAAACCCATGCCGCACACGAAGAGCGCGAAGAAGTCGCTGCGCCAGGACCAGAAGCGCCGGGACCGGAACCGGGCCGTGAAGAAGGCGCTGAAGGTGGAGATCAAGAAGTTCTTGGCGGCCGTGAAGGCCGGGAACGCGGACCAGGTGAAGGCGGAATTTGTCGCCTGCTCGAAGAAGCTGGACAAGGCGGCCGCCCGGAGGGTGATCCACCCGAACGCGGCGGCGCGGAAGAAATCCCAATTGGCCCGGAAGCTCGCGGGAAAACCTACAGCATAGGTCCGATAGGACCAATGAGACGTATAGTCCCATGAGTCCTATTGTGTTTCCTATTTCTGTTCGTTCCCCCCCGCCGTGGTCACCGGGGTCGGCTTGCCGGAGCGGAAGGTGGTCATGTCGTGCCGGCGCACCTGGATGCCGCCGGAGTCGCCCGATCCCATCGTGTAGACGCCGAACTTGCCCGTGGACACCTCGCACACGTACAGCGCCGCCTGGCCCTGGGCGATCGAGCCGGTCGTCATCATGAAGTGGACATCCTGCTTCGGGGCAATGCCGAATTCGCTCACCAGGTCCACTTCGGCCCAGCCGCTTATCTTGCCCGTGGTCCGGTCGATGACCGTCCCGAGCAGCTTGCCGCCGCGATAGTCGAGCATCCACACCCCGTCCGTCGGCACCTTCGGGTTCACCGTGACCGCCCCGGTGCACATGACGTAGTCCTGGTATCGGTCGTTTGACGAGGCCATGGCCGGTCGTGGCGGCCCGGACAGGATGGCAGCCGCGGCCAGTCCGCAGCCGACGCCCGCCAGCCCGGCGAGCCAGTTCCGCACGTTCCGCATGGGTTCGCCCCTCCCTGCCTTCCCTGGGATTTGGCCCGCCAATACCCGCGGCCGCGGACCTTGTCCAGCCCACTTTCCCGGCCCCCCGCCCATACTCATTTGCTGCAGCTGCCCCCTATACTGATTTCGTCCAGCTGACGGCTGCACTTGTCATGGCTGACCACCGCTCCCTCAATCGCCAGGCCGAACAGGCGGCCATTCGCCTGGCGATGCGCCACCCGCGACAGGCCCTCATCCTGCTCGGCGTCCTCGGACTCGTCCTCCTCGGCTATTACCTCTGGACTCACTGGCCGCGATCGCAACACCCGACCACCGGGCCGACGGTCGACGGCAAGCCCGCCGCCGTGCTGCTTTGCGCCTGGAACGCTGAGAACTTTTTCGACGACCAGGACGACCCCAACGTTCACGACGAGATGGAAGACTGGTTCGGCTCCAACCCGGTCATGTTCCGGGCCAAGGTGGATCACCTGGCCGAGGGCCTCTTGCTGATGAACGGCGGGGCCGGGCCGGACGTCGCCTGCCTGTGCGAGGTCGAGAACGAGCGCTGCCTGGAGGCCCTGCGCGACGCGCTGAACGCCAGGCTGGCCGCGAGCGTGTTCGCGGATCGGAAGTACACCCACATCCTCTTCAAGGGCGACAAGACCGGCCGCCATTTCGCCCCGGGCATCCTGACCCGCCTTGGCGTCTTCACCGACCGGACGCGGAAGCTGAACAATCACAACGGCCGCATCCTGGAGGGGCACATCGAGCAGAATGGGTACGAGCTGGTGGTGATCGCGGCCCACTGGACCAGCCGGGTCTCGGACAAGTCCGACGACGGCCACCGGCGACTGAGCTACGCTAAAGACTGTTACGGGCGGGTGAAGGCGATCCTCCGCGAGGAGCCAGACGCCGACGTCGTCGTGTGCGGGGACTTCAACGACGAGTTCAAGGACGAGTCACTGCGGGTGGGGCTCAAAGTCACGGAGAATGTGGAGGCGGTTCGGTCATCGATCGACGAGCCGCGACTGCTGGACCTGTTCGCCCACTGGTCGGGCGACCCGAAGGGAACAATCTACAGCGGACGAAACAAGTGGTCGGTCTTCGACCACATCTGCGTGACGCGCGGCTTGCTCGACGACAAGGGATGGTCTTGCGACCCGACGACGGCAAAAATATTTGCCGCGGACGAGTTGCGCCGCCGGTCCGGGGCCCGGGAGCCCCTTAAGTTCGGCGGTCGCAACGAGTCCGGGACGCGGGGGTACAGTGACCACTTCCCGGTGACTGTCCAGCTACAGGTCGCGGGTGCGAACGGACCGTGAACCCCTCGGCGGCGACTGCGCAGACTTTTCGGAGGTTTCCGTTGCCGCCGGAGAGGCCGCGATGTTATAGTAGGTATTGGTTCACGACCACCTGCCGATGAGGTTACCTTCGACCTCCTCGCTTCGCCCGGGGTACACCCTGACCCCGCGAAGAATCTCAAACTCGTTCCCTAATCGAGGAGGGACCACCCGCCATGTTTACGACCACTCCGCTGTTTGGCTTCTTCGGCCTCGGCACGCAGGAGATCATGCTGCTGCTCGTGCTGGGGGTACTCCTGTTCGGCCGCAACTTGCCCGCGCTCGGGCGGTCGCTGGGCAAGACCGTCACCGAGTTCAAGCGTGGGGTCAAGGGGCTCGAAGATGACATGGAGCCGACCGCCGGCGGCGCCCCGCGGGCCGTCGAGCCGGAGCCGGTACGGCCGCCGCAGCGCGTCACCTCGTCGGCCCCCAAGTTCGAGGACGCCCCGCCGAAAGTGTGATTGGTCCGGGGCCATAGTCCCGCGGCCCCTGTCCGCCGCCCCCGAACCTGCGTAAGAGAACGGTGTCTCTCCGGACGTCGGGCGCTTAACTCAGCGGCTAGAGTGCCATCCTCACACGGTGGAAGTCACTGGTTCGAATCCAGTAGCGCCCATGAAATCAAAAGGCCACAGCCTGCGAGGGTTGTGGCTCTTTTCATTTTCAGGCGCCGGTTAGTGGTCCAGTTTGCCATTTTGAATCGCCGACTCGTCGGCACGGAGTGGTTTCGGAGGCGTTGCGGGTGAAACGCGACCGTCGCCATTCCAGAATTGGGAAGCGGACGGGATCGCGGAAAGCGGTTTGGTGCTGCTGGGCCAAGGCCGGGTGGACGCGGCGAGCAGGACATTCCCGCGACAAGCTATCGGCCTGCCGGGCTCCGCGGCAACCGTTCGGGGGGCGGTGGCACAGGGGCCGGAGTCGGCGTCGCCTCGCCGCTGGCTCGATGAGAATCTCGGGACACTCCCAGAGTACTTCAAGGACAGCCTGGTGACCGCCTGCTAGCTGTGGGGCCCCAAAATCTAGTGCATTCCGTTGTCGGATGGGTTCCAATTCATTGCCCTTCTCATCTGGGAATCTTCCATGCCGTCGCCCTCAGCCATACCGGACGATGCACTCCCCAGTACGATCGCGGATCGATGCCGCACGGCGGTTTACACCTACGCCGAGAGTTGTCGGGCCGGCGTCGCCCCGCGGCCGGAAGTCCACGCCGAGGAACTCGCCGGGGCCGTCCGCGCGCTCGCGCAGGAGACGTTCGCAGATCTCCGGCGGCGACTCACACCGCCGGACGCGACCGACGAATCCAGTACCCGGATTCCGTCCCCCGGGTCGCCGACATGCACCGCGGACGGTACCGGGGAGTTTACGCCCGCCGGCGGAGCCACCGTCGCCGAACCCGCACCGCCGGCGGGGAGCCGAGTCCCGTCCGTCTCCGGCTACGCCATCGAAGAGATGCTCGGCCGCGGCGGAATGGGTGTCGTCTTCCGGGCCACGCAACTCGGACTGAACCGCACGGTCGCGCTGAAAATGATCCTCGCCGGCCACCTCGCCGGCGAGCGACAGGTCGAGCGGTTCCGGGCCGAGTCCCGGGCCATCGCCCAGCTAAAGCACCCAAACGTGGTTCAAGTGTACGAGGTCGGGGAGCACGCCGGGTTGCCCTACTTCAGCCTCGAATACTGCCCCGGCGGGACGCTCGAACGGCTGGCGGGCAAGGAACCGCTCGCGCCGGAACGGTCAGCCGCCCTGATCGAACCGCTCGCCCGCGCCGCCGCCGCCTTCCACGCCGCCGGGATTATCCACCGCGACCTGAAGCCGGCGAACGTCCTGCTGGATGCCGACGGCACGCCGAAGATCACCGACTTTGGCCTCGCCCAGAACGTCGCGGACATCGGCCAACTGACCGCGACCGGTGCCGTGCTGGGCACCCCGAGCTACCTGGCCCCGGAGCAGGCCCGCGGCGAACCGGCCACCCCCGCGGCCGACCAGTACGGCCTCGGGGCCACGCTGTACGCCCTGCTGACCGGCCGGCCGCCGTTCCGCGGCACGAGCGCGATCGATACGCTCGAACAGGTCCGCACGCACGAGCCGGTCGCTCCCACTCAACTCCAACCCGGCTGCCCGCCCGACCTGGAGACGATCTGCCTGAAGGCGATGAGCAAGGATCCCGCGAAGCGCTATCCGTCGTGCGCCGCGTTCGCTGACGACCTGCGGGCGTTCCTGGACGGTCGGCCGATCACCGCCCGCCCGGTCGGCCGCGTCGAGAAGGCGTGGCGCTGGGCGAGGCGCAATCCCCGCGTCGCGATCCCAACCGGTCTGGCGGTCGCCGCCGTAGTCGCCGTGGCCGTACTGGGGACGACGTTCGCCGTCGTCTTCGATCGGCAAAAGCGGGAGGCGGTTCAACTCGCAACCGAGCGGCAGCAGGCGCTCGAGCAGGCGGAGCGGTCCGCCGCGGAGCGGCAGGCGGCGTTCGAGCAGTCGGAGACGGACCGCCGAGTCGCGGACGAGAGCTACCGTACGGCCCGCGAGGCCGTGGTCGGCGTCGCGGACCGACTCCCGGACCTCTTGCGGAAGAACCTGTTCGCCCGGCAGGCACAGCAGCAACTGATGGCGACCCTCGGCGAAGCGGTCGGCAAGCAGGCGGACATGGCCGCGGCGCGGAACCTCCCGGCCCGGGTGATGATGAACTTCCACATGAAGACGGGCGAGCTCGCCGCCGCCGGTGGGGACTGGGCGAAGGCGGACGCTTCCTACGCCGCGGCCCAGGAGCTGACCGCGCGCCTGCTGCGCGAGGACGTGACCGCGAAGGACCGGGCGAAGGGGAATCACGCCCTCGTCCTGGTGCGGCGCGGGACGTTCGCGCTGAACCGGCGGGACAAGCCGGTCGATGTCGCCGCCGTCATGTCTCAGTTCGGCGAGGCGCTCGACCTGCAACGGCAGGTGGCCGAATCGCCGACGACGGGCGAGATCCCAACCGTCGAGGCGAAGCAATCGGTCGCGGGCACCCTGTACGAGATCGCGGACCTTCACCGGCGGACCCAGAAGTTCGCCGACGGGGTGGCGACGGGTGAGGAATCGCTGACTCTCCGCCGCGAGGTCGCGAGCGCCCCGCCGACCCCGTACACCGCCGGGGCCGAGCGGAAGCTGGCCGAATC
Source organism: Gemmataceae bacterium (assembly GCA_035258765.1). Taxonomy (GTDB): domain Bacteria; phylum Planctomycetota; class Planctomycetia; order Gemmatales; family Gemmataceae; genus SIAJ01. Next base: position 7,310 of record DATFWZ010000095.1, read on the forward strand.
GCTGGTGCTGCTCGGCAAGCTGTACACCGCACTGGCCGATGACGCGAAGGCCGAGCCGTACCTGGCGGAAGCGGCCGACCGACTCGCGAAACTCGCCGCGGCCGACCCGACCGATCAGGGGCTGCAACTCCAGGCGGCGCGCGCGAGCCGCGAGTATGGCGACTTCCTCATCATGCGCGACCGGCTCGCCGACGCCGCCCCGCGGTACACCGCCGACCTCACGCTGATGAGGAAGATCCTGGGGTTCCCGGAATTGATCCTGCTTCAGAGCGAGTCGTCCGACGTGTACTACCGCACCGCGACGCTGGCGCTCAAGCGGGGCGACCAGAAGGCCGCGACCGCCGACTACCGCCGCTGCCGCGACACCCGCCAAATGCTCGCGGACGCGGTCCCGGCGAACGACGGTTTCCAGTCGCGGCTGGCGAACGCCCTGGCCCGGTGCGGCGACCACGCGACGGCCGCGGGTATTCTCGAGAAGCTCCTTATAAAGCGGCCGGACGGCGACCTGTTCAACATGGGCTGCAATTTCGCCCTGTGCGCGGGCGCGGTCCTGGCCGGCCGGCCGGCAACTGCGCTGACGGCCGACGAACGAAGGCTCTACGAAAGCTACCGCGGTCGGGCGGTCGGGTTGCTGGAGAGGCTCGTGGCCACCGGCTGGAAGGACAGTGTGAAGCTGGCGACGGACCCCGACCTCGAAGCGCTGCGGGACGATCCGAAGTTCGTCGAACTGATCGCCCGGCTCAAGAACCCGGACGCGAAACGGCCCGAATGAGGGAGCCCGGACCCGCGTGGACAGGGCCGGATCAGAGACTCGACCTCGGCCCGCTTAGCAGTGGGCGGCAAGCCAGCCAGTCGGCCCCCGTCACACCGAGTCCGCAGTCAGACCTGAGCGTTCTTCGGCTCGGCCCCGGTCAGGTCGAGGACATCCAGCGCGTCGTCGCTCCAGAACCAGTCCGTCCCGCCGGCCCCGGTCAATGTGTCCGCCGCGGCGGTGTCGAATGTTACCGCGATGCGGGTACTGATGTCGATTAGTGACTGCCGGTTGGTCGGCCGGTAGTCGGCCAGCACGCGGGTCAGGCTGTCGGTCGCCGGGTTCACCAGGGCGACCGTCCCGTCAATCAGGATGTCATTCCCGGCCGCCCCTTCCAGCCGGTCGGCCCCGGACCCGCCCTCGATCAGGTCGTTCCCCAAGCCGCCGTCGATCAGGTCGGCCCCACTGCCGGCCACGAGCACGTCGTTCCCGGCCCCGCCCTGGATGTAGTTCATGCCGCCGGCCGCCATCACCACGTCGTTCCCGGCCCCGGCGTCGATCAGACTGCCGCCGGTCCCGGTCGTGACCGTGTCGTTCCCCAAGCCGGACTGGATCTCGTTCGCGCCCTCCCCGGCCGTCACGACATCGTTCCCGGACCCGGTGATCAGCACGTTGTTCCCGGACCCGCCATCGACCGTGTCCCGGCCGCTGCCGGTCCGCAACGCGTCGCTCCCGGCCCCGCCGTCGGCAAGCACCGGAATGGTCAAGCCGGCCGCGTCGAGGTGATCGTCCCCGTCCCCGAGAAGCACATTCACCTGGGTGAAGCGCAAGGCCCCGCTCGGCCGGGCGGTCTGGACAATCACCCCCTCCGGGGTGACCAGCTCGACCCGGATCAAAGTCCCAATCCGCCGCAGCCGGGCAGCGTCCGCCCCGGCCGTACCGCGGACGGTCAAGACGGTCCCGTTTACGATGACAGCGGGGCCGCGGGTCAGGGTCACGGTCACCGGGGCGCTCTCGGCGGTCCCGTCGGACGCCTTGTAGGTGAACGTCACTGGCCCGACAAGGTCGGCCGGGAAGTCGTAGGTGAACCCGCCGTCCGGGTTCAAGGTCAGGGTGCCGACGGCGGGTGGATCCACGACGATCGCGGAGAGCGTGTCCCCGTCCGGGTCGGTATCGTTCGCCAGGACGCCCGGGGCCGCGATGACGAGCGGGCCGGTCTCCGGGAGCGCATACACATCGGCCACCGCTGACGGCGCCTCATTCGGCTCGCTCACCGTGATCGTGATCGTGGCCGTGTTGCTGGTGCCGGCGGACGTCGTCAGTTGATACGCGATCGTGTCCTCGCCGACGAACCCCGCCGCGGGGGTGAACGTGAACGAACCATTCGACCCGAAGTTGAAGGCGGCCGCGTGGGCCGGCCCGGTCACCAGCTCGCCAACCGGCTCGGGGTTTCCGGGCATGACGTCGTTCGCCTTGTACCCCGGGCGGGGGACCGACAGGGGTGTTTCGCCGGTCGTCGTGTAGGCATCGTCCACGGCGGTCAGCGAGTCGTTCGTGTACCGAGCCAACGTGAGTTCCTGCTGCACTCCGAAGGTCAGACCGACCGCGACGATCCCGCCGTCGGGCTGGAGTTTGACCGCGTTGAACCGCTGAATGCTGTCGGCCTGGATGTTCGTGAGAACCACCCCCGGGACGAGCGTCGAGACCCCTTCGCCGAAGGTCGTGTCGAGCGACCCGTCTTCGTTGTACCGCAGGACCATCGACCGGTTGGCGACCGATGAGCCCGCCAGCGCCGCGTAGCCAGCGGCCACAACCCGGCCGTCCGCCTGGACCGCGACGCCGAAGACCTCGGCGTTGGCGGCGGGGGCGAGGTCGGTCACCACGTAACCCGTGCCGCCGAACGTGGTGTCCAGGGAACCGTCCGGGTTGTACCGCAGGGCCGCCACCGCCGGCTCGGTGAGTGAGCCGCCTCTCCCGGCCAGGACGATCTTGCCATCGGCCGTCAGGGCCGCGTCGTGGGCCGCCTGGAAACTGTGTCCCGGAATCGTCGTCTTGACGATCCCGTCGCCATCGAAGGTTTCGTCCAGGGCCCCGACCGACGTCAGTCGGGCGACGGCGAAGCTCTGGTTGGAAGGGCTACTGGAATTACTGAACCCCGCGATGACAATCTTGCCGTCCGGAGTTGCCAGGACGCTCGTTGCGCTTGCGAGCGACGGCCCCAGGTCGATCTGGACCTGCCCGGTCCCGCCGAACGACAGGTCCGGCAAGCCGTTGGCTTGGTACCGCAGGACGAGGGCCCGGTTGTAGGCCAACCCGAGCTGCACCTGGACGCTGCCGGCAACTACGATCCGGTTGTCGGGCTGGATGGCGACCGAGTTGATGCTCTCGGGGAGCCCGGAGACGTTCGTGCGGACGAGGCCGTCCCCGTCGAACGTCGTGTCCAGCGTGCCGTCGGCATTGAACCGGGCGACGAGGAGCTGGTCCCCCTCCGGACTGCTCCAGGTCGTCCCGACCGCAATCAACTTCGTCCCCTGCAGGGCGACCCCGAAGAACTGCGAGGTGGTGATGGGGATGTCGATGTAGTTGAAGCCGGTGGTGTTGAACGTGGTGTCGAGGCTGCCGTCGGGGTTGTACCGGAGGACCACGGCGTGGGTGTTGCCGGCGGTGCGACCGACTGCCACCACCTTGCCGTCGGGCTGGACGAGAACATCCTCGCCGATGACCGAGGCGACCCCCGGGATTGCCAGAAATTGCGTCAGGTATCCGTCCCCGCTGAAGGTGGGATCGAGGACGCCCGCGGGGACGGCCCGGTCTTCGAGCGATTGCACGGCCAGGCGCGCACGACGACGGATGGACATGGTGAGGTCTCAGTGAGGAGTCGCGACGAGGGCGGTTGCGTACGGTAACCCGGCCGCCGGGGCCGTTCAATCACGTTGACAATACGTTCACGGAGTGGACGGGCGCACGTCCCAGACCAACACGGTCGTGTCCAGGCTGGCCGAGTAAAGCCGGTCCGACCCGGGGGCGAAGGCCAGCGCGGTGACGGCGGCGATGTGGCCCCCGTAGGTCCGTACCACCTGTCCGGTCGCGACATCGACCAGATAGGTCGTCAGCCCGTCCGCGTACGCCAGCCAGTGTCCGTCGGCGGAGAGCGCCACGGGGGACCAGCCGGACTCGACGCCCCGGCGGGGGATCGACCAGCGCTCGGCCATCGTTTCGGCGTCGCAGACCCGGACCCGGCCGAGCGTGAGCACGGCGAGAACGCCCCGGCCGACATCGTAGGCCACCCCGTACGCGCTCCCGCGATCGGCCGGACCCGGCCGGGATACCGCAATGACTTGGGCCGAGCCCAGGTCCCAGATCGCGGCGCTGCCGTCGTGATAGCCGACCGCGAGCCGGGCGCTGGCCCCGCCCCCGACACAGAGGGACCGGGGCTCGGCGTTCTTTCGCACCAGCACGGACCGGGTCTCGCCCGTCACCGGGTCATACACCCGCAGGCCGTTGTCAAGGGCGGCGATGAGGGTCGTCCCGTCCGGAGAGTACCCGAACCCGTACAGCGCCCCCGGGGGCGTGCTCCACTCGTTCACCTCGCGACCGGTACCCGGGTCCCAGACCAGAACGCGCCCGTTGATCGCTCTAGCCACCCGGGTGCCGTCGGGCGACACCGCCATTCGCATCGGGTCCTGGATGGCCGCGCGCGGCCCGACGGGTCGGCTCGTCGCCGGGTCCCAGACCTGAAGTCCGTCCCCGGCGGACGTCACGAGCCGGCGGCCGTTGGCGCTCAAGCCGAGGTTGACCACGCTCGCCGTCGGGCCCGCGGCCGGCTGCCGTTCCTGACCCGTCGCGGAGTCAAACAACCGAACCGCTTGCCGGTCCCCGCCGGTCGCCAGCGTCGCCCCGTCCGGGGAAAAAGAAAGGGCCCGCGTGCCCTTGTCCGCCGCGAAGTGGCGCTCCACGGTGCCGGTCCGCCAGTCCCAGAGCCGCACCACGCCGTCGAAGTCGGCGGTCGCCAACAGACCGCCGTCCGGGGCCATCGCCAGGGCCGTGGCCCCGGGCCCGAACCGCCGGGCCGGCGTTCCCGTCTGCAGGTCGAACACCTGGACGCTGTGATTCGTGCCGACGACGAGGGCATCCTCGGCCGGACTGAGCGTGATGGCGGTGGCATTCCGCTCGACTCGCAGTCGGTGGGTCGCGTCGCCGGTGCCGGTGTTCACCACCTTCACTGTCCCGTCCAGCTCCGCGACCCCGAGCCGCGACCCGTCGGCCGAGAACACGAGGGCCGCGGGGCAACCGGGCGCGGTGACTTCGACGACAGTCCCGTCGGGCTGGTGAATCTCCAATGAATCCTGACTGCCGGCGGCGACCCGGCCGTCTGGGGTGACGGCCATCGCCCGCAGGACCTTCTTATTCAGGGCGAACCGCCGGACTTCTTCCCCGGTGGCCGTGTCCCAGACCACGCAGACTCGGGCGTCCGTCCATCCGGTCATGCGACGACCATCTCGGGAGACGCCGACGGCGGACGAGATCAGGCGGTCCGATGTAATAGTGCTCCGGTGTCGGCCGGTGGCGACGTCCCAGACCTGGTTCGCCCACTGATTGCCCGCACCGACAAGTCCAGTCCCGTCGGCGGTGAACGCCAGGGCATAGAGCTCCCCGCCGTGTCGCAGCCGGTTGGTACCGAAGCGGGCGAGAGCTCCGGTCGGTAGCGGGTTCCCCAGGGCATCGACCGCGGGTCGGCGGGGAACCTCCGGGGCCGTCGCGATCGGCTTGGGGTCTCCGGCCGGCGGCGCGGGATCTTCGGGGGTGAGGGCAATCGTCCCGGCCGTTGCCAGGACTGCCCCGAGACCGGCCACGATCGGCACGAGCCGGGCGAGGGCGAACTGCCGCTCGACGGCGGCCGCGAGCGTGGCAACGACTGGCGGAATGGCGCCGCCCCCGCCGGTGGCTGCACACCCCGCCCGGGCCGCGGAGGCCGCCAGCGCCGCCGGGACTGGAACCGCGGCCGCGACCCCAGCTGTGGCCGGTAGCCCGGCGCGGACGAGGCGGGCTCGCAACATCGCCCGGCCCCGGGACAGCCGCCCGGCGACCGTTCCCTCCGGCCAGCCGAGTTCGGCGGCGGCGTCGCGGAGCGACCGTCCTTCGAGTTCGCACAGCACGACCGGGGCCCTGTACTTCGTTGGGAGCCCGGCGACGGCCGCGTCGATCGCCTCCCGCAACTCGCCGGGATGGGCCGGGGGACGAGACTCCGGCCGAGCCATTTCCCGCTCCTTGACGCGCCGGCGAGCGGCGAGTGCCCGGGCCTTTAACGCCGTTCGGCGGGCGACCCCAAACAGCCAGTTGCCGACGATCGCGCGATCGGCCAGAACGGTGGCCTTCCGGGCGAGGACCACGAACGTCGCCTGGAAGGCGTCCTCCGCGTCGGGCCCGGGCCCGAGGATTCGACAGCAGACGCCGAAGATGGTCGGCCCGTGCCGCTGAATGAGGAGGGCAAAGGCGGCCTCGTCGCGGCTGTCGGCGAACCGGCGCAACAAAGCCCCGTCGGTGGTAGGCGGACCGGTCGGCCCGCCCGGCCCCCACCGCAGGTGGAGTAGGAACTCGCCCCAACGCCTCGTCCCCATGCGCTCCCTCGAGGTCGCCCGCCCGGGCCGACACGAGAAGTGCCGCCCGGCCCGACGGATCATACGCTTTTTTGTCGGAATCGGCGAATTCAGGCGGGCCCGGATCCGGGCCGCGCACGATTGGATATCGGGCTACAGACAGATCGACGGGAAGAAAGGTCCGCCGGGCCGCCGCCCAGGAAAATGAGCGTCTTGCCGTCCGGCGTGTAATTGAACTGGGCTGTCCTGGCAGGTGGATTGGAAGTCGTCCACCCTGCATGGCGTAGTGCCATTACGCTCTTGCCCGCTTGATCATCGACCACGAGCAAATCGCCCGTGGAACAGAGGACGGCCAGTTGACTGCTTCCCGGCCGCGCGGCCACGGAGACAGGCAATCCGCGAAGCGAGATCGGCTCAAACCGCGCTCGACCCGTGGCTATTTCCCAGACGCCGAGCTGCCCCTTCCCACCTTGTGACCGGCCGGCCGCCACGGCGTGATTGTCCTCACAGACGCAGGCATCGACCAAGGCGCCCGGGAGGACCAGGTCCGCTTCCGCGGGCTGTCCGCCAGCGGTGGCTACGACCCGGACGCGATCGACGTTCCGGCTGTCACCGCCGTTTGCGGTCTCGTGCCAGAGCCCTGGGACGACAAGACGGCCATCGAAACTGACGCGGGGGCAGGCGGGACAATCGCGTGGCTCGAACGCTTGCAGGTTGAGTCGGGTGCGCGCGGGCCGTCGGGGGGCGGCGAGTCATGGTCGCTCCATGGGGTTCGTGGGGCCGGGTGGTCTACGAGGAACGGCCGGCGAGTAACGAAGGTGAGGGTGTTGAGAGAATCGGGGCGGCCGAGCGTCGTGTCAAGCAGCCCCGGCACAGCGGCCGGGAAGGTCGAGTGGCAGGTGGACAAGACCACGCCCGACTGATCGGGCAGGTCTCCCTGCCTGAATGGAAGCTCCCAGGTATAGAGTAATCTGTCCACAACATCAGCCCGTTGAGCGGTCGTCGTGCAGGTTGGTCACGGTATAAACGCTCGGCACACTTTGGTCTTCGAGCCCATCGAGGCGGAGCTGGCGGGCCGATCCCAGAGAGCGGTCCCGGTCGCGGCGGCGGAACGACTTGGCGATCGACATGACGAGACCTCCTGAGTGACGAGGTCCGCGATGGGACGAAAAGCCGCCGGTCCCGGCGCGCGGACAGTGCGCGCGGGCGCTGGTCGGACGGCGAGAAAGAACCCGAGGGTTGATTCAGGTAGGCGTCGGCTTCGACCCAAATCGACTCTTGGCCCCTTAGCCGTTCCTGCTCGCGGTACATCGATCAATGCGGAATCGGGAAGTGATTCACCCTACAGAATCGTGACGAGAGAACCGATTTTCTCGGCCGGCCGAGTCGCCCTTACTCAGCCCGGCGAGGAGCCAGGTCTCGGCCGTGGACGGGGCGATACCCAGGCGGCGGCCGCCCCAGGCACCGTCATTCCGGCGAAGTACCGGAGTCTGGCGAGGGCCTCGTCGTCGGCCAAGACGTCGGTGTCCGGGACCGGGCCGGCGACCTCGACGTGTTCGGTTTCTCGGCGATTTCGCCCGCCGCCGTGCCTGTCGGCCAGCTTGCGGCGGGCCCGAGCGGGACGAGACGGCGCGCCGGGTGGAGGCGATGCTCGCCCGGGGCCGCAGCCGGCACTGCTTCGTTCTTTTCAAGGTGCTGCCGGTCGGGTCCCTGATGCGGTCGCAGTGGTTCCCGTTGGCCCGGCAGATGCGGAAGCTGAACCAGTGGCTATTCGCCGCCATTCGGGCGGCCCGCGGTCAATCGCCGGTGGACCGGCCGCCGCGGGTACGGGCCTTAGGCCAGGACTCCCTCAACCACCTTCGCCGCCTCGACGCCCGTCAGCTTCTCCTTCAGGCCGCTCGACATGACATAGAGCTGGTCGTGGCGCAGGCCGACCAGGTGCAAGAGCGTCGCGTGCCAGTCCGGCACGCTCACGCGGTTCTCGACCGCGTGCAGGCCCAGCTCGTCGGTCGCCCCATAGGTGGTTCCGCCTTTCACCCCGGCTCCGGCCAGCCAGGTGCAGAAGGCGTTTTTGTTGTGGTCGCGGCCGGCCTTCTTCTCGTCCTTGTCCGGCGGCAATTGGGCGATAGGCAGCCGGCCGAACTCCCCGCCCCAGACGACCAGTGTGCGGTCGAACAACCCCCGCTGCTTCAGGTCGCGAAGCAGTGCGGCGACCGGCTTGTCCGTCCGGTCGCACGCGGCTCTCAACTCGGCGGCCAGATTCGTGTGCGTGTCCCAGATCTGCGCGTTGATGAAGAGCTGCACGAAGCGGACGCCCCGTTCGACGAGCCGCCGGGCGATTAGACAGCGGCGGCCGTACGAGTCGGTCGGCTCACTGCCGATGCCGTACATGTCGCGGACGGCCAGCGGCTCCTTCGAGATATCAAGTGCGTCGGTCGCCGCGAGCTGCATGCGGGCGGCCAGCTCATAGCTGGCGATGCGGGCGTCAAGTGCCGGCTGGCCGGGGCGCTCGTCGCGGTGAGCCCGGTCGAGCCGGGAGACGAGGTCGCGCTCCGCCCGCGCGACGGCCTCGGGCCGATCAGTTTCGGGGCGCAGGTTCAACACCGGGGAGCCGGTCGAGCGGAACCGCGTGCCCTGAAAGATGGGCGGAAGAAACCCGGCCTGCCAGTTCTCGACGCCGTTGACCGGCAGGCCCTTCAGGTCGTCGAGGACGACGTACGCCGGCAGGTTCTGGTTCTCGCTGCCTAGCCCGTACACGACCCACGAGCCCCATACGGGCCGTCCCCGCCCCATCTTCCCCGACTGGATGATGTAGATCGCCGGCTCGTGGGTGAGGTTGGTCGTGAACATGGAGCGGATGAACGCGATGTCATCGACCACCCCCGCCAGGTGTGGCATGACCTCGGACACCGCGGCCCCGGACTCGCCGTGCCGGGCGAACCGGAACGGGGAGCGCATGATCGCCCCCGCGTCCTTGATGAACTCGACCTCGCCCGCGATCTTGTCGAAGTACGGCTTGCCGTGCTGCCTCTCGAGCATCGGCTTTGGGTCGAACAGGTCCATCTGACTCGGCCCGCCGTTCATGAACAGGTGAATGACGGACGTGGCTTTTGGCGGGAAGTGGGGCTTGCGGGGGGCAAGGTCGGCCGGAATGTCGGCACGGACCTCCTGGCCGAGCAGGTGCGTGAGCGCAACCCCGTACAGGCCGGTGGAGACGGAGTGGAAGAAGGAGCGGCGGGTCAA
>DATFWZ010000096.1:0-7863 GCA_035258765.1 Gemmataceae bacterium
GCCGGGGAGATGGTCCGCATCATCCCCCTGGTCGATGCCCCGCCGCTCTTCCGCCTCGTCATTGATCGCCCGCTCAAGCTCCAGCTCACACTCTCGGAGCGGCACCTGTCCGAGGTCCGGACCGGTCAAGTCGTTGAGCTGGAGGTGGAGACATATCGCGGGGAGAAGTTCCTGGGGACGATCTCGCGCGTGAATCGCTCCGTCGATCGATCGAGCCGCACGTTCACGGTCGAGGTCGTCGTCCCGAACGGGGACCGGCGACTGAGCGCCGGCAGCTTCGTCAAGGCGGCGATCGTGATGAAGAACGATGACAAGGCCCCGACCGTGCCCGAGGAATCGCTCGTGAACTTCGCGGGCGTGACGAAAGTGTTCGTCGTGACCGACGGGAAGGTGCACGAGGTCCCGGTGCGGACCGGCGTTTCCGTCGAGGTGATGGACGGGATGAAGAAACGCACGTGGGTCGAAGTCGAGGGCGAATTGCCGGCCGGCGCGAAGGTGGTCACGAGCGGTCTGAGTCGGCTGGCGGAAGGCGTCGCCGTTCGCGTGCGGGAGTAGGGGAAGCCTCCTGTGCGGCCAAGCAAAGGCAATGGAACGCGGATGACACGGATTGGCGCGGGTCAGACAGAAGATTGATCTGGGTATGATCCGTGAAAACCCGCGTCATCCGCGTTCGCTTGGCCGGGTCTCATGACCAAGCGGCCGACACGTCGCCCACTTGATCGAGGATTCATTTCATGTCCATCTGGGACATCTGCATCCGCCGGCCGGTGTTTACCGCCATGCTCGTTTCCGCCCCGATCGTCCTCGGGCTGGCGTCCTACCTGCGCCTCGGCGTCGAGCTGTTCCCGAACGTGGACATCCCATTGGTCACCGTGACCACCACGCTTCGCGGGGCCAGCATCAACGAGATGGAGACCGGAGTTACCAAGCCGATCGAGGACGCGGTCAACACCATCTCCGGGATCGACGAGCTGCGCTCCACCACCAAGGAGGGCATCTCCACCATCGTCGTCGCGTTCAAGCTCGAGAAGAACGGGGATGTCGGCGCCCAGGAAGTGGATGCCAAGGTCCGCACGATCCTCACCCACTTCCCCGTCGGCACCGACCCGCCGATCATCGACAAGCTGGCCGTGGACGCGGCACCGGTCGTCACCATTGTCGTGTCCGGTCGCCGCGACTTCCGCGAAGTCACCGAGATCGCCCGTAAGAAGCTCAAGGAGGACCTCGAGACCCTGCCCGGGGTCGGCTCGGTCGTTCTCATCGGCGGCCGCCAGCGGGCGATTCACATCACTGTGGACCCTGACAGGCTGCAGAAGTACGAGAACCTGACGGTGGAAGACGTGCGGCAGGCGCTCATCCGCGAGAACCGCGAGGACCCGGGCGGCCGCGTCGATCGCCGGCAGTCGGAGATCGGGGTCCGGGTGCTTGGGCGCGTCGAACGCACCCAGTTCTTCAACCAGCTCATCGTCGCCAACCGCAACGGGCAGTCGGTCCGCATCGAGGACATTGGCCGGGCGGAGGAGGGGGTGGAGGAGCCGCGCGGGGTGAGCCGGCTGTGGGCCCGCGGCGAGGGGGCCGACGACGAGCCGGGCCGGTACGCGGTCAGCCTGATCGTCCTGAAGCAATCCGGCCGGAACACCGTCGAGGTCGTGGACACAGTCCGCAAGCGGCTGGCTGAGCTGCAGCCGACCCTACCGCCCGACATCCGCACGGAGCTGATCCGCGACCAGTCGCGATTCATCAACAACTCGATGGTAGAGGTCAAGAAGCACCTGCTCATGGCCATCGTGCTCGTGAGCCTGTCGGTCCTGCTCTTCCTGCGCGACTGGCGGACGACTTTGATCGCGGCCCTGGCCATTCCGACGTCGCTGATTGGGGCGTTCGCGTTCATGGACGCGATGGGGTTCACGCTCAATAACTTCACGATGATCGGGCTGATCCTCGCGGTGGGCGTCGTGGTCGATGACGCAGTGGTCGTGCTCGAGAACATCTTCCGACACATGGAAGAGAAGGGACTGACCGCGTGGCAGGCGGCCAGCTCGGCGACGCGGGAGATCGCGCTGGCCGTCTTGGCGACGACGCTGTCGCTGGTGGTCGTGTTTGCGCCGATCGCGTTCATGAGCGGTCAGGTCGGGCGGTTCTTCAACGCGTTCGGGTGGATTGTCGGGTTCTGTGTGCTGATGAGCATGGCAGTGTCGTTCACGATGACGCCGGCTCTGTGTGCGCGGTTTTTGAGGAGACCCCAAAGTAGTCGGCACGCTCCGCGTGCCGACAGTGACGGCACGCTCCGCGTGCCGACTACTATTCAGCACGGCACGAAAGGCGGCCCCATCTGGCGTGTCCTCGAATCCACCTACCTCGCCATGCTCGGTTGGTCGCTGCGGCACCGGTGGGTCGTCGTTGGCATCGCGGTCCTGCTCGTCCTCAGCACCCCGGTCCTCGTCAAGATGGCCGGGTCGGACTTCGTGCCCAGGGACGACCAGAGCGAGTTCGAGGTGGCAATCACGCTGCCCGAGGGGTACTCGCTCGAGCGGGCCGACGAGGTGTTCACGGACATCGACCGGCGGATGCGGAAGCTTCGCGGGGTGACGCACACGCTCGTTACCATCGGCGACACGACCGGCCGCGTCACCCGCGGTCAAGGCGAAGTCACCCGCGGGACCATTTACGTCCGCCTCGTTGACCTGCGCGAACGGCCGTACCGGCAGACGGACGTCATGGGCGACGCCCGGGCCGTGCTCAAGGACTACCCCGACGTGCGTGCGGCCGTCCAGGACGTCGCGGCCGTCTCCTCGACCGGGTTCCGGCAGGTGGACATCGACCTCAACCTGATCGGCCCGGACATGGACAGGCTCAAGCAGTACACGGAGGAGATCGCCGCGTGGATGCGGCAGCAGGGGCACTACGTGGACGTGGATACCAGCCTGTCGCTGAACAAGCCCGAGCTGCGCGTCTACCCGGATCGCGACCGGCTCTCCGACCTCGGCGTCAGCTTGCAGAACGTATCGACGACGATCAATGTGTTGGTCGGCGGGCAGCCGGTAACCAAGTACAAGGAGCAGGACGAGCAGTACGACGTGTGGCTGCGGGCGGACCTGTCGGCCCGGGGCGGCCATGAGGCGATCGCCCGGATGGGAGTGCCCGCGGCCAAGGCCCCGGGCGGGGTGGTGGAGCTGGGGAGTGTCACCCGGTTTGCGGACGCGACCGGGCCGAACACCATCGCCCGGTTCAGCCGGCAGCGGCAGGTGGTCGTCTCGGCCAATCTGAAAGGGAAGGGGATGAGCGACGCGGTGGCCGAGCTGAACGCCCATCTCAAGGAAAAGAACCTGCCGCCGGAGTACCGGTTCGAGTTCATCGGCCGGGCGAAGATGCTGGCCGAGTCGAACCAGAACTTCCTGATCGGCTTTTTGCTGGCGTTCGTGTTCATGTACATGATCCTGGCGGCGCAGTTCGAGAGCCTGGTCCACCCGGTAAGCATTCTGGCGGCCCTGCCGTTGACGCTGCCGTTCGCGATCGTGTCGCTGATCGTGTTGCAGACGCGGCTCGACCTGTTCGCCATGCTCGGACTGTTCATGCTGTTCGGGATCGTGAAGAAGAACGGTATCCTGCAAGTGGAGTACACGAACCAGCTGCGCAAGCAGGGGATGACCCGCGAATCGGCGATCCTGGCGGCGAACAAGGTGCGGCTGCGGCCGATCCTGATGACGACGGTGATGCTGGTCGCGGCAATGATCCCGATGGCCCTGGGCACGGGCCCCGGGGCCGCGGGGCGGTCGAGCATGGCGAAGGTGATCCTCGGCAGGCAGATCCTGTCGCTGTTGTTGACGCTGCTGGTGACCCCGGTGACGTATTCGTACTTCGACGCGTTCGGGGCGTGGTGGAAGCGGAAGTTTACCGGCCGGCGCGAGGAGGCGGTACAGGTCGAGGAGGAGGAGTTGGTGCCCGCGGGGTCGTGAGGGTCTCGCCGATTGCGGCTTAGCGACTATCGCTAAAGTACCCTCATGCCCTGGCTCATCGTCACCGCCGCGGATTCGTATCGGGCCGCCACCGAGGACCGGGTGGCCGCATGGCCGACCGCGTACGGCCACCTGCTCGCCGTCGCCGACGGCATGGGCGGCCGGGCCGGCGGGGGCGCGGCCGCCGACTTCGTCATCCGCCATCTTGAGGCCCACGCCCGCTGGCCCGCTTTCCCGACCCCGTTCGGGCTCGCTGAGCTCTTGCGCCAGATCGACCGCGACGCCGCCACCCAGGCCGGCGGCGGTGAGACGACCGCGATCGTGTGCGCGCTCTCCGACCACGGGGTGTCCGGGGCCGCGGTCGGGGATTCGGCGGCGTGGTGGGTTACCCCAACCCAGGTGCAAGCCCTGACTGTGGAGGCGGTGCGCAAGCCGTGGGTCGGCAGCGGCCGGGCGAACGCATTGCCGTTCGCGGCCCCGTCCGAGCCGGGGACGCTCTTGTTGATGACCGACGGGGTGTGGGAATACGCCAACCCGGTCGTGCTGCGCGACATCGCCCGCGGGGACGACCTGGCGTCCATCCCGGCCCGGCTGATCGACGCGGCCCGCATGCGCATGGGCCAGCTCCAAGACGACGCAGCCCTGGTCGTTTCCAGAAGAAACTAACCACCGAGTCACAGAGGGCACAGAGACAAGAGACACAGAGGAAACGACAGGTTTGGTCACCAGGGGCCTCAGACTCTCCGGTGACCCGCCCTTCCTGCTTTTTCTCTGTGTCTCTTGTCTCTGTGCCCTCTGTGACTCGGTGGTTTGTTATGTCTTCTTGAGGAAATCCAGCTTCTCGAACTTATCCCCCAGGACCATTTTGCTGTCCACCTTCAGCCAGCCGTCGAGCAGGGTGGCGTACACGCGGCGGAAGTCGGTGTGATACTTCAGGTCGCCGTCGGTCAGGTCGGTCAGGCTCGGGTGCCGGCCGACCGGGCCCGGTTTGACCCCCGGCCCCGCGACGAACATGCACGACCCGCTCCCGTGGTCCGTCCCCTTCGACCCATTCTCGGCCGCGCGCCGGCCGAACTCCGAGAAGGTCATGAACAGCGTCCGCTGGTCGTCGCCGGTGCTCTGCAGGCGCGTGAACAGGTTCGTCACGGCCTGGTCGATCTGCTGCAACAGGTTCTGTTGCGTTTGAGCCTGGCCGGAGTGCGTGTCGAACCCGTCGAGGGCGACGTAGAAGACGCGGGTGCCGAATCCCTGCGAGATCAGCCGGGCGACCAGATCCATCTTCACGAACAGGCTGCTTGGCTGATACCCGTACCGAGCCTGGTCGCGGACCTGGTCCTTGAGGATCTCCTTGAGCTTCTCGACCGATGTGTACGTCTGCAGGTGTCGCCTTTGGACAAACGGCAGCAGATCGTCGCCCTTCTCGTCCGGGCCGACCGCGGCGACGTCGGCCAGGAGTTTCTTGCGGGCCTTCTCCTCCTCGCTCCCGGGCAGCCCGAGCTTCAGCTCGAACGGCTGCTCCTGGTTGATCGTGAACACTCCCTGGGTGGTGCCGCGACAGGCCAAGGGCAGCTTCTCGCTGCCGACGTGCATGACCGGCACGCCGCCGCCCTTGCCCTTGGCCAGGTCCGGGACGCTCTTGGCCAGCCAACCGGTGCCGCTCACCTTGGCCGTGACCTCGCCACACTGCCAGCGGTCCATGCTCTCGAAGTGCGACCGGTCGGGGTTCGGGTAGCCGACCCCTTGAATGATGGCGAGCTTGCTCTGCTGCAGGAGCTGGCCGAAGCCCTGCAAGGCCGGGTGCATGCCGAGCTCGTCATTGACTTTGACGACCTGGTTGGCCTGGAAGTGGAGGGTGGGGCGGAGCTTGTGGTACTCGTCGTCGCGGTAGGGGATGACGGTGTTGAGGCCGTCATTTCCGCCGGTCATTTCGAGGACAACGAGGATCGTGTCCTTCCCCGGCTCGGCGGCCTGCGCCGTGCGCTCGATGAAGCCGGGGATGAGCGGGGCGGTGGCGATGAGGGAGGAGCGCTTGAGAAAGTCGCGGCGGGAAAGCATGGCTCGGGCCCCCGAGATAGGACGTATAGGACACACAGGACCTATAGGTCCTATCCGATCAGTTCAGTTGGTATTCCGGCAGCGTCAGCAACACAAAGAGCGCGTCCCGACAGCGTTGGGCGAAGGCCTCCGTGTCCGGGCTCGCGTCGCCGATGTGGGCGACCAGTTTGCTTCGCACCTCGGGGCGGAAGTCCCCGGGCAATAGCAGGTCCGCGTACAGGTCCACGATCTTTCCCGGCTCTGTGATCCCCTCGCGGAGGACGAACGCCAGCGGGTTCACCGCCGGGAAGAACGTCTGCAGGTTGTACTTCTTCGCGTGGGAGTTCAGGTCGCCCATGCCGTTGACGAGCGAGTGGGCGAAGTTGTGCCGGGCCAGGACGGTCGCGGTGTTCAGCCACGCCTTGCCCGCCTCCCACCCCTTCACATTGGGCGGGGCGTATAGCTGTTGCCCCATGAGCTCCAGCACGCCCAGCAGTGAGTACGGGTTGACCGTGATCCGCCCGGTGACGCCCACGCCGATCATCCGCACCATGCCGACCGCGTACTCGACCGGCCACTTCACCTTCTGCCGGTAGGCGTACGCCGAGTAAAAGTGCGTCGACCGGAGGATCATCCGGACGGGGACGGCGATGTCGTAATCGCTCTTGCGGAAGGCGTCCGCGACGGGGGCGAGGAATGTATCCGGGGCCGGAAGATTCTCGTTGACGAAGAACTGGTACAACTTACGGGCCAGGAATTTCGCGCAGCCGGGTTGTTCGAGCAGGACGCGGAGGACGTCGTCCCCGTCCCAGTCGCCGGTCTGGCCGAGGAACGTCTTGGGCCCGCCGTCGTGCTCTCCGCGAACGAACGTGAACCGCCCGGAGTTCTGGTGCCAGCCGGTGAACGCCCGGGCTGCCTCGCGGACGTCCCTCTCCGTGTAATTGCCCACCCCGAGGGTGAACAGCTCCATCACCTCGCGGGCATAGTTCTCGTTCGGGTGGCTGCGGACATTCTGGTTGGAGTCGAGCCAGACGAGCATGGCCGGGTCGCGGCTGACGTCGCGTAGCATCTGCCGGAAGCTGCCGAGGGCGTGACGAAACAACAAGTCGCCCTGGACCTCCATGAGGCCCGCGTCGTTCACCTTCTTGATGCTGGTCGCGAAGTGATTGTGCCAGAAGAGGGCGAGCTTTTCGCGGAGCGGCTCGACGCCGTCGATCATGCGCTGCAACCAAGCGGCCTGGAGGACAGCCGCGTGGTTGGTGGAGTCGGGCATGCCGGTCATCGGGTTGACCGGCGGCGGGGTGGTGATGAGCCGCGGCCGGGCGGGCGTCTCCTTCGGCGCGGCGAAGAGCTTGTCCACCGTCGCGTCGAGCCCGGCGGCGACGGCGTCCTTCAACTCCGCCCGGGCGGCGCCGAACGCGGCCCGGCGGTACAGGTGGGCGGCCCACCTGGCGTCCCACTGGCCCTTGGCCGGGGCCCACGCGGCCCACTCGGCGGGTGGGTCGAGTTTGTCGAGCGGGGCGAGCGCGGGCTTCGACATGGGGACGGCCCTCGGCGGTCGGCGAGAGGGGGGTTGACCAGAAGACGAGCGGCGGGGACGGGCGCAACCGTAACGGTGATGATGCCGCGCCGTTGGCGGTGTGCACAAGCGGACAGCGGGGGGTCGTTACAGTGTCACGGCCTGCGGCGCTTCCCCTTACGCTTCGCGGCGGCCGGGGGGACGTTTACGAAAATGGCTCGGACCGGCAGAGTAAACCCGGGCAGGACGTCCTCGCCATCAAGCGTGTCCGACTCGGCGAAGGTGGTGAATTGGTCCGGCGCGGTGTAAACGTCTACCGTCCACTTGCGCGGGTTGACCTGCCAGATGAGGCGG
>DATFWZ010000097.1:0-6982 GCA_035258765.1 Gemmataceae bacterium
CCCGCCGTTAGCCAGTGGGGCGCGGCCCACGGGAACGGGGGTCCCAACTCGTACTCCGCCCAGTCCGGGCGCCGGCCGACCAGGGCCGGGGGCGGCACCGCCTGCCCGGTCCGCGGGCCCCGGCGCCCCGGCTGCCCCGACGCCTCCGGGCGGTGAACGCCACCGCCGCCTGCCGTCGCAGCGCGCCACCGGGCTCGGCCGGCCGGGGGCGCCGGGCGCGCCCGGGCCACGCGCGGACACCGGGCGCGGCGCTCTCCCACCGGGGATTGGCGGCGCGCCCGGCCGGCGCTTTACGCCTGACGAAATCCGGGCCCTGCGCGAGGGGCGTTCGCTGCACGAAGTCAAGCGGCAGCAGGAACAACCGGTCGCTCCGGCGGGCCGCGACGAGCCGGACGACGAGGAGGCGAAGGCCAAGAAGGGCGCCGCCCCGGGCGCCAAGGGCGGCGAGAAGGACCGCCGGGCCATCGAGCGGGCCAAGCGGACCGAGCAGCGCAAGCAGGTAAAGGCCAAGGATGTGGTGGTTCACGCCGGCCAGGTGGACCTGGCCGACGAGCCCCAATTCGGCTCCCGCCGCGGCCCGCGCGCGGCCCTACTCAAGAAGCAGCGCCGACAGCTCAAGGGCACCATCGAGCGCAAGGGCAAGGTCCCCATCTCCCTCCCAATCACCGTCCGGTCGCTGTCCGAGGCGATCGGCATGAAGGCGGCCGAGCTGCTCTTCAAGCTGAAGGATCTGACCAACGCCCTGTTCACGATCAACAGCACGGTCGAGGTCGAGGTCGCCGAGCTGATCGCCTCGGAGAAGGGCGTCGAGCTCGACATCCAGCGACAGAGGACGGCCGAGGAGGAGTTGTTCGGGGCGCATGAGGAAGCGGCCGGGGACGAGAGCAAGCTGGAGCCGCGGGCCCCGATCGTCACGATCATGGGCCACGTTGACCACGGCAAGACAAGCCTCCTCGACACCATCCGCAAGACGTACGGGCTCGAGTCGGACGTGGTCTCGACCGAGGCCGGAGGCATCACCCAGGTCATACGCGCGTGGCGGGTGGAGAAGGACGGCAAGCCGATCACGTTCCTGGACACCCCGGGCCACGAGGCGTTTACCAAGATGCGGGCCCGCGGGGCCAACGTGACTGATATCGCGGTGATCGTGGTTGCCGCCGACTCCGGCGTCCAGCCGCAGACCGAGGAGGCCGTGGCGCACGCCAAGGCGGCGGGGGTGTCGATCGTCGTCGCCATAAACAAGATGGACATGCCCGGGGCCGATCCGGCCAAGGTCGAGCGGCAGCTCTACAACCTGGGCCTCCTGCCCGACACGATGGGCGGTGACGTGCAGTTCGTGCGGACCAGTGCCGTCAAGGGCACCGGCATCGCCGAGCTGCTCGACACCCTCGGCCTGGTCGCCGAACTGAAGGAGCTCAAGGCCAACCCGCACAAGGCCGCCCAGGGAACATGCCTGGAGGCTTACCTGTCGGGCGACGAGGGGGTCATGGCGACCCTCCTGGTCCAACAGGGGACCCTGCATCGCGGCGACGTCATCGTGTGCGGGGCGGCGTTCGGTCGGGTCCGGGCCATGTACGACGATCTCGGCCGGCCGATCAAGGAGGCTGGCCCGTCCGTCCCGGTCCGCATTACCGGGTTGGACGAGGTGCCGAACGCGGACGACCACTTCCACGCCGTGGCCGAGCTCGCGAAGGCCCGGGAGATCGCCGAACGGCGAAAGTTCCGGCAGCAGGACGCCGCACTCGTCCGGTTCACCCCGGTCACCCTGGACAAGCTGGGGGCTGCCAAGACGGCCAAGATCGCGGAGCTCAAGGTGATCCTGAAGGCGGAGGCCCGCGGGTCCGTGGAGGCCATCCGCAAGGAGCTCGAGAAGCTGGTCCACGAGGAGGTCCGGGTGCGGGTGCTGCACGCCGCGATCGGGGCCATCACCGAAAGCGATGTTCAATTGGCCCTGGCCTCGCCCGAGGACTCCATGGTCGTGGGATTCAACGTCGTCCCGGACGACGCCGCCCTGAAACTCGCCGAGGAGCGGGGCATCCCGATCCGCGAGTACAACATCATCTACAAGCTGACCGAGGACATCAAAGCGGCACTCGAAGGCAAGCTCAAGCCCGAAGAGCGGGTCATCCACCTGGGCCGAGCGGTGGTCCGACAGACGTTCAAGATCTCGAAGGTGGGGACAGCCGCCGGATGCTACGTCACGCAGGGCGTTATCGAACGGTCGGCCAAGATCCGCGTCATCCGCGAGGGGGCCGTGGTCTATCCGCCGGGGGACAAGGTTGCCTCCCTGGAGTCTCTCAAGCGGTTCAAGGACGACGTCCGGGAAGTCAAGGAAGGCTACGACTGCGGCATGAAGATCGCCGGCTACGACGACATCAAGGTCGGCGACGTTATCGAGGCGTACCGGATCGAACAGGTGCAGCGGACCCTCTAGTAGCGATCAGTGATTAGCGGTCAGAGAACAGCCAGACCGGTTTGCTTGACCGCTGAGAGCTAACCGCTGAAAGCTGACAGCTCCCATGCACGTCGGCTCCCTGCGCGTTCGCATGCTGTTGCGGCAGTCGCAAAGCCTGAAGGACAAGCGGCAGGTTGTCCGCAGCGTGCTCGAGCGATTGCGGAACGGGTTCCACGTCGCGGCGGCCGAGGTGGAGGGGCGGGACGACCACAAGGTCATCATCCTAGGCATCGCGGCCGTGGCGGACGAGGTCGAGGCGGTCCAGCGAACCCTGGAGCAGGTGCGAAACGCCCTACGGGCGCACCCGGTGGCCGAGTTCGTGTCCGCCGAGTCGGAAGTCCTGGCCCCGATGTTCTGACGCCCCGGCCCGAGAGACATGAAGCACCACCGATTAGCCCGCGTCGCCGAGGCCGTCCGCGAGGCGGCGAGCGAGGCGATCCTCTACGAGTTGCGTGACCCGCGAATCAAGTTCACGACCGTGACCCGGGCCGAGGTGTCGGCCGACCTGCAACACGCCAAGGTGTACGTGTCGGTCATGGGGTCGGAAAGGGACAGGAACCTGACCTTGCACGGCCTCCGCAGCGCCGCCGGGTTCATCCAATCGAAGCTCGGAGACCGCATGCGGACCCGCTACGTCCCGGTGCTGGAATTCGTGATCGACGAGGGGATCAAGAACAGTCTTGAGGTGACCCGGCTCCTAAACGAAGAGAAGGCCCGCAACCACGAAAGAGAGGACAGAGGACAGAAGACGGACGACAGCGACGGCGTCTCCGATGGCTCACCCGACGAGACGAATGGCGCTTGAATTCTGTCCTTTGTCCTCTGTCCTCTGACTGGACTCGGCCAAGGAGGGACTCGCGATGGCGACCGCCGTGAATAAGCAAAAGACCTTAGACCACGTCTTCACGGCGCTGAAGAAGCGCTTCGACGCCCCCGAGCCGACGCAGCGCTCGGTACTGGAACACTTGCTCTACGCCGTCGTCCGCGAGGGAACCACGCGGGAGAAGGCGGACCGGTCGTTCCAGAATCTCAAGGACCGGTTCATCGACTGGAACGAGGTCCGCGTCTCGACCGTTCAGGAGCTCTGCGACACGATGGGCCCGCTCCCGGACGTCGCCACCCGGGCGCAGCGGCTGATCGGCCTCCTCCAGGAGTGGTTCGAGCTGACCTACAGCTTCGACATGGACGAAGTGGCGAAGAAGGGCCTCAAGGAAGGGGCCAAGAAAATCTCGCGGATGAATGACTCGAACGACTACTCGGTCGCCTGGGTGGTCCAGCACGGGCTCGGCGGGCACGCCATCCCGTTGGACGGCCCGTCGATCCGCGTGCTCCGGCGGCTCGGTGTGCTCGACGGGGAGTCAGAGAGCCTCGAGAGCCTGCGGGGCACGATCGAGCACTTCGTCCCGAAGGCGAAGGGCCCGGCGTTCGTCGAGCTCCTGAGCCACCACGCGGACGAGCTGTGCACCGAGGAGAACCCGAAGTGCGGCCGGTGCCCGCTGCTGGAAGACTGCCCGACCGGCCAGGAACTCCGGGCGCAGGAGGCGTCAAAGCCGCGCAAGTCCAGGTGAAATGAAACTCCCGCAGGTGGTCGTGTACGAGTCGGACGGCGGCCTGGCGGCCCAGGTCCGCCGGCTGGCCGATGAGAACGCGTGGCTGGTCCGCGAGTCCCGCCGGCCCGACGCCTGTCTGAACCTGGTGTGCGAAGTCCGCCCGTCCGTACTCCTGCTGAAGATCGAGAGCGAGTTGCTCGACGGGCTCACCCTTCTAGGACAGGTCACCGAACGCGCCCCGGACTGCCCCGTGGTGTTGGTGAGCGGCGTGAAGATGGAAGGGGCCGAGCAGCGGGCCCAGTTGTCGGCCCTGGCGTTCGACCTGGGAGCGCGGTACGTTCTATTTCCGCCACTACAACAACCGGTCATCGAAGACCTGGTCTCCGGTTTGATGGCCGCGACCATCGGGCGAGTTGTGGGCGTGACCGCCGAAGACGACGATGCGTGAACTCCCCGTACTCGACGAAACGCGCTGCACCGGCTGCGGCGACTGCGTCGCGGTCTGCCCGGTCGATTGCCTGGCAATGGCCGTCGCGGTCCCGTGGCTGATTCGACCGGGGGCCTGCGTGTCCTGCGCCGCGTGCGTCGCGATCTGCCCGGCAGACGCACTCCGACTGGAGCGCAGGCGACACGCGTGAACTGATGGAGTCGGTCGATGCATCTGCGGCGCCGCGTATGGTTTGCCGTTCTTGGAATTGCCGTCGGGGCCTTTGTTGGTTGCTACTCGGCCGGTGTTCTGCACAAGGCCCTGGGTGGCGCGGCTTCGAAACAAAACCCGTCTCTGATCGCCGGTGCCATCGCCGGGGCAGTCGTGGGCGCTGTGCTCGTGCGCCGCCTGTCTCGACCACTTGATCCCGACGCGATCGACTACGACGACCACGCTTCAAGTGCGAATCGCCCGATTGGCCGGTAAGTTGGTGCTACGGACTCGCAATGGTGGACTTCGAATACTACGCCTGGCGACTCCAGCTCCTCCTGTCGGTCCTGTTCGCGGTCAACGTGGCCCGGGTCGCGGGCCGCAAGGGGCGTCAACCGGTCGGAGCCGCCTTGCTCATGCTCCTGTTTGCAAATGGTTGGCCGGTCGTGTGGGCCGCCGTCGGCCGCGGGATTGGTCTGGCGTTTCGGGTGAACGAAAATGCCCGCGTGACGATGGAGCGGGCCTTCGGATTTGGCGGGCTGATGTTCGGCGTCGCGGTCACCTACGCCATTGTCGGCTGTTGGAAGGCCGGAAGGCCGATGTCTCCATGACGATGTCACGGCAGCCTTCGCGACGGCGGGAACGGCTCGGGGCCCACCGATTCGAGTTCCAGCCGCTTCTTGATTACCGTTGCCGAGTCGAGTTCCTGCGTAGGCCCCTGACCGTCCAGTTGCATCCCGGTGAGGGTTTCGACCCACTGGCGCACCGCGGCCGCGTCGCCGGTCGTTGGCGCCGGCACGTCCCAGAGCCGGATAAGACCGTCCTCGCCAGCGGTGACGATCAAATCACCGCCGGGGTCGAAAGCAGCGGCCGCGATGTCGGCCGGGTGCTGAATGGGTGGGCCGAGTTGATGCCCCGTGGCCATATCCCAAAGCCGCAAGCTTTTGTCCGAGCTCGTGGTCGCGGCGGTCCGGCCATCGGCGCTGATGAATACGCCCGTCACTGAAGCCCGGTGTTGGAGGGGGGCGTATTTCGGCTTGCCGGTGGCAACGTCGAATAGCCAGGCGGTATTGTTCTGGCTCCCCGAAAGGAGCGTCGTGCCGTCCGGGGAAAAGGCGAGAGTCGACGCCTGGCGGTGCGACATCGGCTTGCCGACGAGCTTGCCGGTCTCGACGTCCCAGAGCCGCACGAAGTTATCTCTGCTCGCCGTCGCCAGGAGTTTGCCGTCGGGGCGGAAGGCGATGGCATAAATTCCCCCGCCGTGGTTGAGCGGCGCCCCGAGTGGCCGCCCGGTGGCCGCGTCCCAGAGGCGGGCGGTGCGGTCCTCTCCGCCGGTGGCGATGACGGTCCCGTCCGGGCTGAATGCGAAGCTCGTCAACCACCAGCCGTGCTTCAGGGGCTCCCCGACGGGACGCCAAGAAGCCCGGTCCCAGCGGCGGAGTGTGGACTCCTCGACGGTGAGGACCGCGCCGGCGTCCGGGCTCAGGGCGACGCCGGAACTGGCCTCTCCGAGTACAAGTGGTTGGCCGATCGGCTCCCCCTTGAGCACGTCCCAAATCTGCGTCGACTTGTCCGCCGAAGTGGTCGCGGCGACCGCGCCGTCGCGGCTAACGGTGAGGCCGTTGATCGCCCCCTGGTGTCGCAACGGCGGTCCCAACGGGCGACCCATGACGGGGTCCCAGCGAAGCAGGTTGCCGTCGCTGCCGCCAGTCAGGAGGATTTTCCCACGGGCGGCAAAGGCGACGTGGCGGACCGGGCCCACGTGTATCGGCGGCAGGACGGCGCCCCGGCCCGGGGGAACTTCCCACAACTTCGCCGTGGCCGGCTCGTAAGTGCGGCTGCCTAGGGCGGTGCGCCCGTCCGGGGCGAACGCGACAGACGTGACGTTGCCGATTTCAAACTGGATCGGGCCGACGGGCAGCCCAGTGGCGGCCACCCAGAAGGCGGTGGTGCCGTCCTCGCAGCCGGTCATCAACGTTCGCCCGTCCGGGCTGAACGCGACCGCCCATACCGGCTTCGACCGGTCGATCGTCGGGCCAATCTGTTTGCCGGTCTCCACGTCCCAAAGCCGAGCCTCACCCCGGAGGTCGTTGTTGACTTCGGCGTCCGGGACGATGGTGCCGGTGAACAGTCGCCGGCCGTCGGGGCTAAAGGTAACGGTCTTGATCGGGCCCCGGTGGGGGAGCGCTTCGCCGAGCGGCTCACCGCCGAGGCGCCACAGGCGCACCTGGCCGCCCGCAAACCGCTTTCGCTCGGTGTCGATCAGTTGGTTGCCGGTCGCGATCGTCTGCCCGTCCGGGCTGAATGCGACCGCGACCACTTGATTCAGATACCTGTTGG
>DATFWZ010000098.1:0-6449 GCA_035258765.1 Gemmataceae bacterium
TGACGCTCGCAAGCGGAGTCCAGACGCGCCGGGGGCCTGTCCGATCGGACAGGCCCCCGGCGCGTCTGGACTCCGCTTGCGAGCGTCAGACACCGGACTGCGAGTCGGTCACGGCCCGCCGATCCCGATCAGGCCGACGAAGTCGTCCTCGCGGACGCCCGTCTGACGCTCCTGCTCCTCGCGGTTG
The DNA here is from genome assembly GCA_035258765.1 of Gemmataceae bacterium. Taxonomy (GTDB): domain Bacteria; phylum Planctomycetota; class Planctomycetia; order Gemmatales; family Gemmataceae; genus SIAJ01. Next base: position 188 of record DATFWZ010000098.1, read on the forward strand.
ATGATCACGCGCGGCGTGACCATGATCAGGATCGACCGGCCCTCACGGCCGTAGGCCACGTTCTTGAACAGCCGGTTCAGATACGGGATCTTGCTCAACACTGGTGGGCCGAACTCGTTGCGGCCCTCGGTCATGTACTTGAGCCCACCCATCACCACCGTGCCCCCGTCCGGCACCACCACCACGGTCTGGGTCTCCAGGTTGGAGAACCGCGGCTGCTGCAGGAACTGGGTGAACGGGACCGGCTGCCCGGTGCCGCCGTTCTCGAACTGCGGGGTGATGATCGTGGTCACCGGCACCTGCTGGGTGCCGCTGATCAGGTTCGTGAACGACTGCTGAATGTTCAGCCGCACGAACCGCCGGTCGGCCGACACCACGGGCTGGATGAACAGGCCCAGGCCCGGCGTCTGCGGGGCCGTCGGCGTGAAGTTCAAGAGCCCGTTCTGGATCGACGCGTTCGGCGGGATCGGCTGCGTGATGCCGACCGCGAACGGGGCGTTCTGCGGGACGAAGACGAGCTGCCCGGCCACCTGCACCGGCGTGATGCCGGTGAGGAAGAACTGGAAGTCGCCCACCGTCATCGACGCCGACGTGCCGTTCAGGGCGGTCAGCTTCGGCGCCTGCATGACGTTCGTCCGCGTATCGCCCTGGGCGGCGTCGAGGAACATCTGCACCTGGCACTCGCTCAGGAACGCGAGGCCGAGGGAGATGCCGCCGTCGGCGAACGAGTTGTTGAACCCGCCGAACGGGGGCACGGCCCGGGCGAAGCTGGTCGCCCGGATCGGGATGTCCAGGTCCGGCGTGGGCACGCCCGGCAGCTGAAGGCCGATCGCGCTGCCGCTGAAGTTCCGGTTGAACCGCCCGCCGATGGTCTGCCCGGTCAGCGGCCCGCCGACCGGCTGGGCGTGCGTCGGGATGCCCAGGGAGAAGTCCACGCCGATCCGCTCGAAGAACGTCTCGGCCAGGGACACCACCTTGACCTCGATCGACACCTCCAGGTCCTGTAGCTTGCGGAGCGACTCGAGCAGCCGCTCGACTTCCTCGATCACCTCCGGCGACTGGTTGATCACCAGGGCCAGGCCGATCGGGAAGTACTCGATCGTCCCCTCGCCACCCATGTCGCGCCAGCTATCCGGCTTGATCGTGGTGGTGATGAGGTGGATCAGCTCTTTCTCCAGGGTCCCGTTGGTCGGGCCGGTGTTCGGATCGGCCCCGCCGTCCATGGGAGTATTCCGCAGTCGGCCGGGCGAACCCGTCATGCCGGGCATGCCAGGACTGGTCGGCTGGGAAGGCTTGTTCCCGGCGCTCGTCATCATCGAGTTGCCGTAGGCGCTCCTCCATGCGGCCTCGAGTTGGTCGCTCAACTGTTGCCCTGGGCGGGCCCCGAAGTTCGGGGCCGGGATGACCAGGTCGCCGACCGCGAGCGACTTGACGACCTGCCGCCCCGAAGCCCGCTTCGGCGTGGTGATCCGGATGGCCTCGTTCTCGACCACGTGCGTGAGCTGCGCCTGCCGGCAGATGATCATCAGGGCCGACTTGAGGGAGACCTCCTTGACCAGGTTGGCCGTGATCGGCTGCTTCGGGTCAATGTTGGCCTCCTTCAGCCCCTGCAGGTCGAGGTCGAAGTTGATGTTCGTCATCGTCTGCAAGTGCTCGATGACGCTGTCGAGCGGCATCGCCTTGAAGTTCACCCCCACAGGCGTGGACATCTTGCGCTCGATGAGCTTGTCCGCCTCCGAGCGCGACCGCATGACACCGACGTTGCCGGGCTTGCGGTTCCGGAACCGGTCCAGGGCCTCCTTGTCCTCCGGGAACCGAATCGGGTCCTTGCTGGTGACGCGGGGCATCTCCTTCCAGCCATTCCCCTCTTCCCAGATCCACTCCTCCTGGCTCTTTTCGACCCGTTTGAACTCGTTGAGCCGGTACAGCTGCTGGGCCATCTTCAGCGTCCCGTTAACGGACGCGTCGTCCGGCTCGAGCGACTGGGCCATCTGGACCTTGGCGTAGGCCTCCTTGTACTTGGCCTCGTCCATCAACTTCGTGGCCTGCTTCATGAGCTGGGCCACTTCCTCCTGCTTCTTCTGCTTGTTCAGAGCCTCCTGGGTCAGGTCGGCCTTCCAGTCCCGGCGCTCGCGCGACTCCTTGGTCATGAAGTCGGTCTGGTGCTTGAGGATTCGCAGCCGGTCCATCCGGGCCTCGATCGGGCGGACAAGCAGGTTCTTCTTGGTCTGCTCCAGGCCGGTCGCCTGGACCTCACTGACGAAGTTCTGCAGGTCCTGCAGGGCCGCGTCGGTCTCGCCGCGGCCGAACCGGGCCGTCGCCTCGCTCTCGACCTTCAGCGCCCGCGACCGCAGCTTCTGGAATTCCACCTGGGCGAGGGCCTCCTGCTGCTTGAGCAGGCTGTCCGGGCCGGCCTTCGTGGTCGGGGCCGGGCCCACGCCCGGGAGGTCCGGAACGCCCGGCACGACCTTGGGCGCCGTCGGCAGCTTCGCGCCGTTGCGGACAGCCGTCGCGTCCTGCATCTCTTTCTGCTTGGCCGTGGCCGTCGTGATCATCTCGGCCAGCGACTTGCGCTCCGGGCTCGACAGCAAGGTCCCGTCAATCTGTTTGAAGATCGCCAGGGCCTGGGCGTAGTTGTGCGTGTGGTACGCCTCCAGGCCGTTCTCGAACGCCTTCCGGGCCGTCGTCATCTTGCGCTCGTGATCCGTCGTCTCAATCGACTTGAGCAGGGCCGCCGCCTCTTCCTTGCAGGAGTACGGGCCGCTCAGGAGCTCGATGACGATCTTACGGGCCGCCTCGGTGTCGCCCTTCATGTGCTCGGCGCGGGCGAGCTTCAGCAGCTCGTCGCCCCGGTCCGGTGGCGGGGCGTCCGCGCCGACGAGCGGCTTGGCGACCGGGACCTTATCCGTAACCTTGTCGGTCTTGGCGGGCGGGGTCAGTTCGATGCCGATCGGCGGCTTGATGGTGTTCGTGATGTCGTCATTGACACTCGGAACCGGCGGCAGCGGCGGGGCCGCGATGTCGCCCGGAACCTTGACCACCGGCGGCTTGGCCTTCTTGTCCATCGGCACCGAGTCCGTTGACGGCTCCTCGCCGCCCGCGACCTTGACCGGCGGGGCGACCGGCGGCTCCTCGGTGGACGCCGGCGGAATGAGAACGGTCTTTCCGGGCTCCATCCGGTTGCCGCTGCGGATGGTCGGGAGCTGGACGTCCTCCTTCGGGGAGCGCAGCTTCTCCGGTCCGTCCTCCGGCCGCGGGCCGGTGCGGATGACCGGGAGCGGCGGCGGAGCGTCGTCGGACTTCGGCGGCGGGCCGGAGCGGATGGCCGGCGGGTCAACCGGGTCCTTGGCCGCGCCGGTGCGGACCACCGGGACCGCGCCGGCGCTCGCGGGCAGCTTGGCGTAGGCCTCGGCGATCGCCCCAGTGTCCAGCCCCATGTCCACGGCCAGGTTGTTCGCCTGGTCAAGGCAGTTGCGGGCCGCGATCTCATCGTTCTTGGCGAGGCATTGCCGCGACTCGCCGATCAGGAGACGGATCTTCCGCTCCGCGGCGATGTGCAGCTTGGCCAGTTCGATCTCCGGGGAGTCGTCGTCCTTACCGAACCAGGCGTTTTGTCGGGCGGCGTCGACGTACTTCCGCTTGGCGTCGGCGAAGTTCCCGCCGACCGCCAGGGCCTTGGCCTCCTGCATCAGAGCGACGGCGGCCTTCTTCCGGGCCATCGCGTCGCTCCCGGTCGGGCCGGTGGGGCCGTCGAGCGCGGTGGCGGCGTCGTCCGGCATGACCGGCTTCTTCGCGGCCGGGCCCTTCTGGGCGGCGGTGTGGGCGTCCGAGCCCTGGCCGGTCTTCGGCGCCGGGGCGATCCCGGCCAGCCTTTCGCGGTCGCGGGCCTTGCGGATCTCGGCGATCAGCTCGCCGGGCCGCTCGCCGAAGTCCCACATGCTGTACTCGCCGTGGAGCGCCGCGGACTGCCGGGCCATCTCCTCGGCCGCCTTTAGGTTGGCGACGCGCTCGGCCTTGGTCTGGGCCTTCTTCTCGAAAAGGGCCCGGGCCTGCGCGAGCAGCTTGTCGGCGGACGCCCCGTTCCGCCTGGCCTTGGCCTTGTTGATGTCCTTGAGGATGGACGCGGGGGTGTCGTCGAACACTCCCCACTTGACGGAGCCGGCGTAGGACTGGGCCTGGGTGGCCAGGTCCTGGGCCCGGTCGAGGTCGCCCTTCTCGAATGCCGACTTGGCCATCTCGAGGAGGACCTTCGGGTCCGTGATCGCCGGGCGGGCCGGCGCCGCCGGCTTCGCCGGAGCGGTCTTCGCCATCCGAGCCGGCACCGGGTCCGCGGGCCCGGCGTCGGACACGGCCCGCGGGGCGTTCAGCGCCCGCGCCTTCTCAACGAGTTCGCGCGCCTTTGCCTGGTCGTTGGCGTCCAAGGCCTCGGCGGCCTGACGCATGAGTTCCCGCGCCTCATCGGCGCGGTTGTTGGCCGCGGGGCGGTCCTGTCCGGCCGCCCGACCGAAGAGTCCCAGGGCGTCCGCCCCGAGCCCCGTGAGGCCCGGCACCAGCACCAGGCCGGCCGCCAGCCGCCGCCACCCCCGTAACTTAGCCTGGAACACCCCTGGCCTCCTTTCCCCGTCCGTCCATGTAACGTCTCGACGTGCGGTCCCGCCGGTTTCCCCTAACCGGCCGGCCGGCGAATCACGACGCCTGCCCTCGCGCGCTTTCCGGGCGCACGCGGGACGACACTGCGGGCAGGGTGAGATCGAAAGCGGCGGCGAGATACCGCCGGCCGCCCGGGGGGTCAAGTCAGAATCCCGGAAAAAAAGCCAGAGGATTTTCCGGCCCGGAAGGCGGGCGGCCGGCGGCGACTGGGAGAGGGTGTTACGCGGGCTCGATTGCCTTCCCGGAACCCCGTCGTTATCCTGTCGCCGGTCGTTCGTCAGTGTCGCGTCCGCTCGCGCACGCGGCCCGGACCCCCGAGTTCCCCCATCCGTCGAGGTGATTCATGTCCAAGAAGTGTGCCTTCGCCCTGATCCTGCTCGCGTTCATCGGCGGCCTGCTGGTCGCGGACCTGCACGAGCGGGTCTACGCCCAGGAGGCGAAGGGCCCGAAGTGGCAGCACGGGCTGATGCTCCGGGTCCGTAAGGCCGACCAGCCGGACTTCGACAAGAACACGCCCAAGGTCGGCGTCGAGGTGTTCGTGGACGAGAACAACGGCAACTTGATTTACATCACCGACACGGGGTCGATCTCGGTGGTGAAGAAGTAAGCGTTAGCCGCGACGCGGAGCGGAGCGGAGCGCGTCACCTGGGCGCCTGCGGTGTTTAATCGGGTTCCCCGAAGCGCCCAGGTGACGCGCTCCGCTCCGCGTCGCGGCTAACGGTCAGTTTGTGCTCATACCCTCGCGGTTCCAGCCTCTCCCGCTTCCCCGCCCGCTCGATCCAGTAGCCATCCTTCAGAATCTCCCCGATCCGCCAGACCGTCATCCCCGCTACCGGCTGCTCGCGCAGCAAGCGGTCGCCGTCGGCCGGCGCGACGGTGAACACCAGCTCGAAATCCTCCCCGTCCGACAGGGTGTGATCCTCTACAGTTCGGCCGTCGCGCGCGGCGAGCTGCCGGGCCGCGTCCGTCACCGGGATCCGGTTGGCGTACAAGAGAGCCCCGCACCGGCTCTCCTCGCAGATGTGATGCAGGTCCTTGGCCAGCCCGTCGCTGACGTCGATCATGGCGTGCAGGTCGGCCACTTCGTGGAGACGTAGCGCCTCGCGGACGCGGGGCGTGAAGTCGAGGTGGTGTCCGAGAATGCTCCCGCCGAGCGGGCCCGTGACCATCACCCAGTCGCTGACGCGGGCCCCGGAGCGCAGGACGGGGCCCCGCTCAGTCGCCTCACCCAGGACGGTCACGGATATTGCCAGCGGGCCGTCCCAGCTATTCGTGTCGCCGCCGACCAGGGGCACGCGGAACTCGTTCGCGACGGCGCGCATCCCGAAATAAAGCTGCTCGGCCAACTCGCGACCGCCGTCGCGGGGCAAGCCGACGCTGACGACCGCGGCGGTCGGCACGCCGGCCATGGCCGCGACGTCGCTCAGGTTGACCGCCATCGCCTTGCGCCCGACCCGATACGGCCCCGCCTCCGCAAGGCGAAAACAACTACCGTCGAGAAGCATGTCGGTAGTGACGAGCTGGGGCCGAGTCGGCGGGCGGAGGACGGCCGCGTCGTCCCCCGGGCCGACGATGACCCCGGCCGAACCCGGCGTGCGGTTGCGAACCCAGT
>DATFWZ010000099.1:0-5432 GCA_035258765.1 Gemmataceae bacterium
CTCCCGGTAATCCGGAATCACGACATCGGCTCCGGCCGGGACCAGGCGAATCCGCTTCCACACGTTCACGCCACCTGGGACCAGGTCACTCGCGACGGCGACGGCCGTCCCACCGACTTGACGGACTTCTTGCGTCTCCACGACACCGTCCCCGAAGCCCAGAAGCTCCTCGCCGCGGAGGTTGTTCGCCGAGAGTATATGCTCAATTACCCCACGCTTGGAAAAGGCCACGTCGTTCCCGTCGGGGGCATGTACTTCGGGTCCGAAGAACGGGGTCAATTCCAACAATTCTGCCTCGGGGCGCACAAAGCGAAGCTGTGTGCCGCTGGCAAGGTAGAGCTTGAGCCCGCGGCGGCGGAGGGAGTCCAGGATTCCATGACTGCCCGGGACCACCCAGCACTCCGGCGAGGCGCGTCTCTCGGAGACCGCGCGCACTCGCTCGTCAACCACGTGAAGCAGCCGGCGGTCGTATTCACGCAGATAGTGCTCGGGCAAGTCGGGCGCCCCGCCGCGGGCGCGCACCTCTTCGACGAGGCGGGACATCTGGAAGATCGCCGGTCGGCCGTTGAGGGCCATTACAAACTCTTCGACTAGGACGCCGAGCTCGGCCTCGGTCTCGCCCGTCCCGGTCGCGACCAGCGCTTCCACCATCATTGGGACCATGACCTGCGGCCAGCCCTCGCGGAGGAGCGAGAGGGTACCGTCGAAATCGAACAGGACCGCCTTGTAGCGGCCCCGCGGCAGGTCTCGGCGGAGAATCTCGAAAGGGGGATCGGTCATGAGCAGCAAACTGGGCTGGCGAACTCGGGCAACGCGGGGTATGCGCCGTACCCTGGCAAGGTAGGGCCGCAAGGGCTGGGCGGCATGATCTGGCGAGCTGCTTTATGAGCGACCCGTAGGACAGATTTCCCAACCTGTCCTACGGGACGGTGTGTCGGCTGGCGCACCGTAGGACAGGTTTTCCAACCTGTCCTGCCACTCTGGCAAGCGATTCGCGTTCCGTAGGACAGGTTGGGAAACCTGTCCTACGGAACGCTCATTCGGTTGTGGTGTCCGGAGAGGGCGCAATGACGCGGTGGTTCGACGTCGGCTGGCTGGTCCTCTGGGGCGCGCTGTCGTCGGCGTGGTGCCTGACGGCGGCGCAGGACTTGAGCGCCACCTTCGACGAGCCGTTCTACCTGCGCGCGGGCCTGCGGTCGTGGCGGTCGGGGAGTAACTGGGAACTCATGCGCGCCGGGGCCATGCCGGTCCCGATCGATTGCGAATACCTGCCCATCTACCTCTGGGAGCGCATCCGCGGCGAGCCGTTCGACACTGAAACGGACTTCCACAAGATCCTGCCCTACGCCCGGTCGGTCAACCTCCTGTTCTGGTGGCTCCAGCTCACGTACGGCATGCTCCTCGCCCGCACGTTTGGCGGGCCGTGGGCCGGGCGCTTCTCGATCGTACTCCAGGCCACCGAGCCGAGCTTTCTTGGCCATGCCTGCCTGGCGACGACGGACATCTCAGTCACCGGGCTACTCCTCGCTTTCACCTACCACTACTACCACGGCCGCGACGCCGGCCGCGTGCGACGGTGGCTGCTCCCCGGGATCCTGTACGGCATCTCGATGGCCGCGAAGGCGTCGGCCCTGACCTTCGTCCCGTTCATCATGCTGGCGATTGAAGTGCCCCGGTGGTACGCGGCCGGGGCGTTTTCGCCGCCCCCCGGCGTCGGCCGGCTTCGCCACTTCTGGCGGGCCACGAGTCTCCTCCGCTGGGACGGGCTCAAGATCCTGACCGTCGGCATGATCGTCCTGTGGGGCTACTGCGGGTGCGACTGGCGGCCGCAACAGTCGTTCGTGAAGTGGGCCGACGGGCTGCCGGAGGACTGCCGCTGGCGCGACGAGATGCGATGGGTCGCCCACAACCTGAAGGTCTTTCCGAACGCCGGCGAGGGCCTGATGTACCAGATCAAGCATAACATCCGCGGGCACGGCGCGGCCATCCTCGGCGAATACTACCCGCGGGCGATCTGGTACTACTTCCCGGTCGCCCTGTCGATCAAGTTGACGCTTCCCGTCATCGGCCTGTTGCTCGGCCTGTTGCTCTTCCGCCCCAGATCGTTGTTCAATCCGTTGTCGCTCGCCGTGCTCTTCCTGCTCATCTTCAGTCTGAATTGTCGTGTACAGATCGGCGTTCGCATCGTGTTCCCGGTGGTCGCCCTCTTGCTCGTGACCCTGTCGGTGGGGCTCGCGCGCACTTCCGAGAAGTGGGCCCCGGGGCCTCGGTGGGCAACGCTTCTGGCACTCTCGGCGATTTGCGCCTATCCCGCGATCGCCGTCTGGCCGGACGGAATGCGCTATGGCAACGAGCTTTGGGGCGGGACCGAGAATACGCACCGGCACCTCGCGGAGGCCAACTACGACTGGGGCCAGGGGATCTACGACCTGGACCGGTGGACCGCCGCCCGCGGACTGCCGCCAGCGAAGGTCTGGTATTATGGAATGGACCCGTTGATGGGGAATGACCCGGAGCGGCTGTTGGCCCTGCACTGGCCGAAGTACGCGATCGAGACCCCGGCCGACACCTGGAAGCACGTCCGCGGGCACGTGGTCGCGGTCGGCGTGTCGATGCTCTACGGGAACCCGAACCTCTCCCCGACAATGGGAAACGTGATTGAATTCTTCCGCCACCAGACGCCGATCGGCCGGACCCGGAACTTCTTCGTTTACGACTTCCGGGAGGCCGGCTCACCGCCGTGATTCCATCCCCGTTCGCGAACGCTCTCATTCTGACCGGGCCAACCGGGTCGGGGAAATCGTCGCTGGCGCTAGAGCTGGCGGAGCACCTCGGCGCGGAGATCGTCGCCGCCGACTCGATGACGCTCTACCGGGGGATGGATATCGGAACCGCGAAACCGTCCGCGGCCGACCGGGGCCGAGTCCGCCATCATTTGATCGACATGCTGAACCCGTGGGAGTCGGCCAATGTCGCCTGGTGGCTGGATCGAGCGGTCGAATGCGTCGCGGACATTGAGCGCCGGGGAAAGTCGGCCCTCTTCGTCGGCGGGACGCCGTTCTATTTGAAGGCGCTTCTGTGCGGCCTGTTCCCGAGCCCGCCCGCGGACCAGGCGCTGCGGCGGCGGTTGGAGGAGGAGGCGGAGGTGAACGGGCGCGAAGCCCTGCACGCCCGGTTGGCTTCTGTTGACGCCGTCACCGCGAACCGGTTGCACCCGAACGACGTGCGCCGCGTGGTGCGAGCGCTCGAAGTCTGGCACCTGACCGGCAAGCCGATCAGCCAATGGCAACAGCAGGACTGGTGGGCCGGGTCCGAGCCGCGATTCCGACCGGGGTCATGCGTGGCGCTGGATATGCCGCGGACGGAACTTTATGCCCGAATCGATCGGCGGGTGGAGGCGATGTTCGCGGCGGGATGGGTGGACGAGGTCCGGCGGCTCCGCGAACTGTCGCGGCCACTGAGCCGGGAGGCGTCGCAGGCGCTCGGTTACCCGCAGGTAGCGGATTTTCTCGACGGCCGGCGCTCGCTGGCGGAAACGATAGTGGAGGTCCAATTACGGACGCGCCAATTCGCGAAACGGCAGCTGACTTGGTTCCGCGGCTTGCCGGGTTGCCAGTTTTTGGAGAGGAAATTGACTTTGACCGCATGGATCGACAGAATGGCGACAGGTTTCACCGGTTCCTAAAAACCGTTACGACCGGGTCACACCGCCGGCGCTTTGTGCTATAAGGCAAGAGAGGAACCGCCCGCGGCGGCGCGCGCCGGTGTTTCCGTCAGGGGAGCGGTATGAAGACGCTGACGTTTCAGGTCATCGAGGGGGTCGACAAGGGCCGCATCTTTCGCGAGCTGCCGATCCCGGTGACCATCGGCCGCGAGGAAGGAAACCTGTTGCGGCTCAACGACGAGCGCGTCAGCCGCTTTCACGCCAAGGTCCAGCAGGAGGACGGGGACGTAATCCTGACGGACCTCGAAAGCACGAACGGCACCCGCGTGAACGGGTCGCCGGTCCAGATTCGCCGCCTCCGCGCCGGCGACCAGATCAGTATCGGGCGGTCGATGCTCCTGTTTGGTACGCTCGAGGAAATCGCGGCCCGCAAGTCGGCGGAGCGGCCGACCGCCAAGGCCGCGGTGCCGGACGGGCAGACCGTCCCCGGCACCGTCCCCGCCGACGACCTGCACTTCGACGTCCAGACCGTCATTCCGACCGGCCCGAACGACCGGACCGCCTACGACTGGGCCCGCAGCGAGGCCGAGATGCCGCCGCTGCCGCAGAAGTTGACCGCGTCGCAGTCGGCCCGGCTGGCCGAGATCTTCGACTTCCTGCACAAGGGCCTGGCGATCGCGGCCGAGAATATCCACGCCAACGAGGACGGCTCCGAGGTGCGGATCGCGTTCGCCGAGTGGCAGACGATTCAGGCGACCCAGATGTTCCTGGCCCGCTACATGCGCTCGGTCGCCGATCCCGAGCACCAGCCGGACTGGTGATTGCGAATTTCGGATTGCGGATTACCTGACGCCGGCCCATAACACCTGGAGGGAGTTTGATCCCCGGGGGTCATGGGCCGGTTGGCGTCTTCCCAATCCGCAATCCGAAATCCGCAATCCGAAATGGATAGTTTCGTTCACCTCCACTGCCACACCCACTACAGCCTTTTGGACGGGGCCAACCGCATCCCGGAGTTGGTCGCGCAGACCAAGGCCCTGGGCATGAACGCCTGCGCCATCACCGACCACGGCAACCTGTACGGGGCGGTCGAATTCTACGGCGAGTGCCAGGCCGCTGGCATCAACCCGATCATCGGCTACGAGGCATACCTCGCCCCCGTCAGCCGGCACGACAAGAAGGCCATCCGCCAGGGCGACGCGTACTCGCACCTCACGCTCCTCGCCAAGAACACGACGGGGTTCCGCAACCTGGTCAAGCTGGCCTCGATCGCGTTCCTGGAGGGCTTTTACTACAACCCGCGAATCGATCGCGAGGTGCTCGAGGCGCACGCCGAGGGCCTCATTTGCTTGAGTGGCTGCCTGGCCGGCGAATTCAACGACTGGATCTTGAAGGACAACCCGAAGAAGGCGCAGGACCTGGCCGAGTGGTTCGCCCGGGTGTTTAGGGGTGACTTCTACATCGAAATCCAGAACAACGGCCTCGACCTCCAGGACCAGTGCACCCCGGAGGCGGCCCGGATCGCGCGCCGGATCGGCGTGCCGCTCGTGGCCACGGCCGACGCCCATTACCTGTGCCAGGACGACGCGGACGCCCACGACGTCCTGTTCTGCATCAACACTGGCAAGAAGCGCGACCCGAATCGGCGCAACTACCCGGAAGGAAAGATCCGCAGCCCGTACTACGTCCGGTCTCCGGGCGACATGTATCAGCTGTTCCCGGACTTCCCGGACGCCGTCCGCCAGACGCAGGAAATTGCGGACGGCGT
>DATFWZ010000100.1:0-3989 GCA_035258765.1 Gemmataceae bacterium
GCGGGTCCTCGGTGGACTCTCCGGACCGCGCCGAGCGGGCGCGGCGAAGGCGTTTCAGTTCGTGCAGGACGTTGTCCAGGCTCTGCCCCTGGATGAACTGCATGGCGTAGTAGTGGACGCCGTCCGCCTCCCCGGTCCCGAACACCGGGACGATGTTGGTGTGGTGCAGCCGGGCGACCGCCCGTGCTTCGCGCTGGAATCGTTCCAGGTGGGTCTGGTTCTTCCAGTTCTGAGGCGGCAGCACCTTGAGGGCGACGTGCCGGCCGAGCGATTCCTGGACCGCCTCGTAGACGACCCCCATTCCTCCACGGCCGACTTCGCGGAGGATGCGGAACTCCCCCAACTGGCGGGGCGGAGTTCCCGCGGCCGCGTGCGGATCCGTGGACGGGCCTGCGACCGACCCGAACTCCTCCATCATCACCAGGGTCGGGAACAGCCTGCGGATGCGGTCGGCAAGGTCAGGGTACTTGTCCGTGTACTCGGTCAGGGCGGGTCGCTCGCCCCGGCGAAAGCGCTCAGCGTACTCCTCGGCCAGTTCGACCAGGGGGTCGGCGTCGGAGCTGAGAGGCGCGGCGTTCACAATTCCAGTCCCCCGGGCATGTTGGCCAGCGTCTCGCGCAGGCGCTCCAGAGCCCGCAGGTAGCGCTTGCCGGCGGCCGCCTCCTTGATCCCGAGCACCTCGGCCGCCTCGGCGTTGGTCAGGTGCTCGAAATGACGCAGGGCAAGTACCTCGCGGTCCATCTGGTCCATCTGGTTGAGCGCTTCCTGCAGGCGGAGCTTCATTTCCACACGGACCGCTGCCTCGCTCGGCCGGCTCAGTCTGCCAAGCAGGTGAGCCGCCAGGGCGGCAGATGTCGTCTCCGGCAGACTTCCGCGGTACAGCGACACCTCCCGTCGGGCGTCGCGCATCGGCGTGCCCAGGTGGTGCCGATGCAACTCGAGGAGCTTGTTCCCGGCGATCCCCCGCAGCCACAAGTAGAACGGCATCGCCGGCTGTCGCAGGTAGTCGGGCAGGCTCCGCGACGCGGCGAGGTAAACCTCCTGGACCACGTCGGATGGATCGATGCGGCCCTGAAGGCGCGCGTCCATTCGGAAGCCGACCATGCGGCGGAGTTTGTCCTCGTGCCGTTGGAGCACGGTCCCCCAGCTCGCGTTGTCGCCGTTCGCGGCGAGCTGGAGCAGGCGGTTGGTCTCACTCGAATCGCGGGTCATAAGCGGGGCCACGGGGTCTAATTGCGCGCCGGGGCCGTTGCGAGACAGGAAACGGCCATAATTCTGTTGCGGTTCGCGCAGCGGTCTGCGGGCGGATTGTCGTCCTCTCGGCCCAGCCATTCAACCCTGTGCCGGCAAAATCGCGTAACCACGTTCGGACCAAGCACTTCGCCTCGCCCGTCACGATCTTCCATGGGGAGTAGAGGAAATGCCTGTCTCGCGAACGTCGCGTGGCGCAATTAAGCGGCAGCAGTCCTCTCGACTCGAACGGAGGACAGGAAACAGAGCGGCCGGTGGGGTCCTTACCGCCAAGCGAGCCCCCCGCCGGCCCGGCACTGCCTCGGCGCCCGGTCTGCGCGTCGGCAGTGATGGCGGTTTCGTTCGACCGCAGGCCGTGAGGAGTCTTCCCACCGGGAAGGCTCCGGTCCGGGGAGTACCCACCATGACGCGACGGCCCCTGATGCTGACATTCGCCCTGGCCGCGGCCGCCGCGGCCGCCTTGGTCGGCCGGCACTTCGCCGAGCCGGCCCCGCCCGACCCTCCCCCTTGGGGCGACGGGGCCGAGTCGTACCCCGAGACGGTCCCTTTGCGGTACGTCGCCAAGCGGCAGATTGCCCGCGAGGTCGCCGCCGGCGCCCGGCCGCTGGTGGAGGCCGCCACCCTGTTCGGCGAGCTGGACCGGCTGCCGCCTGCGACCTACCCGGCGTATCACGCGGCTCTGCCCGGACGGACCGAGGAGGAGCGGCTGTGCCGGGAGGTGATCCAGTTCGTCCACAGCCTCGAGGACGAGTTTCCACAGGCCGCGGCCGCCGTCGCCCGGCTGGAGGGCGAACTCCGGAGCGAGTTGGGCCGGGATGGCGGGGTCCGCCTGCCCGACCCGGCCAGCCTACCCCCAGCCGTCGAACTCCTGGAGCAGGCCCGGGCCGGGATGACCGAGGCGGAGCGTCGGGCTGTGTTGCCCGCCGGTCGCGGCGGCCCACCGGGCGGCGGAAGCAACGGTCGGGGTCGGGCCGAGTAGTGCCGGGTTCCGCTTGCCGGCTTTTGACTTCAGACTCCTGGACGGAAGCGGCCGGTGGGGCCCTTACCGCCAAGCAAGCCCCCAACCGGCCCGGCACCGCCCCGGCGCCCGGTCTGCGCGCCGAGGTGATGTCCCTTTGCGGTAGCGCAGGCCACAAAGACTCGCCGAACTAACCCGATTTCGTTCAGGAGTCAAATCATGGCTCAGCGCAACCAATACGCCCGTTCGCGCACCGCTCGCCTGGCCGTCGATCGCCTCGAGCCCCGCGACTGCCCCGCGTGCGTCGTCTACCAGGCGGGCGCCACCGTCCACATTCTCGGGGACGACGCGGCCAACACGGTCATCATCAACGAGGTCGGGGCGCACCCCCCTTTTATCGCCGGGGGCTTGACCATCACGGCGGACGGAGCGACCACGACTTTCCCCGCCGCATCGGTGCTTCGCGTCGCCGTCCAGGCCCGGGGCGGCGACGACGTCGTGACCTTCCAATCGTCGGCGCTTGCGGGGAAAGACGGCGTCTCGTCACTCTCGCTCAACCTGGGGACGGGAAATGACGTCGCCGACGTGAACGTTTCGCGAAACACGTTGGCGCCCGCCGACTTCGTGGGAACGTGGAGCCTGACAGTTACCGGGTCCTCCGGCGACGACGCGGTCGTGACGCGGTTCGGCCGCATTGACCTCCACTCCGTTCGAGTTCAGGCCAACCTCGGGGACGGGAATGACACGTTTGCCGCCCTGTTCGGCGGGCCGATTGCGGAGGCGAACGGTAAGGCCGCGTTGATTCGCCTGAGTGTCCAGGGCGGCCCCGGCGACGACGCGATGGACCTCGAAGCGCTGACGCAGGCCGAATTGACTGACTTGACGGCGGTATTTCAGGGCGGGACCGGCGGCGACCACATCACGATGGCCGCCGCGTTTTCTGGCAACACCCCGAGCCCGGTTCGCCTGCGGGCTCTGGCTGGGGCCGGAAACGACCTGGTCTCCGTCTACCTGGCCAACACAACGCCCCCCGGGGAGTTCATCAACTCCGTTGTCATTGACGGCGGAGCCGGCGCCGACGACCTGTCCTTCGATGGACTTGGACAACCTGCCTGCGACGCCGTGATCGACGGCGGCATTGGCTTCGACGTCGCTTGGCTGGGCGACCTCTCCGCTGATATTCGCAATTGCGAAATGGTGATTTAGCGAAGCGCGATCCCGACCCTGGAGAGTTCCCATGAAGACGGGTATTAGCAGCAACGTGTGGTTCACCAAGAGTCGCGGCGTCGGCACGATCCTGCACGACGATTGAGTGCCCGCTCTCGAGGCCAAATGCGAGAGCCCGCGGCCTTATATTGTCCGCATGCACGTCCTGTTCGAAGACCACCACCTGATCGCGGTCAACAAGCCGGCCGGGGTCATGACCCAGGCCCCCGCCGGCGTCCCGTCCCTCGAAGCGGAGGTCAAGGCCTACATCAAGGAGAAGTACGCCAAGCCGGCCGGCGTCTACCTCGGCATCCCGCATCGGCTCGACCGGCCCGTGTCCGGGGTCATCGTCTTCTGTCGCAACACCAAGGCGGCCCAGCGCGTCCATGAGCAGTTCCAGAAGCACCAGGTGACCAAGGTGTACTGGGCCCTGGTCGAGGGGATGGTCGCGGACGATGCCGGGGAGTGGCGGGACTTCGTCCGCAAGGTCGGCGACGAGGCCCGGGCCGAGATCGTCGCGGCGGACGCGGACGGGGCCAAGGAGGCGTTCACCGCCTACCAGGTTCTGCGCCGC
>DATFWZ010000101.1:0-2446 GCA_035258765.1 Gemmataceae bacterium
ATCGGCAACTTCTTCGCGACAGCACGGAAGGAGGTGCTGCCCACAGACCACTCGGAATTCAGGCGCTGCGAGGCGGAAGTCCGCGACCGGGTGCGAAACCTGCTAGCGACCAAGGGCAAGAAGACCGCCGTGGAGCTGCACCGCGAGTTGGGCAAAGTAATGTGGGAAGGCGCGGGCATGTCGCGCACGCGGCAGAGCCTGGAGCACGTCGTCGGGCGCGTCCGGGAGCTGCGCCAAGAGTTCTGGGGGAGCGTGAACGTCCCGGGCACGGACGCCGACCTGAACGTCGCCCTCGAACGGGCCGGCCGCGTCGCCGACTTCCTGGAGTTCGGGGAGTTGTTGGCCAAGGACGCGCTGGCCCGCGAGGAGTCGTGCGGCGGGCACTTCCGCGAGGAACACCAGTACCCGGACGGGGAAGCGAAGCGCGACGACGACCGATTCAGCCACGTGGCCGCGTGGGAGTACGCGGGCGCGGACAAGGAGCCGATCCGAAACATCGAACCGTTGATCTGGGAGGTCGTCCACCCGACGGTGCGCAGCTACAAGTAGGTTTCGTCCTATAGGTCCCATGGGACCTATAGGACCTATCGGACACATGGGACCCCAATGAAGTTAACCCTTCACGTCTGGCGACAGAAAGACCGGACCGATCCCGGCCGGATGGAGACCTATCCGGCCGACGACGTCTCCCCGGACATGTCGTTCCTCGAAATGCTCGACGTGGTGAATGAACGGCTGATCAAGGAGGGAATGGACCCGATCGCCTTCGACCACGACTGCCGCGAGGGCATCTGCGGGTCGTGCGCCATGATGATTAACGGCATGCCACATGGCCCCGAGCGGGGCACCACCGTCTGCCAACTCCACATGCGGAAATTCCGGGACGGGGAACACATCTACATCGAACCGTGGCGGGCGCGGGCCTTTCCCGTCGTCCGCGACCTCGTGACCGACCGCAGCTCCTTCGATCGAATCATCCAGGCCGGCGGGTTCGTCTCGGTCAATGCGGGCGGGGCGCCCGACGGGAACACCATCCCAGTCCCGAAGGAGAGTCAGGAGCGTGCGATGGACGCGGCCGCGTGTATCGGCTGCGGCGCGTGCGCGGCCGCGTGCAAGAATGCGTCGGCCATGCTCTTCGTCGCCGCCAAGGTCGCACACCTCGGCAGCCTGCCTCAGGGCCAGGCCGAGCGGCGCGACCGCGTGCTCTCGATGATCGCCCAGCACGACCGGGAGGGGTTTGGCCACTGCACCAACCAGTACGAGTGCGAGGCCGCCTGCCCGAAGGAGATCGGGGTGAAGTTCATCGCACAGCTGAATCGCGATTACATCGCGGGGGCACTCAAGAGGGTTGGCAAGCGGGAAGCAGGCGCTGGAGATGCGAGTACCGGATAGATTCACCTCCCCGCCCCGTCACCGCTCCGTGAGCGTGACGCGGTCCCCGAATCGGAAGCGCAGTCCGGTTACAGTTGCCGGGTCGTTGGCGCACGGGTTTCCGAGAAGCGACAGGTATCGGACGCGGATCAGGAACGGGGACTGGGCGAGCGACGCCGCCCCGGGCGCGTGGATGCGGTTGAGTCCCAGGTCGAGCCGCGTCAGCCGGTCCACCGCGGGGCACAGGGCCAGGGCCCGGGCCCCGTCGTCGTCGAGCGAGTTGTGCTGCAGGTCGAGGACGCGCAGCCCGCGCAGGTGCCGGCACTCGGCCAGCGCTCGTACCGCGGACGCGGTCAACCCGTTGGATGGTACCTGCAACTCGCGTAGCCCCTTCAAGTGCGGCGACGTCATCAGGGCCCGCAACCCGGCGTCCCCAAGCCGGCAGTGGATGAGCTCGAGCACCGACAGCTTTCGCAACCCGGGGGCGACCGCAAGTAGTTCCGCCCCCTCGCGGCCGAGCGGACTGTTGCGGATCGCGAGACGGGTCAGTCGGCCCAGGACGGGCGACTCGACCACCGCCTGGACATGGTCGAGCGTGAACGGGCCTCCACGGATGCCGAGAGAGCGGAGATTGTCCAGGGTTGGGGCGGCGAGCAGCTCGGCCAGTCGGCCGGCCTCCACTTCGGCGCAATCGAGATCCAGTCCGGCCAGGCGTCGGAGCCGGTCGGCCCCCCCGAGTTCGTTCAACGACACCCGGCCGCGGAGTTTCAAGCCGACATCCCATAGCGGCGAATCGGCGAAGGCGTCCTCGTCGAGCTGCAAGAACCGGCGGGCGGTCAGGTGGATGCCTTGCGGGTGGACGAACCCGCGGCGGAACGGGAAGTCCCGCATCCGGGGAGGCAAGGACGTTCGCCAGAGGGACTTGTACTTGAGCCAGAGTTGCTGCTCGCGCCGCCGCAGCGCCGGGTACTCCGGGGCGTCGTCGTCGGCCTGGGCGAGCTGGCACTGAACCCGAATGAACTCGGCCCGCTCGGGCTGACCGTGTTCCTCGAGCCAGTCGGCGAGGATGAGGCGG
>DATFWZ010000102.1:0-9749 GCA_035258765.1 Gemmataceae bacterium
CCAGCCGCCGTTCCCCGGGGGGACGTCGGTGGACAAGATGCGGCGGCACCGGACCAAGTACGCGGACCCGATTTCGGACGTCAACCCGACGGTGCCGGTGGAGTTCTCGCGGATCGTCGAGCGGCTGATGGAGAAGGCCCCCGGGCGGCGATTCCAGACCGCCGCCGCGGCCCGCGAAGCTCTCTTGCCGTGGACTTCCGGCGATCCGGAAACCCCGCTCGACGTGGACCCGGACCAGACCGAGGCAGAAGTCGTGCTCGAGATCGAGCGGGCGCAGAAGGACCCGGGTGCGTTTTTCGAGACGGTGCCGGTGGTCGTGTTCGCGGACAAGGCCCGGAAGTCCGGACGACTGGAGGTGCCCGAACCGGAGTCAGAATCCCGGGAGGTCAAGAGGCCGTTCCCACTCTGGCTGGTCCTGATCCCGGCCGGGCTCCTCTTGATGTGTTTGGGGGCGACAATCACGCTGACGATTCTGTACCTGATCAAGGCGTGACCGGTACGCGATGGTTGTTCCTGCTTCAGAATGGAAATCTGAAAATGCCCGTTGTCGCAAGTCGTTCTCGGGTCTATATTCTTTTCAACAACGTCGATTCCGTGGGAAACCACCACGATCTCCCGTCGTGGCCCTCACGAACGATCCAGAGTGGCTGAGGGAACAGGCCCTGTGACGCCACAGCAACCGGCGGGCTCCCCCGCAATGGTGCTAACTCCTGCCCGGTAAGCCGGGGAAGATCAGACGCGGGTGCCGCAACACACCCTCTCTATCTCCAGCCTCCCAGCGCTATGAGCCCATGGCGCCGAGGTCCCCTGATATCCCCGGCTCTGATCTCATTCATCCTGTTGCGCCCGGCACGAGCCGGACGAGGTTGGACGACCGTGGCTGCCCTCGACTTCTCCACCGGCCTGCGCTGCCGCGTCTGCGGCAAGCTCTACCCCAAGGACGCCATCAACTTCTGCAAGGACGACTTCGGCCCCCTCGAGGTCGATTACGACTACGAGGCGATCGCCCGGACCATGAGCCGGGCCAGGGTGGAGAAGCGGCCGAAGACCATGTGGCGCTTCCGCGAGCTACTGCCCATTACTGGCGAGCCGACGGTCGGCCCGCAGGTCGGGGGAACGCCGCTCGTCCGGGCCGACCGCCTCGCCGACGCCCTCGGCGTCCGCAGCCTGTGGATCAAGAACGACGCGGTCAACTTCCCGACGCTCTCCTTCAAGGACCGGGTCGTCTCGGTCGCCTTGAGCAAGGCCCGGGAGTTCGGGATCAAGACGGTCGGGTGCGCCTCGACCGGCAACCTGGCCAACAGCGTGGCCGCGAACGGGGCCGCCGCGGGATTGGAGACGTACATCCTCGTACCGGCCAGTCTGGAGCGGTCGAAGATCCTCGGCACGAGCGTGTTCGGGTCGAACGTGATCGCGGTGGACGGGACCTACGACGAGGTCAACCGGCTCTGCACTCAGATCGCGCTCAAGTACGGCTGGGGGTTCGTCAACGTCAACCTGCGCGCGTACTATGCGGAAGGGTCAAAGACCTTCGGCCACGAGATCGCTGAGGACCTGGGCTGGCGGTTCCCGCAGCACGTCGTCTGCCCAATGGCCGGCGGGGCCTTGATCGGCAAGATCCACAAGGCGTTCACCGAGCTGAACAAGGTCGGCCTCGTCGGCCAGCCGAACAATTGCAAGATGTACGGGGCCCAGGCGACCGGTTGTAACCCGATCTCGGACGCAGTAAAGACGAATAAGGAGCGCCACAAGCCGGTGCGCAAGCCGAATACGATCTGCAAGTCGCTGGCCATCGGCGACCCGGCCGATGGCATCTTTGCGGCCAGGCTGATCCGCGAGACCGGCGGCTGGGCCGAGGACGCGACGGACGAGGAGATCGTCGAGGGCATCTCCCTCCTCGCCCGGACCGAGGGGATCTTCGCGGAGACGGCCGGCGGGGCGACGGTCGCGGTTGCACGGAAGCTGATCGAGCAGGGCCGGCTGCCGCGGGACGAGGAGACCGTCCTGTGCATCACCGGCAACGGGCTCAAGACACTTGACGCCCTGTACGAGGCGATCGAGGCCCCGGTGCAGATCAAGCCGGCCATGACCGAGTTCGAGTCCCTGCTCGCCGGGCGTGACCCGGTCGTCGCGTAGAGCCGCCTGGCGAGGAGCCATCGATGTCTGTACGAGTCGAGATCCCGTCCCCGCTCCGGGAACACACGAGCGGTTTGACCGAGGTTCCGGTGTCGGGCGGGACCGTCCGGGCCGCGCTGGACGATCTGGTCCGGCAGTTCCCGACCCTCGGACCGAAACTATTCGAGGGCGGGAAGCTTCGGCCGTACATCAACGTCTTCGTGAACGACGAGGACATCCGGTACCTGGACGACATGCAGACGCCGGTCGCGGACGGCCAGGTCGTGGCGGTCATCCCGGCCGTCGCGGGGGGCTGAATCATGGGCGGTCTGTCCGACGAGGCCGACGAGGTGCCCGACGGGGCGGCCGTGTTCCCCGAGATCCCACCCGAGCTGGGTGTCCACCCCCTCCTCCTGGCCGTGTTGCACGCCTACGTTTTCCTCGACGGCTCGGACGCGGCGGTCGTCAACCCGGAGGCGTCGAGCGAGGCGATGGAGTACGTGGCCTTGTACTTGCAGCGCTTGACGGGCGAGGAACTGCGACGCGTCCGCGAGGATTTCGACACACTGGTCGGATACGCGAAAGAGCAGAAATGGCCGAAGCAGTATGTGGCGTTCTTGAAGTCATTCCTGGCGGACAATGGGGTCGGTGGAGAGGAGGCGGGGTAATGGCCCTTCCTATAGGTCCCATAGGACTTATGGGTCCCATGGGTCCTATAGGAGAAGCTACCACTCCCCACTCATCACTCACCACTCACCTTCCATGACCTTCGATCCCAAATCCCCCGAGCGTTACTCCCGCCAGACCCGCGTCCCCGGCATTGGCAAGCCCGGCCAGGAGCGCATCGGCGCTTCCCGCGTCACCGTCTGCGGGTGCGGCGCCCTCGGCACTGTATTGGCCAACCACCTGGTCCGGGCCGGGGTCGGGTTCGTCCGCATCGTGGACCGCGACTTTGTCGAGATCTCGAACCTGCAGCGGCAGGTGCTCTTCGACGAGTCGGACGTGGCGAACAACATGCCCAAGGCCGTCGCGGCCGCGAACAAGCTCCGGGCCGTCAACTCCGCGATCACAATCGAGCCGGTGGTTGCCGACATCGACCGGACGAACGTCATCGACCTGTGCCGGGACGCGGACGTGATCGTGGACGGGACGGACAACTTCGAGGTCCGGTACACGATCAACGACGCGGCGGTGAAGCTCGGCAAGCCGTGGGTATTCGGCGGTGCAGTCGGCAGCGAGGGGCAGACGATGACGATCGTCCCGGGCGAGACCCCGTGCCTGCAGTGTGTGTTTGAGGCGTCCCCGGGGCCCGGCGAGGTTGGCACGTGCGAGACGGCCGGGGTACTTGGGCCAGCCGTCGCCGTCGTCGCGAGCTACCAGGCCGCCGAGGCGCTGAAGCTCCTGGCGGGCAAGAAGGACGCGATCAACCGCGAGCTGGTGACCTTCGACTTGTGGCTCAACACGAGCCGGCGGATCAAAATCGCCCGCCTGCTGGAAGCCCGGGATTGCCCGTGCTGCAAGCAGCGGAAGTTTGAGTGGCTGGAGGGGGAACACGGGACGCAGACGACCAGTCTGTGCGGCCGGAACGCGGTCCAGGTGTCGCACCGCGTCGCCGGCCGGCTGAGCTTCGAGGACCTGGCGCGGCAACTCGAAGTATCCGGCAAGGTGAATTTCAACCGGTTCCTCTTGAAGTTCCAGCTGCGGGAGGTGGGGGCGGACTACGAGTTCACGGTGTTCCCGGATGGCCGGGCGATTATCAAGGGGACGGACGACACGGAGAAGGCGCGGACGCTGTACGCGAAGTACATCGGGCATTGAGTGGCGTTGAGGTCAGGGCGGTACCCGCGGTAGGATGAGGTGGCAAGGACCGGAGGCAGCAGAATGTCGGTCGCCGAACCCAAGTCGTTCATCGCGCCGCCCGTCGGTGCTCCCCTGGTCCGATTCACGGCCGCGAGGTACGAGGAGTTGACGCGGCAGGGCTTTTTCGGGCCGGCCGACAAAATCGAGCTGATCGATGGCTACCTGGTGGAAAAGATGCCCCAGAATGACCCGCACATGGTGCTCGTGGACCTCTTTTCCGAGATCTTCTTTCGAATCCTCCCCAAGGAGTGGACGGCGCGGTGCCAGTTGGGGGTCCGACTCACCTCAGACACGATCCCGGAGCCGGACGTGACGATCGTCCCCGGGCCGAAAAGGCGATATTTGCGCGGCAAACCGACCAAGAAAGAAATCGCACTCGTCATCGAGGTCGCCGACTCCAGCCTGCGGTACGACCGCACCACCAAGCTGCGAATCTACGCCCGCGACCGCCTGCCAGTGTATTGGATCGTGAACATCCCCGGCCGAGTCGTAGAGGTCTACACGGAACCGAAGGCCGGCCGGTCGCCAGTCTACCGGAAGCGCGAAGAATTCGGACAGGGGGCCCAAGTGCCCGTCGTACTTCTTGGCGACACAGTCGCCGAAATCTCGGTCGATGAATTGTTCGGCGATTTCTAATCCGCATGACCACCTACCTCGACAACGCCGCCACCTCGTTCCCGAAGCCGGAGGCCGTCTACCAGGCCATCGACCGGTTCGCCCGGTCGAGCCTCGCGAATCCGGGGCGGGCCGGACACAAGATGGCCCTCGCCTCCGAACACGCGCTCGACGACGGCCGGCACCGGCTCAACCGCTTCTTCAACGGCAAGGCCCCGGAGCGATTCGTCTTCACCCTCAACTGCACCGACGCCCTCAACATGGCGTTCAAGGGCGTGCTGCAAGCCGGTGACCACGTCATCACTTCGGATCTCGAGCACAACTCGATCAGCCGCCCCCTGCGGGCCATGGAGCTCGCCGGGCACATTACGCTCACGCGCGTAAAGGCGGACGGTAGCGGGACACTCAACCCGGACGACATTCGGGCCGCGATCACGCCGCGAACCCGCCTTGTTGCCGTCGGCCATGCGAGCAACGTGATCGGGACAATCCAGCCGGTGACTGAGATCGGCAAGGTCGCCCGCGAACGCGACGTCCTGTTCCTCGTCGACTGCGCCCAGACGGCCGGCGTCGTTTCCATCGACATCCAGGCCATGCAAGTCGATCTGCTCGCGTTCCCCGGCCACAAGGGGCTGTT
Source organism: Gemmataceae bacterium (assembly GCA_035258765.1). Lineage (GTDB taxonomy): Bacteria > Planctomycetota > Planctomycetia > Gemmatales > Gemmataceae > SIAJ01. The sequence goes on from DATFWZ010000102.1 coordinate 5,228, forward strand.
GGGGCCGACGGGAACCGGGGCCCTATACGTGTCCCCGCAGGTGAAGATCAAGGAGTGGCGCGAGGGCGGGACGGGGGGAGACTCGTCGAGCGAGACGCAGCCGAAGGAATTCCCCTATTACCTCGAGGGCGGGACGCCGAATGTCGTCGGCGTGGCCGGACTGTCGGCCGGCATTCAATGGGTGGAATCCGAAGGACAGGAGAAGATCCACGCCCACGAGGTGGGACTCACGGACCGCCTCCGCCGGCAGTTGGAAGAGATTGGCGGTCTCGAAGTCTTCGGCCACCGCGACGCGACCCGCCGCGTGGGCACCTTGAGCTTCCGCAGCGAGGCGCTGCCCGCGACCGAACTGGGCGGCATCCTGGACCAGGCGTTTGACATCGCCATTCGTCCGGGATTGCACTGCGCCCCGTACATTCACCGCTCGCTCGGTACATTTCCCGACGGGACGGTGCGGGTGAGCCCGGGGCCGTTCAACACCACCGCGGACATCGACCGGCTCGCCGGGGCGCTGCGCGAGATTCTCAGTTAGTGCCGGAAGTGCCGCACGCCCGTGAAGAGCATGGCCAGGCCGTGCTCGTCGCACGCGGCGATCGACTCCGCGTCCCGCTGGGAGCCCCCCGGCTGAACGATCGCGGTCACCCCAGCCGCGGCGGCCGCGTCCACGTTGTCGCGGAACGGGAAGAAGGCGTCGGACGCGAGCACGGAGCCCTTCACCCGGTCGCCGGCCTTGTGGATGGCAATCTGCACCGAGTCCACGCGGCTCATCTGCCCGGCCCCGACTCCGACTACCTGCTCGCCGTTCGCTAGAACAATCGCGTTCGACTTGACGTGTTTACAGACATACCACGCGAGACCGAGGGGCCAGACCTCGTGTATCGTTGGTTCCCGCTTGGTGACTGTTTTCCACTCTGCGTAGTCCGCCCCGACGTCGCGGGTCTGGACGAGGAGACCACCATCCACGCGCCGGTAGTCGAGCCCCTGCGGGCTGCCGGAGAGTGGGCCGGTCTTGAGGAGGCGGACATTTTCCTTCCACTTCTTGAGCGCTTCGAGGGCGCGGGGTTCGTAGTCCGGGGCGATCAAACACTCGATGAACCTCTTCGCCTTCGGGTCCATGATCGCGGAGGCAGTGTCCATATCGACGGGCTTGTTAAAGGCCAATATGCCGCCGAATGCGGACTGGGGATCGCCGTCCCAGGCGAGGCGGAACGCATCGACGAGCGTCGGGGCCCTTGCGGCCCCGCACGGGTTGTTGTGCTTGACCACGACGGCCGCCGGAGCGGTAAACTCACGAACAAGGTTGAGGGCCGAGTCGAGGTCGAGGATGTTGTTGTAGCTCAGCTCCTTGCCGTGCAATTGCTGGGCAGTGGCGATACAGGGACGATTCAGACCGGGTTCGGAATAGAACGCAGCTTTCTGGTGAGGGTTCTCGCCGTATCGAAGGTTGTCAACAAGGTCGAACTCAAGTCGCATCGATCTGGCCCAATCGTCTCGATTATCTGGCGATGTCCGAATGAGGTGCTCGCTGATGGCGTAGTCATACTGCGAAACCCGGACGAACGCTCGCACTGCAAACGATCGCCGCACTTCAACGGAAGTTTGGCCTTGGTTCAATTGCAAGGTCTCAAGTAGCTCGTTGTAATTCACGTGATGGACTACCACTGTCACCGCCTCATAGTTCTTCGCCGCCGACCGGATCATGCACGGGCCGCCAATGTCGATGTTCTCGATCGCCTCCGCCTCGGTCACGCCCGGCTTCGCTACCGTTTGCTCAAATGGGTACAGGTTGCACACTACGAGGTCGATCTCGGGCAGCTGGTGCTCGGCGAGCGTCTTCATGTGCTCCGGCTTGTCGCGCTTGGCCAGGATGCCCGCGTAGATCGCCGCGTGCAGCGTCTTCACGCGGCCGTCGAGGATTTCGGGGAAGCCGGTCAGCTCCGACACGTCCTTGACTGGAAGCCCGGCATCCGTGAGCGCCTTCTTGGTCCCACCTGTGGCGATCAGCTCGACGCCGTACTTGGTCACCAGTTCGCGGGCGAAATCGACGAGGCCGGTCTTGTCGGACACACTCAATAGCGCGCGGCGGATCGGTCGAAGCATCAGAGTTCCAGGTTGCAGGTCGGTTCGGTTGGTATAGGGAACAGGCGGTCCGGACGGGGTCAGGACGGAAGGTCGGCGGCGGGTCCGATCCGGATCACCCGCGTGGTCCCGACCACGCGGATACCGCCGGGCAAGTCCCAGGCGGGAGCCTCGCCGCGGGCCACCGCCGCGGCCCGCGCCCAGAGGGAGGCCGTCATGTCCCCGCGCGGCCAGCCCTCGCGCTCCCAGAGCAGGTTGAGCAACTCGCGGACGAGGTGCGGATCGGCATCGGCAAGAGCCGCGGCGTTGAAAACGCAAACCGCGCTCGCGCGCGGGTGCTCGGCCCGCGCGAGCAACGACGAGGCGGCCTCCTCGATTTCCCCGAAGACCTCCTCCGCCTGCGCCGCGAGACGGCCGAGCACGTCGGCGATCGCCGGGTTGAATGTCCTGAGCAGGGGAAGCAGTTCGTGCCGGATGCGGTTGCGGGTAAAGGCCGGGTCGCGGTTGGTCGCGTCCTCACGCCACTCCTGCCCGATCTCGCGGAGGTATGCGATGACCTCGGTCCGGCATACCGTTAACATGGGACGGAGGAGGGTGATGCCGGGGGCCAAATTGCGCCGCTCCGCGATGCCGCGAAGCCCGCGAAGGCCGGTCCCGCGGATGAGCCGGTGGAGGACCGTCTCGGCCTGGTCGTCGAGCGTGTGGGCGGTGGCGACCCAGCTTGCCCCGGTTCCGCGAGTTACCCGTTCGAGGAACTCGTACCGCACCCGGCGGGCCGCAGATTCGAGGTTCTCGCCGCCATCGGCCGCCGCGACGGCGACGTCGATGGCCTCAATGTGGTGAGGGAGCTGCGGACAGAGTTGGGCGACAAACGCCGCGTCCGCATCGCTGTCGGCCCCGCGAAGTCGGTGATTGAGGTGCGCGACGATCAAGCCTCCGGGAGGCGAGTCGTCCGCGAGGGCCCGCAGCAGGGCGACGCTATCGGCCCCCCCGGATACCGCAATTACCCCGGGCCCCTCGCCCGCCAGCCGGGCCACGGCGGCCCGGACCGCCGACGGAAACGCGACGTTCCGCATTCGTACAAGTGACCTTGATTCGATTCGGAGAGGCGGTTACATCGTGCCCCCCACGGAACAGACTATGGACGACGCGCCCCGGGTTCGCCGACACACCGCCTGGTGGGTCCGCGGGGGCCTCGTCCTGATCGCGGGCCTGCTCGGTCTGGTGTTCTTCATCGCCACGCAGGTCCGCCCGTACGCGGACGACGGGACGCCTCTGCGCATGGCCTCGCACCAGACGCTGGGGCTGCCGCCGTGCAACTTCCAGCGGATGTTCCACCTGCCGTGCCCGTCGTGCGGGATGACCACCAGCTTCGCCCTCCTCGTTCGAGGGGACGTGGTCAACTCGCTGCGGGCCAACTGGGTGGGGACCACGCTGGCGCTGTTTTGCATCCTGGTCATCCCGTGGTGCCTGGTGTCGGCGCTTCGGGGTCGGTACCTGTTCGTCCGCCGCCTCGACGCGGTCTTGCCGCTCCTGGTCGGCACGTTCACGGTGGCCATGCTGTTGCGGTGGGGCGTGGTCCTTTTGCAGACGTTGGCGGAGTGACGGTCCGGCGGCGGGCGGTTCCCAGGGAGGGGAAGTCATGGGGCGGGTGTCGCGGCGGGGGGTGGTCTTGAGCCTGGGGCTGGCCGCGATCGGGCTCGGCTGCGGCGGCATGAACCCATTCCTGCTCCCATACCTATGGAGCGACCGGCAGGGGAAGAATCAGCCGGAGTTTCCCCTGACCCCTCCGAAAAAGGGCTACGACGCCAAGGTCGTTGTGTTCGTCTCGAGCAAGATGGGATTGCCCGCCGACCTCACGGGCGTCGACCGGATGCTCAACGCGGAGCTGATCCAGGCACTCGACGCCCTGGTGAAGAGCAACGACGAGAAAGTCCAGATCCTGAAGATGCCGCCCATCGACAAGTTCAAATCTGAGAATCCGAACTGGCGGAGCTCCCGGCCGTACGAGGACATTGGCAAGAAGTTCGGGGCGGACTACGTGATCGACGTCGAAATCCAGGAGATGGACCTGTACAAGCCGGGGCCGCGAAAGGACTGGCTGCAGGGGCACGCCACCATCTGGGTTGACGCATACGACCTGTCCAAGCTCCTCACAGAGCCCGCGTACAAGCACGAGTTCACCTTCGAGTTCCCGCAGGGACGGGAGATCGAAAAGGAGTCGCAGGCCCAGGTGTCGGCGTTCCGGATGAAGTTCGTCCAGCGAATCGCGGTCGATATCGCGGCGAAGTTCTCGGCCGCCCCGACGCAGAAGCGAATGGACTGATCCCGCTCGCTGGCCTCAACCGAAACGGGCGGGGGACGGGCAATCGCCCGTCCCCCGCCGCATTTCCGCATGCCAAGTCCTCAAGGCTTCTTCGGCTCTTCCTTCTTCTCGTCCTTG
>DATFWZ010000103.1:0-22259 GCA_035258765.1 Gemmataceae bacterium
GTCGGCACCGGGTTCAGCGACAAGCAGCGCGAGGCCCCGCCGCCGATCGGGAGCATCATCACATTCCGGTACCAGGAGCTGTCCGACGCGGGCGTGCCCCGGTTCCCGAGCTTCGTCGGCGTGCGCATTGACGCGAAGCCGGCCACAGCCCCGCCCAAGGTTCAAGCTGTTCCAGTCAAGGAGAAAATGGTCATGGCAACGAGTGCGAGTCAGCCCGCGGGGGCGAAGCGGTACTTCGAGTTTGTGGACGGGAAGTCGAACAAGTTCTGGGAAGTCTGGGTGAGCGGCGGCGACATGACGACGCGGTGGGGCCGAATTGGGACCGACGGACAAACCAAGACGAAGACGTTCGCCTCGCCGGATAAGGCCCAAGCCGAGGCGGACAAGCTGATCGAGGAGAAGACGGGGAAGGGATACGTCGAGAAGTGAGGATGGGTCGGTGAAGCTGTGCCCGTTGATCAAAGCAAACGAACGCGGATGGCGCGGATGACGCGGGTTTGCGCTGATCAGACAAGACAGATCATTCTTGGTTGACCCGTGTGAATCCGTGTCATCCGCGTGATCCGCGTTCGTTTGGCATCATGGCCCATTACCACCGAAACGTCACCTCCACCCGGACCCGCTTGGGCGGCAGGATGGTCACCTTGTCCACGCGTTCGACCCGGCGGTGCTTCGCGAACGCATTGCGGAGCTGGTCCGGCAGCGTCGGGTCGAGGACGTTGATCTTGTCCGGAAAGGAGCCGTAATACTGCACTTCGCCCAGGAATTCGGCACGGTCCTGGCCGGGCGGAGTCGGGCAGTCGATCTCGTTGAACGGCAACAGGTAGCGGTCTTGCGGCCCGAGCGACTCGCGGGCCGCGGACCCGACGGCGATCACCCCCGCCACCGCGAGGCCCGCGACGGCCAGGCCGAGGACCAACTGGGCCAGCCACCGCGGCCACCGGCCCGGCGTCGCGGCGGACTTCACCACACCTTCAGCTCCTGTTCGAGGGCGACGCCCAGCGCCGACCGCACGCCGTCGCGGACCTTCGCGGCCAGGGTGATGACGTCCTTGGCCGTTGTCCCGGGCTGGGCGACGATGTAGTTCGCATTCCGGTCGCTCACCTCCGCGGCCCCGACCCGGGCCCGGACCAGCCCGGCCTTCTCGATCAGGTGGGCGGCCGACTGCCCGTGCGGGTCGCGGAACACACGGACCGCGAGCTGGTGGCTCAGCGGCTGCTCGGCCTTGCGGTTGATCCACGCCCGGCGCATCCGCTTGACGATGGCGTCCGGGTCGTCCGGCTCCAGGGCGAACTCGACCCCGAGGACGACCGGGTCGTCCAGGTCGCTCGCGTGCTCGCCAAACCGGATGTCGCGCTTCTCGCGCACCGCGACCTTGCCCGTCATGTCGATGACTTCGACGCGGACAAGTGGGTCGGCGATCTCCCCGTTCTTGTCACCGGCGTTGAAGCGCAACGCGCCGCCGACAGTGGCCGGAATTCCGACCAGGGACTCGAACCCGGCGAGCCCGGCGAGCGCCGCGGCCGAGATGACCGAGAACAGGCTCGCCCCGCCGCCGGCCTTGACGGTCTTGCCCGTCACCGTCACTCGCGTGAACTCAGGAGCGGTGAGTCGGACGACGGCCCCGGCGACGCCCTCGTCGCGGACGAGCAGGTTCGTGCCAACCCCCAGGACGTGAAGCGGAATGCGCTCCGTGTGGCAGGCGGCGACGACGCGAGCCAGCTCGTCCCGGGCCCGCGGCGTGACCAGGTACTCCGCCGGTCCGCCGATCCGCAGGTGCGTGAACGGGGCCAGCGACTGTCGGGCGTGGGTGATCGCGGCGAACTCGTCGCGGAAAGCCATGGGCAGTCTCCGGGGCGGCGCACCCCTTACGATACGGCCGGCCATTCGCGGGCGTCAACCGAACCGCGAGGTTCGTAACATATCCGGCGATCCTTCCCTGAAGGGACTCTCTTATGACTCTCCCCGGCCAATTGAACCCGCCCCCGCGGCTCCTCCTCGGCCCCGGGCCGAGCGACGCCCACCCCCGCGTCCTCTCGGCCATGGCCACTCCCCTGCTCGGCCACCTCGACCCGGCCTACCTGGAGATCATGCAGGAAACGCAGGAGCTGCTTCGCGCCGCGTACCGGACGAAGAACACGCTGACGCTTCCCATGAGCGCCACCGGCATGGCCGGGATGGAAACGTGCTTCGTCAACCTGGTCGAGCCCGGGGACAAGGCGGTCGTCTGCGCCAAGGGGTTCTTCGGCCAGCGGATGATCGACGTCGCGGGCCGGGCCGGGGCGCAGGTGACCGTCCTGGAGCAACCGTGGGGGGACGTGTTCGACCTCAACCGCATCCGCGACACGCTCAAGCAGGTTCGGCCGAAGGTGCTCGCGATCGTCCAGGCCGAGACGTCCACCGGGGCCTGGCAGCCGCTCGAAGGGCTCGGGAAACTGTGTCACGAGTTCGACACGCTCCTCCTGGTGGACGCAGTGACCTCGCTCGGGTGCGTCCCGGTGCTCGTGGACGAGTGGGAGCTGGACGCGGTCTACTCGTGTTCGCAGAAGGGGCTCGGCTGCCCGCCGGGGCTGTCGCCGGTGACGCTGAGCTCGCGGGCCGAGGCGGCGATGTCGAAACGCAAGACGAAAGTGCAGAGCTGGTACCTGGACCTGACGATGATCCGCCAGTATTGGGGGAGCGACCGGGCGTACCACCACACAGCCCCGATCACGATGACCTACGCGCTCCGCGAAGGCCTGCGTCTCGTCCACGAGGAAGGACTCGATGCTCGTTGGAACCGGCACGTCCGCAATCACAAGGCCCTGAAGGCCGGGCTGACGGCCCTGGGCCTCAGGTACTCGGCCCGCGAGGGGCACCAGCTCCCGCAGCTCAACGCGGTCTACGTCCAGGGCGGTGTGGACGACCTGACGGTGAGGAAGCGGCTGCTGAACGAGTTCGGGATCGAAATCGGCGGCGGGCTGGGCGATTTCAAAGGCAAGGTGTGGCGGATCGGGCTGATGGGTTACAACAGCAAGCCATCGGCCGTGTACACGGTGCTGGCGGCGCTGGAGCAGTGCCTGCACGGGGTCGGGGCGAAGGTGACCGCGGGCGCGGGCGTCGGCGCCGCGGAGCAGGCGTATGCGGGCGGATGACCGGCACTAAACAAGAGTGCGCGAGTCTGTCGTAGCTGAATTCGTGAGAATTCAGAGGGCTGGGCCTGCCGTGCGCTAAACTCTCACGAATTCAGCTACACCGAATGCGGTCGCGCAATTCGAACTACTTCACCCCGTGCATCCACTTCCTGATGATCGGCGAAAGCACCAAGAGCAACACTCCGGACCCGATGGCAACGAGACCCACCTCGTTAAAGACGACCATTGCCTGATCCAGCGACTGCTCCTTTGTCGCATTTTCATCGACAGCCGTTAGATTCGAAATCTGCTTTCCGGCCTGGTGAGCGATCGACGAGGAGAGGAACCAGAACCCCATCATGAAAGCAACGATTTGGGCCGGAGCCAGCTTCGTCACCAGAGACAGTCCGACCGGGGACAGGGCCAGCTCGCCTAGCGTGTGCAGCAGGTAGAGCAGGATCAGGAACATCGCCGGGATCATCGCCTCACTTGCCAGAGGCACGCCGAGGTTCAATACCAGGAAGCCGAGACCGAGCAGGAACAATGCGACCGCAAACTTGATCGGGGCGGGTGGCTCCAGGTTCTTCTTCGCCAGGTACGTCCACATGACCGAGAACACCGGGGCGAAGATCATGATGAACAGCGCGTTCACGGCCTGGAAGTTACTGGTCTTCAGGGTAAGTCCCAGGAAGTTCTTGCTGACGTTGTTGTCGGTGAAGACATTGAGTGCACTCCCGGCAAGCTCGAAGAACGTCCAGAAGACGGCCGTGAAGAAGAGCAGGATCGTAATTACCCAGAGTCGCTGTCGCTCGACAACGGCGTACTGGAACGAGAGCCAGAGGATGTACCCGATTGCCGCCAGCCCGACGGCGCCGAGGAGGTAGTCCATGATGTCATTCTGATAGATGAGCAGGCAGATCACCGGCAGGGCGACAAAGGTCCCCGCATAGATCAGCGGATCCATCGGAAGCCGCGGGGCCCCGTTGGTCTCGGCGGCCGCGGGGGGGTCGGCCTTGTTCTCGAGAAGGCCGAGGGCCGTGGTGATCAGGAAGATTATCAGCCCGGTCACCATCCCCAAGCCCGCTAGGAGGAAACCGTAGCCCCACCCTTCCAGTTCGCCCACCGTCCCGCACGTCAGCGGCGTCAAGAACGCGCCGATGTTGATCCCCATGTAGAAGATCGTGAATGCCCCGTCACGCCGGGGGTCTCCTTGCTGGTAAAACCTGCCAATCAGACTCGAGATATTCGGCTTGAAGAACCCGTTCCCAAGGACGAGCAATCCGAGGCCAATGTACATGAGGATCTTGCTGTTCTGTGTCCCGTCTCCCGTCCGGTCGTAGCTCAGGAATAGCGTGAACTGACCGCAGGCCATCAACATCGCACCCCACAGGATGGCCTTGCGGAACCCAAGGAACTTGTCGGCAAGAAAACCTCCGGCGAGCGGCGTCAGGTAGACCAGCGCCCCGTACGCCCCATATATGCCGTAGCCCATCGTCTTCTCGAACCCGAATCCGCCCTCGATCGCCGTCCTCGTCAAGTACAGAATCAGAAGGGCGCGCATGCCGTAGTAGCTAAAGCGTTCCCACAACTCGACAAGGAACAAGAAGAACAGCACCTTCGGGTGCTGTCGGCGATTCGCAAAGATGACGAACGCAACCCAGAGTGCGACCGCCGCCCAGGCGATCAGCATGACTTGATACTCTTCGCGCATGCGAGCCAGTCCTACGTACGGTAATTAACGACCATCGCCTTGCCGCCGGGCAAGGTTGCGGGACGGTCAGAATACCATCCGGTTGCCGCAGGTGAAAGCGGAATAGGTCCACGTTGCACGCCCCCTCCCGGCGTCCTATACTCCCTTCCGTTCCCACCCCGCCTCCCAGTTCACTTCGAGAACTCTCCAGATGAAGGTCCTTCCCAGCCTGATTGCTTGCGCCTTGGCCCTCCCCGCCCTTGCCGCCGAGCCCGATTGGCCGCAGTTCCGCGGGCCGAAACGCGACGCCGCCTCCCCCGATAAAGGCCTCCTCAAGTCCTGGCCCGCCGACGGCCCGCCGCTCGCTTGGAAGGCCGAAGGAGTCGGCGAAGGGTTCTCCAGCGTCAGCGTCGTCGGCGACAAGGTCCTCACCATGGGCGATTCCGGCGACTCGTGCTTCGTCTTCGCCGTCGGCCGCAAGGACGGGGAGAAGCTCTGGGAGGCCAGAGTCGGCAAGAGCGGCGGCGGCGGCGGCTATCCAGGCCCGCGCTGCACTCCGACGGTGGACGGTGATAGCGTCTTCGCCCTCGGCCAGCATGGGGAGTTTGTCTGCGTCGGCTTGTCCGACGGGACCGAGCGCTGGCGGGTCCACCTGACCAAAGAGTTCAAGGGCTCAAGCGGCGGCTGGGGTTTCGCCGAATCCCCGCTCGTGGACGGGGACAAGGTCGTCTGCACCCCAGGCGGCAGCGAAGCCACCATGCTCGCCTTGAACAAGAAGACGGGCAAACCGGTCTGGAAAGGCCACACTCCCGACGGCGAGTCGGCCGGCTATTCGTCGATCATGATCAGTCGGGCCGGCGGCACCAGGCAGTACGTCACCCTGACGTCCAAGGGCGTCGTCAGCTTCAACGCCGACACCGGGCGCTTCCTTTGGCGCTACGGCACGACCGACAAGCGATTCGCCGACAACACGGCCAACATCCCGACGGTCGTCCTCTTCGACGACCCGGACGTGATCTTCGCCGCGGCCGGTTACAGCCGCGGGGCCGGTATGTTTCGCGTCGCCTCGGCGGGCGGGAAGTACGAGGTCAAGGAGCTGTACTGGTCGGAGAAGCTGAAAAACAAGCACGGCGGGGTCGTCCGGGTCGGCGACCACCTGTACGGCGACCACGATGACAGCGGCCGGATCTGGTGCGCCGAGGCCAAGACCGGGAAGGTGAATTGGACCCGCAAGGACGACGCAAAGGGCGGCGGGTCCGCCTCGATCTGCTACGCCGGCGGTATGCTCTACGTCCGCTACCAGAACGGCTACGTGAGCCTGGTCGAGGCGAACCCGTCGGAGTACCGCCTCGCGAGCACGTTTCACGTCCCGAACGGGCGGGGCAACTGCTGGGCCCACCCGGTCGTCGTGGGCGGCAGGTTCTACGTCCGCGAGAAGGACGTGATCTGGTGCTACGATGTGGCCGGGAAGTAACCGGAGAAGCTGGTCGATGTGGTGGAGTTGGATCGCAACGTGGCAGCGGTCGCCGGGCGACCGCCGAGTCTGGAACCAGGGGACTCAGGGAAAGCCGGCCCCCGGCCCACCGGGGCCACCAGGCGCCCCGGGCCCGGTGATCACCGAGTGCAATTCCACATCCGTCGCGAGCCAGACGATCCGCCAGTCGCGCGGGGGCATTTTCGCCAGCGTGACCAGCCCGTCTGCGGGGGCGTCAGCGCCTTTGGCCCGCAATTCGGCCAGTTTCGCGACCAATTCCGGGTCGGCGCAAACCACTCCGATCGAGGCGCGGGTGTAATAGATTTTGTCCTGCGTGTGCAACTCGGCCGGGACCACAACTGTCACATCGCTGCCGCCGATCTTGATGGTGACCGGCTCCGCCGGGACCGTCGATGGCTGCGTCGGACGGTTCGAGCTGACCGGCGTCACGTCGGCTGCCGCCCAAAGGTCGCGGAGCTTGGTCAGCTTCTCGGCTGGGATCGGCGTGTTCTGCGCGTCGCGCCGGAAAAACCCGATGGCCGACAGCTCGTCGAACGGGGAGACAGCGGCCGACGACCGGTCCGCCGGCAGCAAGCCCGGGCCGACCGGCAAGGCCCCGGCCGTGCCGCCCGCCACGCACGCCAGCCCCATGAACCCGTACTCCAGAGGCTGCCGGTGCGCCAGCGGAGTGGTCTTCAAGTGCGCCAGGGCCGGGCGGCCCGCGCTCAGGTGCAAGAACCACTCGTTCGCGAACCGGTCCCCCTCCTGCTCCAGCTCGGCGACGAGCCGGCCGTATTGCGACAGCCGTTCGACCTTGACGGCCATGTGCGGTTGCGGCATCCCCGGGATCCGCCACTGGAGCTTGCCGCCCCGCCGCTGGTCGGCCGCCAGGAGCCGGACTGTGGCCTCGTACGTGCCCTCCGGGCACCGCAGCCGGTAAACATGAACGGCCTCGAACCCGTCCGGGGTCGGCCCGATGTCCTTCGCCCCGACCCTCTCATACTGCATGTCCTGCCCGTTCCGGAGGAACAGTCGGACCAGCTCGTGATTCTTGAACGGGCCGTAAGCCGAGGCGTACGCGATCTCGAACTCCTCGCCCAGGTCGGGGGACACCCGGCCCCGCTCCTCCGCCGGGATCATCTTCTCGAAAGCGTAGTGCGGCCGATCGGCCCTGAGGTCGTCGAAGAACGAGTTGACGAAGGCGGCCGATTCGCGGGACAGGAACATCTGGCTGGTCAGGTAATACGTGGCGAACCCGGCCCCGCCGATGACGCAGATCCACCAGGCGACGGAGGCGAGCTTCAGACCGGTTCGCGTCCCCTCCGAGTTCCGAATCTGTGACCGGCCGATGATGGCGAGGATGATCCCGAGGATGGGCAGGACCATGAGCTCCCACGACAGCACCGACCGCCCCGACCGAACGGCAATGACGGCGACGAACGCCAGGATTACGGCAAAGACCCCGGCCGCGACGAGGGCCGCGACGGCGTACCCGGACACCGGCTGGTAACCCGGGTCGGACGGGCGCTGGGCAGACGGGATCGGGGTCAGTTCCGGCATGGGTCACCCTCGCGAAAGAGTGCGGCCGGCACGGGTCGCGCGCCGGAGTCGGCGAGCAGGTGTGCCGGCCGCGACTCCGGCGTCATTCGTCGGCGCTCGCTTCCGGGGCGGGCAGCTGCTGCTCCCGCTCGCGCACCTCCCCGGACGTGTCCAGGTAGATCTTGTCCTCCAGGATCTCCTGCAGGACGATCTGCATGCGGTCGTTCGTCCGGGTCTCCACCAGCGGCTTGGCCCCCGTGTTCAGGGCCACCATCCGCTTCTGGACGAGCGTGGACAGCTTGAAGCGCCCGCCCACCTTGTTGACAATCTCTTCTTCCTTCAGTTCCTCGAACACCGGCGACCTCCCTAGTTAGTCTCGTCAAACCGCCGGGCGATGACCTCGCACAACTCCGCCGCGGCCCGGTCCACGTCATCGTTCAGTAACTGATAATCGAACTCGTGTGCCCGGGCCAATTCCTCCCGGGCCGTCTCGAGCCGCCGCCGGATCGCCTCCTCGCTCTCCGTCCCCCGCTGCCGCAGCCGCCGCTCCAGGGCCCCTTCGGGGGTCACCAGGAAGATCGAGTAGGCGTCCGGGTAAGTCGGCCGCAGCTGTTCTGCCCCCTGGACGTCGATGTCCAGAATGACCCCCACTCCGCGAGAGCGGTACGGCTCGACCTCCGTCCGCGGCGTCCCGTAGTAGTCCTTGCCGAACACCGTCGCATACTCGAGGAACGCGCCCGCGGCGATGGCCTGCTCGAACTGCTCCCGCGTCCAGAAATGATAGTCTACGCCGTCCACCTCGCCCCTGCGGGGCTGCCGAGTCGTCGCCGAGATCGAGTGCCGCAGCCGCGGGCCGAACCGGGCCAATGCCCGCCTGATGAGCGTCGATTTTCCGCTCGCCGCGGGGCCGGAGACGATGATCAAGGGGCCTAGGGTCATTTCGATCCGGGTCGGCCTTTGGTTCGCGGGAGCCCGGGTCACTCCACGTTCTGCACCAGCTCGCGGACCTTCTCCAGGGCCGCCTTGATTTCCACCACGTGCCGGGAAATGGCCACGTCCCCGGCCTTCGACCCGATCGTGTTCGCCTCCCGGCCCATCTCCTGAACCAGGAACTCCAACTTCCGCCCCGGGCCGTCGTCCTCCTTGGCCACCACCGACTGGAACTGGTCAAGATGGCTGCCCAGCCGCATCACCTCCTCGGCCACGTCCGACCGCTCGGCGAAGATGGCGACCTCGCGGATCAGGTCCTCCGGGCGGACCTGGACGCCGTGCTCGGCCAGCGCCTGGGCCACGCGGTCGCGGAGCCGCTGGCGATACCCATTGACCACGGTCGGAGTCAACGACCGGATCCGCCCCAGGTGATCGGCGATCACCTGGCGGTGGCCGAGCAGCTCACCAGCCATGGCCCGGCCCTCTTCCTGGCGCATGGCCTGAAGCTTGTCGAGGGCCGCCTCTAGCGTCCGCTCGACGGCCGCGAACTCCTCGTCTGGCGGCCTCCCGGACACGCCCCCCGGCTCAGGGGCCACGCCCGGGAGTGCCAACACCTGGCCCAGCAAGGCGGGGACGTGCGCCTGCCACCCCATCTCGTCGCACGCCGCCCGGACTTGCTCGACATAGCTCCGCAAAGCCACGCGATTGATGGCGAAGTCGGCGCCGCGAAACTGGCGGTCGCACCGGACGTGGATGGTCACCGTCCCCCGGCGGACGTACTTCCGGACCGTCTTCTCCAACTCGGGCTCCAGCATGGGGTACGGGTCGGAGCCGCGGACGGAGACCTTCAAGTACCGGTTGTTGACGGTGCGGACCTCAACGGACAGCGTGAGGTTGTCACCCTGGTGGCGGGCTTCGCCGAAGCCGGTCATGCTCAACAGCACGGGGGCCAGCCTCCGTCGCGATCATCGGGTGACGAAGGTTGGGGTCTCGGGGCGCTCCGCGTCCAACTTGGCCACCTTCACGTGGATCATGATGAGCAGAACCCAGATGCCAGCCATGGTGATCGTGATCCGGGTGAACGTGTCGCCGGCCTTGGACCCGAACGGGCTCGAACCGCCGGCCCCGCCGAATGCCCCCACCAGCCCGCCCCCCTTCCCGCGCTGGATCAGGATGGTGAGGATGAGTAGCAGACCCAAAAGGATGATGATCGCGTTGAGCAAGTGGGACCAGAAGATCACGGCAATCGGCACGGTCGGACTCCGGACAGCGGTCGGCCGCACCCGCGCGTCCGTGCGGGTGCCGAGAGATGGAAGTATACGGGGCGGACGCCGAGCGGGTAGCTTTTCGCACCCCCCGCGGGATCGGACACGCGAACGCCCGATTCTCGCCTCACCACCGGGCGGCCAGGGCCTTGGGCTTCTCCGCGAACATCGGTACATCCCGGGTCGAGGCGTAGACGTGGAACATGCGGGAGAAGTCGTCCCGGAGCCGGCAGAACGCCATCCGGCTGCCCTTGGCGCCGAGCCAGGTGCGCAAGTCGGCAAACATCTCGGCCGCCTGGCTGGACATCCGCTTGACGTTCTTCATGTCGATCAGGATGCGCTGGTTGGGGGTCTCCAGGTTCTCGTGGAGCTCGTGCTTGATCTGGGCCAACTCCGCGTCCTCGACCAGGAAGACGTCGTTGATCCGGGCGACCGTGATCCCGCCCTCCCGCGAGATCCGCAGCCGGCCCTTGATTACGCCGCGCTGGGCGTTGAGCCCGTCGAGGATGGCGGCCGCGGCCGACGAGGCCTGCTCGAACTCCTCGGAGTGGAACTGCGACTCCAACGTCTCCGGGGCCCGCCGGTCGAACTCCTTTTTTCGTTCCGAGTTCTGGTCGAGGCAGCTGTGGGCCCACTCCTCCAGGTCCCGCTGCGACAGCGCTTTTTCACGGTACTGGACCATGAACTTGAGCGGGCCGACTTCGAGGATGTCGCGGGAGTGCAGCGGCCACTCACTCCCGGGTTCGAGCATCTCGCCGTTGACGTAAGTCGGCCGCCCGCTCGCCAGGTCGCTCACAAACACCTTCCGCCCGCGCGTGACGATGGCGCAATGCTGCTCGCCGATGTCGTCGTGGACGGCCCGGAGCTGACACAACTCCCCCGACCCGATGAGGAACAGGTCGATCTCGACCGGAATGGGCATCCCCTGCTTTTTGCCCTTAGCGACGATCAGGTAGAATTTCATTAGAGTCGGCCCCCGGGAGGAGGAGGTTTCGACTGCGAGTCGGGCGGGCGGTCGCTGGTGTGTCCGCTAGATGCTATCCCAACAGCCGGATTGACGCAAGAACATTTGGAGGTCTGAGTCTTCCGCGGGTCCTGGTTCCCGCTTCCCTCCTTCGGGGAGGGGTTTGTGGCCAATGACCAGGGACCGTTGACCTACCAAAGAACCAGGAATAACGGATCCCGAATGAGGAGCTCATGAGGCCGTTCGTCATTCAGTCAACGGCATTTGACCTCCCCGGGTCAATGGTCGTTGGACATCGGCCGGAATGGTCAGGTTCGCCGGTTGAACCACCCGGCGCGGATGGCTAAGGTGAGTGGAAAGTAGAATCTGCCTCCCCGGCCTAGAATTGTCTGCGGTGGAAGCATGTCCATACCCGACGCCACCGGGGTCGCCCAGATAGCCCGGCGCCTCGACCTGGTTTCCGACCATCAACTCAGCGAAGCGTGGGACGAGCTGGGCACCCGCACCGGCCCGGCCGAGCCCCTCCTCCGGCTCCTGGAACGCAAGGGCTATCTCACCCCCTGGCAGGGCTCGAAACTCATCAAGGGCGACACTGACGGGCTGTTCCTGGGCGGCTACCGGGTCCTGTACCGGATCGCGGCCGGCACGTTCGGCCGGGTCTACCGGGCCGACAACCGGTCCGGCGAGGTCGTCGCCATCAAAGTCCTCCGCCGCCGCTGGTCCGAGGACCAGCGGAAAATCGAGCTGTTCGAGCGCGAGGGCAAGGTCGGGATGTCGATGGAGCACCCGAACATTGTGCGCATCCTGGCCGTCAATCGCGACGCGAAGTCCGGTCAGTACTACATCATCATGGAGTTCGTCGAGGGCGGGAACCTGCGCGATTTCCTGCTCATCCGAAAGAAGCTCGAGCCGCTCGAGGCCCTGCGGCTGCTGGAAGAGACGGCCAACGGCCTGGCGTACGCCCTTTCCAAGGGCCTCACCCACCGCGACCTGAAGCCGACCAACATCCTGATCTCGTCGAACAAAACTGCCAAGCTCGTCGATTTCGGCCTCGCGGAGTTGGCCGGCGGGGCCCGCGAGGAGGGCGAGGAGATCGACCGGACGGTGGATTACGCCGGACTGGAAAAGGCGACCAACGTCCGGGCCGGTGACCCGCGGAGCGACATCTTCTTCCTCGGCACCGTGCTCCACGAGATGCTCACCGGGCGGCCGCTCCTGTCGGTCACTCGCGAGGCCCGGGCCCGGATGCTCCGCCAGCGATTCGAGGTGGTCAACAACATCCAGCGTGACGACCCCGACCTGCCCCCGGTGTTGTACGCCCTCCTGATGCGAATGGTCGCCTTCGAGCCGACCGACCGGTTCCAGATCTACGACCAGCTGCACGAGGCCATCCTCCAGGCCCGGACCGAGGTCCAGGGCGGGGGTCGGGCGTCGGCCGCGGGGACCAAAACGGTCTTCGTCGTCGAGCAGAACCTGCAGTTGCAGGACAGGTTCCGCGAGAGGCTCAAGGAGTTGGGCTACCGCGTCCTGATCTCGATTCACCCGAGCCAGGCCGTGACCCGGTTTCAGTCGAACCCGTTCCACGCGCTGATCATGGACTGCCGGACGGCCGAGCGGGAGGGGCTGGAGGCGTACCAGCGGGTCATGCGCGACGCGGAGCTGCGACGGATCGACTGCTCCGGCATCCTGATCCTGTCCGACGAGCAGGACCACTGGGTGGAGTCGGTGGATTATTTGCAGAAGTCGGCGATCCTGGTCGGCCGGGTGACGATGAGGCAGATCATCGAGAAGCTCGACGAGTTCGCCCCGGTCGAGAAGCCGGCGGTCGGAGGGAGTTGATCCCGGTCAGCCTTTCTTACGCGGGATCGGCCGCCCCAGCCGCTCGAGCATCATCTTCATGTCCTCCCAGACGTCTTTCTTCTTTTCGGGACTGCGCCCCTCGAGCAAAGACGCGGGGTGAAACGTGCACAGGACCGGGATGTCGCGGTAGGTGTACCAGGTGCCGCGGAGGCGGGTGATCCCGGTTTTCGTGCGCAGCAGGTTCTGGGCGGCGACGGCCCCCCAACAGACAATCACCTTCGGCCGGACCAGCTCGATCGTGCGATCCAGGTACTCCCGGCAATTCTCGCACTCGATCGGTTTCGGCTGGCGGTTGCCCGGCGGGCGGCACCGGAGGATGTTGCAAATGTAGACATCTTGCCGGCGGAACCCGCACGCGGCGATGATGCGGTTGAGCAGCTGGCCCGCGACCCCGACAAACGGCTCGCCCTGCCGGTCCTCGTCGCCGCCGGGGGCTTCGCCGATGAAGCAGGCCTCCGCGTCGATCGGACCGACGCCAAAGACGGTCTGGGTGCGCGTCGCGACCAGTTCCGGGCACCGGTCGCACCGGCTGACGCGCTCGGCGAGGAGATTCAATTCGACGAGGCGGCCGGCCGGGGAATCCGCTTCGACGACCGACGCGGCGTCGGCCTGAGTCTGGCTCGCGGAGGCAATCGGGACGGGCAGCGGTGCGGCCTTCGGGAGCCATTCCACGCCGGCGGCTTCCAGGCCCGCCAGGCGCGCCCGCAGTTGTCGTTGCAAGTCGGCGTCGGTCATCGCCCTTCTACCGCCCCCGAATCCCGTGGTACTCCAACGGGAACTCGTAGTCCTTCCGCAGGGGGTACCCCTCCCAGTCCTCCGCGAGCAGAATCCGCCGCAGGTCCGGGTGGCCCGTGAACATGACGCCGCACAGGTCAAACGTCTCCCGCTCGTGCCAGTCGGCCGTGGACCAGATGCCGCTCACGGTCGGTACCTCGGGAAGCTGCCCTTCAACGCCGTCCTTCCACCGGGGCAAGATCAGCTTCAGGACGAGCCGGTGCTTGTGCGCGAAGCTGGAGAGGTGGTACACAACTTCGAGATGTGGTTCGAACCCGGCCTTGGCGACTTTCTTCGGGTCCGTCTCCAGGTAGTCGACGCCGGAAATGCAGTTAAGCAGGTCGAAGCGCAATCGCGGGTCGTCGCGAAGGAAGGTGCCGATCTCCACGAGCCGCGCCGGGTCCACCGTCGCGAACGGGTCGATGGCATCGAGCTTTTTGCCGGTCACTGCCGGCCCGAATCGTTCTTCGAGTGCGGCGACAATCTCCGCGGCGCCCATGCATCAACCTCACGCCTTGGTCGGCTTGGCCTTTTCCTTGTTCTCCGCCAGGAACTCGAGCGACTTCTGCGGGTCGGCGAGCTCGTCCGGCAGGAGGACCGAGCCGCTCCGCTTCGGGATCGGCATCTGCAGCGGCTGGCCCCTGGTCAGCTCCTTCATGCCGCGGACCTTGTCCTGGACGCGCATGAGCCCCTCGAGCAGGGCCTCCGGACGCGGCGGGCAACCGGGAACATACACATCCACCGGTACGACCAGGTCCACGCCCTTGACCACGTTGTAGCCGTACTTGTAGTACGGGCCGCCGCCGCACGTGCAGGCGCCCATTGCGATCACGAACTTCGGCTCGGGCATCTGGTTGTAGAGCCGGCGCACGCGGTCGGCCATTTTGAAGTTGACCGTGCCGGCGACGATCATCAGGTCGGCCTGCCGGGGGGTCGCGCGAAACGCGCCGGCCCCGAACCGGTCGATGTCGTACCGGCTCGCCCCGGTCGCCATCATCTCAATGGCGCAGCACGCCAACCCGAACGTCATCGGCCAGAGCGAGCCCTGCCGGGCCCAGTTGATCGCCTGTTCCAGGGTGGTGGTGACAAATCCTTCTTCCCATCGACCTTCGAGCATTCCCATCAGCCACCTCCCCCGACCAGTTGCGACGCGGGCGGCGTACCCGCCTGCCCGGCCATGCTCCGAACCCATTCCAAGTCGCCGCGCCGCCAGAGGTAGGCGAAACCGACCAGCAGCACGCCAAAAAATACCAGAATGTCCACGAACGCCAGCCGGGCGAGCGACTTGGCGGCGCCCGCGTCCGGGTCTTTCGTCGGCTCGACCCCGCTCATTGACTTCTGGATGGCGACGCGCTCTTCCGCGGACACGCGGTCGTCGGCCAGCCGGTTGGCCCCGCCGAACACCGTCGCCCACGGGAAGAAAAACGCCATCTCCACGTCGAAGATTACGAACAGCAAGGCGACGACGTAGAACCGCAGGTCGAACTGGATCCACGAGCTGCCGACCGGCGGCTCGCCGCACTCGTAGACGGTCCCCTTTTCCTCGTCCGGCTTGTTCGGGCGGATCAACTTGCCGATTAGCAAGTTGGTCAGCAAAAAGCCGACCCCAACGGCCACGAACACCAGCATCAGCGTGACAAGGTCAGTCATTCAGTCGTCCGTCCTTCGTTTCGCGGTGAGCCGCGGGCGAACGTCACGACGCGCCCGGCTTCTCGGCGGCGACCGCGGGGGCTGGCGTCGCCTTCGGCGGGTCCGGAGGCTTGACCCAGACCGGTAGCGACACCTTCTTCGACTCGTACACCGACGTCGGGTTCAACGTCGCCTGCCCCCAGGACACCTCCAGCGGCAGTTTGGCGTAGTCCACGACGCACCCGTCGCGGGAGTAGCAACTCAGGTCGTGAGTCGAGCCCATGAAGATGCAATCGACCGGGCACGGGTCCACGCACAGGGCGCAGAACATGCACTTCGTGTAGTCGATCTTGAACCCGGTTACCAGGAACCCCTTCCCGTGCAGGTTCTTTTCCTTGTCGATGTAGATGCAGTCCACCGGGCACGCCCGGGCGCACTTGTCGCAGCCGATGCACGTGGTCAGGTCGAACCGGTGGAACCCGCGGTAGCGCGGGCGGACCGGCACCGGCCGCTCCGGGTACTCGAAGTGCGATGTGAACGGCTTGCGGCGGAAGGTCTGCACCAGGGTCCACAGGGTGACGTACATCCCCGCGGCGATGGTGACGATCGCCAACCAGACGTTGCGGAACCAGACGCGCATTGGCAGGACCGGTGGGTGGTCGGGTTATAGGAGATTATATCGCCGCGACCGGTGATCGACGCGATCGCGGGCGGGGGTCACTTCGCGACCTCCAGCGCCAGCTCCTTCACACGCCTGAGGTCGAGCTTACCCGTGCCGAGGACCGGCAGCTCGTTGACCTGAAAGTAATCGCGGTCGCCCGGGATAAAGAGGTTCGGCAGGCCGCGCTCCGTCAGCCGCTGGGCCATCTCCCGCGGGGACATGGTGAACGAAGGCAGGTGCAGGACGACCAACCGCTCCCCGCGGCGCTCGTCGGGAATTGAGGTCACCACGAGGAGGCGATCATTCGTCCCGAGCACCGCGTGCATATCTTCCTCGACTTTTTCGAGCGGGACCATTTCCCCGGCAATCTTGGCGAACCGCGACAGCCGGCCGGTGATGGTAACGAACCCGTCGTCGTCGATCTTGGCCATGTCCCCGGTGGTGTACCAGCCGTCGCGGATCGCCTTGGCGGTCAGGTCCGGCCGCCCGAGGTACCCGGGTGTGACGTTCGGGCCCTTCACCAGGAGCATTCCCTCCGAGCCGGGCGGAAGTGGCCGGTCGGTGTCCGGGTCCACGATCCGGGCGGCCACGCCCGGGAGCGGGTGGCCGACCGTGCCGATCTTGTTGCGGATCTGCTTGATCCCGCGGACGTCCACGTCCGGGACGTTCGCGGCCACGACCGGGGACAACTCGGTGCAGCCGTACCCCTCCATCGGCAGGATGCCGAACTTCTCCTCGAATTCCTTGGCCAGTGCCGGCGGCAGCTTTTCCGCCCCGCAGATGATGATCCGCAGCGTCCGGAAGTCGTCGGGCTCGCACCGCCGCAGGTAGAAGCGGAGGAAAGTCGCCGTGCTCAGGAGACCCGTACACCGGTGGGTCTTGCACAATTCGCCAATCTCCTTGGCCTGGCGCGGGTCCGGGAAGAACACCGCCGACGCGCCGACCTGGATCGGCAACCACAGGAGCAACGTGTAGCCAAAACTGTGGAAGAACGGCAGCACGCCGAGCAGCCGGTCGGAAATCAGCAGCCCGAGGTGATCGACCGCGGCCGCGGTGTTGCTCGCCAGGTTGCGGTAAGTGAGCGGGACCCCCTTCGGCTCGCCGGTGCTGCCGCTGGAGAAGATGATGGTCGCGACGTCGTCGAGCTTGTGCCGGCCGAGCCCGAGGACGACGTATTCCAGGAACCAGCCGGGCAGGACAAATGCCGCGAGGAGCGTGCGAAACTTCTGCCACTTCGTGATCCCTGTCAGCGCGTCCTCCAGGTGGATGACGTTGACCCCCTCCAACTCAAGCGGCATTCGAGCCAGGAACCGTTTCGAGGTGATGACGGTCCGCATGCGCGTCTGCTTGACCGCGGACCGCAGGGCGTCGATTCCGGAGGTGTAGTTCAGGTTGACCGTGGTCCGGCCGAGGAAGTTGAGCGCGATGTTGGCCAGGGCACTGCCGACCGACGTGGGCAGCCAGAGTCCGACGTTCTTCTCCGCGCCGATCCGCGGCTTGAGCCACTGGGCGAGACAGATCGAGCCGACGAGCGCCTTGAGGTAAGTCAAGTCGCGCGGCTTGCCGGTCGAGACGTCCACCCAGGCGACGCGGAACATCTTCGTGAAGCGCGCCGCAGTCCGCAGGAATTGCCGGTGGACCGGCCGCAGGTGGTCGCTGTCCTTGATCATCGCGGTCGCGCATAGCTCCTGGATGGCCAGTCGCACCTCCGGAGCGGTGACGGTGGGTGGGAGCGGCTTGCCGAACGCGACCGACACGTGATACGGAATCCGCAACGGCCACTTCCAAAGTACCTTGCCCTGCGAGTAACTGAAGATGCTGCCCCAGAGCTGCGTCAGGCAGACGGGGACGACCGGGACCGGTTGCTTCGTCTCCTTGAGGATTCGCTCGAATCCGCGGCGGAACGGCAGCATGACCCCGCTGCCCCGCGACAGCGCCCCCTCCGGGAACAGGCAGATGGCCTCGCCCGCGTCGAGTGCGGCCGTGATCTCTTTGAGCGATCGAACGATCTGCTTCGGCCCGCCCTCGCCGTTGATCAGGATTGAGTTGGTGGCCCGGAGGAACCAGCGGAAGACGGGGTTTTTCGTCCACCCCGCCCACGCGACGAACCGTAGCTTGCGCGGACTGGCGGCCCACATGAGTAGCCAGTCGATGTACGTGACATGATTGCTTAGTAACAGCACCGGGCCGGTCGCGGGGACGTTTTCGGCGCCGTACGTCCGGATTCGGTAGATCGTCCGGGTCGCGACCCAAAACAGCGGACGCAACACCAGGCCCGGGAGGGCGATCCCGAGGAGTAGGTAAACGACGAGCGCACCCGCGAGTAGGCCGATGTCGGCCCACTCCAGGGCGGATCGGTCGGTGACGAGTGCGAGGGACACGGGAGGGTCTCCGGGACGTCGGAGCATAGTTATAACTAGACGCCGGGGCGATTGATACATCGCCCGATGATCACCCGGAATCGCCGTTGACCCCATTCCGGCGTCCGGGCTACACTCCCCCGCCGACCCGGTCGCGGCACGCCGAGGCCACGTGAGCCTGTCCCCCGAGCGCTGGCGAGCGATCGTCCACGGCACAGCCCGCGACCCGGCCGCATTCGTCTGGCGCCGCCTCCTTTGGGCGGGCCGGTTGCCCTATGCCCTGGGCGTCTGGTGGCGGAACCGCGGCTTCGATCGCGGCCATGATGTGCATCGCGTGCCCGTGCCCGTCATCAGCGTCGGCAACCTGACGGTCGGCGGAACGGGCAAGACGCCGTGCGTGGAGTACATCGCCCGGCTACTGCGGCAAGACGACCGGCGCGTCGCCATCCTGAGCCGCGGTTACGGGTCGGACGGCGGCCGGAACGACGAGGCGATGGTCCTGGAGGAGAACCTGCCGGACGTCCCGCACCTGCAAGGCGCCGACCGCGTCGAGCTCGCCCGGACGGCGATCGAGGAACTCGACTGCGAGATCCTGGTCCTGGACGACGGCTTCCAGCACCGGCGGCTCGCGCGCGACCTCGACATCATTTTGATCGACGTCACCGACCCGTGGGCGGGCGGTTACCTGCTGCCTCGCGGGGGATTGCGGGAGCCGCGAAAGAACCTCCGCCGCGCCGGGATGGTTGTCCTGACCCGGTGCGATGCAACCCTGCCGGGGGTCGCGGACAGCGTCGCGGCGGACGTGCGGCGGATCGCAACGGACATGCCGATCGCCCGAACGATCCACGCCGCGTTGGAGCTACTCGGCGGGCAAGGAAGTGAAAGGGTCGCGGCCCTCCGCGGCCGACCGGTTGGCGCCTTCTGCGGCCTCGGGAACCCGGAGGCGTTCCGACAAACGCTGACGACGCTCGGGGCGGACGTGCACGCGTTCCGAACTTTCGCCGACCACCACGCGTACTCGCGGGCCGACGTCGAGGACCTCGGGCGCTCGGCGGCCGAGTTGCCCGCGGACGCCTGGGTCATCACGACGCAGAAAGACTGGGTCAAGCTCCGATTGACCGAATTGGCCGGCCATCCGATATGGGCCCTGCGGGTCGGGTTACAATTCGTGGAAGGCCAAGAGTTGTTCGACAATGCCATCCGCGGAGTCGCCGCCGCCCAGCGACAAGAGGGTTCATGGAACCATTCGACCTGACCGGGCTGAAGACCTACGATCTGGCCACGCGGCCGAGCAAAGTCGTTATTGGCGACCTGGGCCGGCCGGTCGGAGCCGCGAGCCCGGTCGGCGACTTCATTGACGCCCTGCCCCGCCAGTTCGGCGCGATCGAACTTCGAAACCTCCGCGACCACATCGTCCGCTGTCACCGCGACCGACGCACCGTCGCGGCCGCGATCGGCGGCCACGTCATCAAGGTCGGCTGCGCGCCGTACTTGATCGACTGGATCAATCGGGGGGTGATTCAAGCCGTGGCCATGAACGGGTCCGCGGCGATCCACGACTTTGAGCTGGCCCTGGCCGGCAAGACGAGCGAGGACGTCGCGGCCCAGCTCGTCGGCGGGCATTTCGGCATGGCCCGCGAGACCGCGGACGCGTTCGCGGCCGCGGCCCGGATCGGGAGTGAAAGGGCGATCGGCCTCGGGGCGGCGCTCGGGCAGTACATCGACGACATTCGCTGTCCGCACGCCGACGCGAGCCTCGTCCGTACCGCCCGGCGGGCGGGGATCCCGTGTACGATACACGTGGCCATCGGGACGGATATCGTCCACATGCATCCCCAGGTCTCCGGGGCTGCCACGGGCGAATCGTCGCTGATCGACTTCCGTATCCTCTGTCGCGTGGTCCACGGGATGCAAGAGGGACTTTGGTTGAACATCGGCAGCGCGGTGATCATGCCGGAGGTGTTCTTGAAGGCGATTGCTGTGGCCCGCAACTTCGGGGCCGACCTGTCCGGGCTGGTGACGGCCAACCTCGATAAGGAAGGCAAGTACCGGACGCGGATGAATGTTTTGAGCCGGCCGAGCGCCCAGGGGATCGAGATCATCGGCCACCACGAGCTGTTGATCCCGCTCCTCCACGCGGCCGTGGCCGCCCGCCTGACGTCGTCAACCGTTTCGCGGGGGGCCTGATGTCCGCCGACCTGATCGATCTCGTGCAAAACCTCGGCCGGCCCCGGGTGCTGGTCGTCGGCGACATCATGCTCGACCGGTACGTCTGGGGCGACGCCGAGCGGATCAGCCAGGAAGCCCCGGTCGTCCTGCTGCGGGCCGACCGGCGCGAGGAGCGCCTCGGCGGCGCGAGCAGCGTCGCGACCATGCTGAGCGCCCTCCACGCCGACGTGAGCCTGGTCGGCGCCATCGGCGCCGACGGCGATGGCAAGCGCGTCCGCGAATTGCTCGACGACCTGAAGGTGGACCATTCGGCCGTGAGGACCGACAACGGCCGGCCGACGACGCTCAAGGAGCGCTTCATCGGCCGGGCCCAGCACCGCCACCCGCAGCAAATGCTTCGGGTCGATTACGAGACGCGGGTCGCCGTGTCCGGGGGTGTTGAGTCAGAAGTGTGCCAGGCGATCGCGTCCGCGGTCGGTCGGGCCGACGTGGTCCTGGTGAGCGACTACGACAAGGGCGTTTGCACCCCCGCGGTCATGACGGCGACAATTCGAGCCGCAAAGCAACGCGGCGTCCGCGTGGTCGCCGACCCGATCCGCGGGCGCGACTACGCGAAGTACCGCGGCTGCTCGGCGATAACCCCCAATAGACTCGAGGCGGGACTGGCGACCGGCCGCGAGATCGAGACCAGCGACGAGGCAATCGCCGCGGCCCGGCAGCTTCGCGACGACCTGGGGCTCGAGGCCGGGATCGTCACCCTCGACAAGGACGGGATGGCCCTCGCCCATCGGGACGGCACCGAGGCCGTCTACCCGACGCGGGCGCGACAGGTGTACGACATCACCGGCGCCGGCGACATGGTCATGAGCGTCCTCGGGCTGGCGCTCGCCGCGGGGGCCGATTACCCAGCGGCAATCCGTCTGGCCAACGTCGCGGGCGGACTCGAGGTCGAGAAGATCGGGGTCGCGACGGTCACCCGCGAGGAGATCGTCAACGACCTGTTTCACTCGCCCTCGACCGCCGACCCGCACGCGGCGGCGAGCAAGGTCCGGACGCTGACGCAACTGCTCCCCGAGCTCGAGGCCCGCCGCCGGGCCGGGCAACGGATCGCGTTTACCAACGGCTGCTTCGACATCCTGCACGCCGGCCACGTCCAGTACCTCAACGAGGCCCGGGCGCAGGGCGACTGCCTGGTCGTCGGGCTCAACACCGACGCGAGCGTCCGGAGCCTCAAGGGTCCCGGGAGGCCGGTCAACTCGGAGGAGGCCCGCGCCGCGGTTCTCGCCGGCCTCGGCTCCGTCGATTTCCTCGTCCTGTTCGACGACCCGACCCCAATCGAGCTGATCAAGGCGATCCAGCCGCACGTGCTCGTTAAGGGGGCGGACTATCGCAAGAACCAGGTCGTCGGGGCCGAGCTCGTGGAGGGGTACGGCGGCCGCGTCCACCTCGCCGGATTGCGCGAGGGGTATTCGACGAGCAAGCTCATCAAGCAAATGCGAGACGCTTGATCACGATGCGAACGATCGCGCTGTTCCTACCGAACTGGGTCGGCGACGTGGTGATGGCCACGCCGGCGGTCCGGGCCGTGCGCGAACGTCACCCGGCGGCTCGGTTGCTCGCCGTGTGCCGCCCGTATGTCGCGGCCACAATGGACGGGGCGCCGTGGTTCGACGACGTAATCTTGTTCGACAAGACGGGACCGCGGGCGCAGCGCGAGGTCGGGGTCATCGGCCGGTTGCGGCGCGAGCGGGTGGACGCCGCGATCCTGTTTCCCAACTCGTTCCGGTCCGCGGCCGTCGCGGCCCTCGGCCGGTGCCGCCGCCGGATCGGG
>DATFWZ010000104.1:0-7375 GCA_035258765.1 Gemmataceae bacterium
TGGACGCGCACGGCCCCGGCGGCGGCGAGCCGGGCGATCGCCGCGGACGAGAGTCGCTCTGCCCCGCGTCCGCGCCCGATCGCGGCCAGGTACGCGGCCTCATCCCAGTCGATTTGCGGCGCCTTGTCGTCCGGCTGCGGGCCGGGGCCGCGGAGCCACTCGCGCCACATGTAGCCGATGATCAGGGCGACCGCCAGGAGGGGGATCAGGAACTTGAGGAACGTCACACCGGGCAGGTCAAACGGATTCATGGCCGCACCGCACCCGGTCACCGTAACGACACATGCGAGTGCCGCAGTCGCGAGTCCCGCCCGCCGAGCCACGGACTTCGAGACAATTGGACAGCCAGGGCCAGGTCGAGCGGAGGGACGGGGCCAGATGTCCGCGGGTGGGTCCTCGTCAAATGTCTCCCGGTAGGCAGTGAGGGTCTGTTGGTACTGCCGGCGGAACTTTGCATCCTCGTCCGGCCCGCCGCGGGTCGGCTCGTGGTGCAGCGGACGGCCGAGGACGTCGCCGCAGAAACGCTGCCAGTACGACCGCGTGTACATCAGGTGCAGGTGCCACGCCTCGTCCACCACGGTCGATGGCGTGACCGCGTGCCCGGAAGTCATTGCCAGGAAGACGAACCGCTTGTACTCCGCTTCGACCCGCCGTGCGAAGGCGATGCTCCAGTCGTTCTCACGGGCCAGCCGGGTCTCGAATGAGAGGACGGGCTGACCCTCATCAATCGAGAAGGCACGAATCCGGACATAAAGTTCCCTCGTCGCGGTGTTCATGACAGGCTCCGGGGATGTCTTCATCGAGGGAGACACCGTCCCGAGAGCAATTGACCGCGCATTTTTATTTGAGGCTTTCCGGGTGCGTCCGGGCCTCTGCGAACCACGCCCGGACGATCAAATTGGCGTCTGGCTGAACGCGAAAAAGGGGATATATGGGGATTTTCACCCGGGAAGGTTTGTGTCAGAAGTTGGCTATCTTGGCGAACTTGGCGACCTTGACCCCGACCCCTCGGTCATGCAATGACACCGACTCGGGAAGGTGATTCCGGCTCGGGAAGGTGATTCCGGTTCGGGAAAGTAATTCCGCCGGAGGGTGGCGCGGTCGCGGCCGGAATCACCGAAGGAACGCAAATCAACGCGTCCTAGGCAGGTCGGCGCCGGGCGAGCCAAAGCCCCGCAACGAGCAGGAGCGCTAACCCAAAAGCCCCTCCGACCGACGCGAGGAGGCGTCGCAAGAATGCCCCCTGGGGGGCGACCGCCTCGTCGTATCGCTGCTGGACCAGCACCACCAGCTCCGTGCCCGGGACCGGGGCGAACCCAGCCAGCCACCGGCCGGCGTAGTCCGGGTGCGTCGCGGCGACCGGGTCGGCGTAGTCCTCGTCCGCCGCGAAACCGGTATCGACCTGGTGGAGCTTGACCGACGGCAACGACGCGGGCCGCTCGCCCGGCGAGTAGGCTTCGTGGACGAGGATGACGTAATCGGACGTCTGCGACGGGACTCCGGTGTCCCGTGGCGCGAGCAACACTGCTTTGCGCCGGGCGTCGTGCAGACCGGTCAATCCGAGCCGGGCGTCTGTCGGGACTGTGGCCCCAAGGACCCAGACGGGACCATCCGCACCGGTCGGCCGGAGCGGGGCGGAGATTGCGAGCTTGTCGAGCCCGTCGTTGCGGGACGTAAACACGCGGGAGAGGTGTACGCGCTCGCGGCCGCGGCGGTCCGCGTTGGCAACGGCCCCGAGGAAGTAGTCGCGGTCGCGAAAGTTCTGCCCGACGACCGTCCGCCGCTGCGGCCACTCGGCCCGAATCGTCCCTTCCGGGTCGAGGATGTACACGGTCGCGAACGCCTCCGTATGGAGCTTCATTCGCAAGAAGTTCTCGACGGCCGGCCAGTCGTTCGCGCCACAGGCCCGGTGAAGCTCCGGGTCGCCGGCCGCGGTCAGGACCGGGTCGCCGAGCTGCTCCAGGCGACCGAGGATGGTGCTGGCGACATGACGGGCGGCGAACTCGTTGCCACGACAGACCTCCCCTCGCAGCCGCTCCTCCTGGGCCCGAGCGACCGAAAGTGCCGCAAGCGTCCCGGCGACGAGCAGGACGCCGAGGGCGGCCATCCCGCCAACCAGCGCCGGGTGCCGCCGGCACATGCGAGCGAACCGCTCGCCGGGCCCGGCCCGACGGGTCCGCACCGGCTCGTCGCGCAGCCACCGGTCGAGGTCGAGGGCCAGCGCCATCGCCGACTCGTACCGCTTATCCGGGTCCTTGACCAGGCACTTCAAGCAGACCGCTTCGAGGTCGCGGGAGAGGCCGGGGACGAGCGTCCGCGGCGGGATGGGCTCGGACTCGAGGATCGCGTGCCGGATATCGCTCCGCGTCTCACCTGGGAACGGCCTCTTCCCGGTCAGCAGCTCGTAGAGGATCCCGCCCAGCGCCCAGACGTCGATCGCGGTCGTGAGTGTCGGGTCGCCGCGAACTGCTTCCGGTGCCATCCACGGGAGCGACCCGGCCGCGGGCCCGCCCTCGGACGCCCCGGCCGCGTTGAGCTTCGTGGCCAGCCCGAAGTCGGCGACGTGCGGCTCGCCGCTCTCGTCGAGGACGACGTTGCCGGGCTTGAGGTCGCGGTGCAACACCTGCCGCTGGTGGGCATAGTGGACGGCCCGGGCGATCTTGGCGACCAGTCGGGCAATTTCCCGCGGGTCATCCCGGAACCGCGCGAGCTGCGACTCCAGGCTGCCGCCCTCGATCAGGGCCATCGTGTAGAACGGCCGGCCGGCCTGCTCACCGACGTGGTAGATGGGGACAATGTTCGGGTGCTTGAGTCCGGAGGCGGTGAGCACTTCCTCGCGGAATCGTTGAACCGCGTCGGTCCCGTCGAGCCCGGCGGCACGCACCTGCTTGAGCGCCACCACCATTTGCGTTCCGACCGGCCGGGCCCGGTACACGACGCCCATCGCGCCGCGGCCGATCTCTGCGAGCAACTCGTACTCCCCGAAGCGCCCATGGGGGCCCTCCGCGACATCCACCGCCCGGTCGGCAGATTGACGGTAATCGACCGTCTCGTCCGACGCCGCGGCCGATCCCATGCCAAGGAACGGCCCGAACCGATCCAGGTCGGCGAAGAAGTCGGCCAGTTCGGCCGCGTGAGCCGGGTGCCGGGCGACCCACGCGGCCGCGTCGGGCACCTCGCCCCGCTCGATGGCCCGCAGGATGTTCGCGGTGATCGCGTCCAGGTCGTCGGATTCGACGGGATTCACGTCGACGGCACCTCCGTCATGAGTTCACGCAGCCGCTGCAGCCCGCGGCGCAGCAACCCGGCGACCGCCGCGTCCGTGCGACCCAGGCGCTCGCCGATCTCCGCCAGGCTCAGCCCCTGGCAATGCTTGAGAAGAACGACCTCCCGCTGATCGTCCGGCATTCGGGCGACCGCGGCGGTCAGCGCAGCGACCCGCTCCGCGGCCCCGGCCCGCTCGCTCGGGCTCGTCTGGTCGGCGGCGAGCCAGGCGTCGAGTCGGGAGCGGCTCGCGTCCAGGTCAGCCTCGAGAGAACACTCCGCCCCGACGTCCCGCTTCGCCTGCCCGAAGGTCCGGAGGGCGTTGGCGAGTGTGCGGGCCAGGATTTGCCGGAGCCATCCGGTCAGTTCTTCGGGCGACCGCCCCCGGAATTGGTCGCGGGCGGCGTGGGCCTTGAGGAGTGTCTGCTGAACGAGATCGCTGGCGTCCAGCTTGGGACTCAACCACGGCCGCGCGGCCAGCTGAATGCGGGCCAAGGAGCAGAGATACCCGCGATAGCGGTCTAATGCCAGTTTGTCCGAATCCGACTCGGCGCCCATGATCTTCATCGTAGGCCCCGTCCGGCGGACCCGCCAATGTGCACGTTTCGCCGTGAATCTGGTTGATCCTGCGCAGCTGGTCGAGTGAAATTGTCCGCATGACCAAGCCAATCGCCGCGATCGTCACCGTCTACTTCCGCCACTCACACGCGGACGTCATCGTCGGCAAGATCCTCGAAGGCCCGAACTACGACGGCAAGGACTTGTACGACCTGAAACTCGTTTCGCTCTACGTCGATCAATTCCCCGACAACGACATGAGCCGCGACCTCGCCAAGGCCCACGGGTTTCGGTTGTGCAAGTCGATCGACGAGGCGCTCACCCTCGGAGGCGAGAAGCTCGCCGTCGAGGGGGTGCTGTGCATCGGCGAGCACGGCAAGTACCCGGACAACGACAAGGGGCAAAAGCTCTACCCGCGGAGGCAGTTCTTCGAGGAGGTGACAAAGACGTTCGCCCGCGTGAAGAAAGCAGTCCCGGTGTTTAACGACAAGCACCTGGCCGCCACCTGGGACGACGCCAAATGGATGTACGACCGGGCCCGGGAGCTTGCCGTCCCCTTCCTCGCCGGGTCGTCTATCCCCGTCACGTGGCGCAAGCCCGACCTGAAGCTGCCGAAGGACTGCCAGTTGACCGAGGCGGTCATGCTCGGGTACGGTCCGCTCGAGGGCTACGGGTTCCACGCCCTGGAAGGGCTCCAGTGCATGGCCGAGCGCCGCAAGGGTGGCGAAACGGGCGTAAAGGCGGTCCGGGCACTGTCGGGCGACGCGATGTGGGAGGCGCTGGACAAGGGGGAGTTTTCAAATGAGCTATTGGAGGAGGCGATCCGCCGGGCGCCGGCGCACGCGAAGGGGGACTACCGCGAGCCGACCAAGAAGGCGAAGGACTCGGGCATTTGGCTGATCGAGTACCGCGACGGCTTCAAGGCGACGGTCGCGATGCTCAACGGGTTCCTTTACGAGGGGGACGGCGGCGCCTTCTGCTTCGCCGGCAAGATCAAGGGTGAAAAAGAACCCCGCTCCTGTCACTTCTACCTCCAGCAACCGGACCCGTACGCCCACTTCGCGGAACTGGACAAGGCGATCGAGTCGCTGGTGAAGACGGGGCACCCGCCGTACCCGGTCGAGCGCACCCTGTTGACGACCGGCATCCTCGACGCGATCATGACCAGCCGCCACGCGGGCGGAAAGCGGATCGAGACCCCCCACCTGGACGTCAAGTACCAGCCCACCGACTGGCCCCACGCCTCCGGGCCAATCCCGAAGCCGATCAAGCGATAGGCTCGTGACAATAGACGCGGAAGCCGGGAGACATCCAATGCGGACCTATACGCTGCCTTCGATTTGTGCCCTTTGTTTCCTCGGTGGTGAAGTTGCACGGGCCGACTGGCTGATGGCCAAGGCGTACAAGCTGCCCAGCGAATACACGAACCAGGAGAGCGGGTACTTCTCGATCATCGAGGGGCAAAACGGCAAGCTCTACATCGGCTGTGCGAAGTACGGGGTGAACGCGTACCTCGTGGAATTCGACCCGAAGACCGAAAAGGTCAAGATGGTCATGGACGTCCACGAGGTAATTGGCTCCAAGGCGACCGGGTTCGCCGCCCAGGCCAAGCTGCACACGCGCAACAACGTCGGCACGGTGACCGGCAAGATCTACGTCGGGTCCAAGCAGGGTTACCCGGATAAGGGCGAGTCGCGGGACGACTACCCGGGCGGGTACGTGCTCACCCACGACCCCGCGACCGGCAAGAACGAACACTTTGGCATCGCCAAGCCGAAGCACGGGATCATCAGCGTCATGCCGGACGAGGAGAACGGCCTGGCGTACGTCTCCACCTGCTCCGACAGCCGGCCGATCGACCACACGCACTTCATGGTGCTGAACCTGAAGACGAAGGAGTACACCGACCTCGGCGACATGGAGCATGCGTATGCATTTATCGTGCTCGACGAAAAGCACCGGGCCCTGCACCCGGTCCGCGGCGGGCTCGTGGCACGTTACGACCCGAAAACTAAGGTCCTGGATAAGCTGACCATGACGGTTGACGGCAAGCCGGTCCCGAACGAGCTTGCCAAGGACGGCGCCATTCAGAATTGGGACACGACCGCCGACCGGAAGACGCTGTTTTGCGTCGAGATGTCCTCGAACCAGCTCTACACGTTCGACCTTACGGCGGCCGGCGACGCCATCCCGGGCCGCTCACTCGGGAAGCTCTTGCCGGCCGCAAAGGCGACCGACTGCCGGGCCCTGGCCGTTGGTCCCGACGGGACGGCATGGATGGCGGTCACCGAACAGTCCCGGCCGGATGGCGCGATGCTGCACCTGGTGAGTTATGCGCCGGGCGACCGCGCGCCGACGGACCACGGCCCGGTGGGGATCAAGAATCCCGATTACGTCACGCTTACCGGTCCGGACGGAAAGCCGAAGCCGTGGCACCACTGCCTGCGCAAGGAAAAGGACGGGACGCTGACCCCCTGGCAGCCGCTCGGGATCGCGGCAGCCAGGGACGGGACGCCGTATGTCCTCACGCTGGCACCGTTCACGTTGCTGAGGTTTGAGCAGTTTGCGAACAAGTAATTCCGACTGATCACAGCGGGATCACGCCGCTCGCGCCGACCCATAGAACAGACCATATCTCTCGTCCCTCGCCCGGCCGAAACGGGTCGTTCCATGTCGTTGCCGCTCGCCGGAAAGACGATTGCCCTGGCCGAGGGCCGGCAACTCGAAGACCTCGCCGGATTGTTGGAAAAAGAGGGCGCGACGACCCTGCGGTGCCCGATGCTCAGCATCCTCGACGTCCCAAGTCCGGAGCCGGTCGTCGCCTGGCTGCGGGAGTTGGTCGCCGGGCGGTTTGACTACCTCGTGCTCCTGACCGGCGAAGGCCTGCGGCGGTTGATCGGGTTCGCGGAGCGGGCCGGGATGAAGGACGAAGTCATCTCCGCGCTCGGAAAAGTCGCCATCGTCACGCGCGGGCCGAAGCCGGTGCAGGCGCTCAAGGAAGTCGGGCTCAAGCCGACCTACGTGGCCGCGGCCCCGACGACGGACGGGGTCATCGTCACGCTCAAGCAGCGCTCCCTGGCCGGGAAGATGGTCGGCGTCCAGCTCTATAGCGAGAGCAATCCGCCGCTCACCGACTTCCTGGCCTCCGCCGGGGCGATCGCCCGACCGGTTCAGCCGTACGTCTACGCCCCGGCGGCCGACGCCGACCGGGTGGCCGACCTGATCAACCGGGCCGCGGCCGGAGTGATTGACGCCATCGTGTTTACCAGCTCCCCCCAGGTGGATCGGCTGTACGAAGTCGCCGCCGAGCGCGGGATTGAGACCGCGTGGCGCCGCGGCCTGGACCGGACGACGGTCGCGTCCGTCGGCCCGGTCGTCACCGACACGCTTCGCCGCAAGGGCGCCCGGGTGGACATCCAGCCGGAACAGGGTTTCCAGATGAAGAACCTGGTCGTTCACATCCGCCGGGCCCTGGCCGGCGCGTAACGTGCTCTCGAATGACGATGACGAAGGCCCGCCGACTAACGTAGAAACGTATTACCGGCCGAATCCG
>DATFWZ010000105.1:0-7485 GCA_035258765.1 Gemmataceae bacterium
TGGCGGGCGGCGAAGGCGAATCGGCCGGCCGAGCCGGTGGCGAGCGCGTGACCAGCGTGTCCATGTTGGGGATGCGTGATGATTTTGCAAACGTCGATCATGCCCGAGCAGGCCTCCGAGATGGCCTGGCACGTGGACAACATCATCTGGTTCATCACCGCGGTCACCGGGGTCACCGGGCTGGGTGTGTACCTGGCGATGCTCGTCTTTTGCATCGCCTACCGGCGGCGGACCCCGAACGCGCTCGGCCCGGCGCCCACCCCGCGAATCCTCGGGTCGCACAGCCTGGAGCTCGCCTGGACTGTCCTGCCACTGTTCCTGTTCATCGGGTTCTTCGGCTGGGGCGCGTGGGTCTACAACATGGCCCTCCACCCGCCGACCGATGCGCAGGAGATCTACGTGGTCGGCAAACAGTGGATGTGGAAGGTCCAGTACCCGGAGGGGCAGCGGGTCATCCTCGGGCAGAACAGCCTCACCTACGCCAAGGAACTGGGCGCAGAGGGGAATTTCTCAGGTGTCATGGTCCTCCCCCTCGGCCGGCCGGTCAAGATCTGCCTGACGTCCGAGGACGTCATCCACGACTTCGGCATCCCCGCGTTCCGGCAGAAGATCGACGCGGTCCCGGGCCGGTACACCTACATGTGGTACCTGCCGACGAAGGTCGGCACCTACGACATCTTCTGCGACCAGTACTGCGGGACCAACCACTCCCTCATGGTCGGGAAGGTGATGGTGGTCGAGGCGGCCGAATATGACAAGTGGATCCGCGGGGAGTGGGTGACCGGGCCGGGCAAGAACGCCCCGGACGGCTCCATGGCCCACCAGGGCCGTCAGCTCTTCATGAAGCTCAACTGCATCCAGTGCCACGACCCGAAGAAGGCGCGGGCCCCGGTCCTGGAAGAGATCTACAAGTCGGAGCGGCCCATCCGGGGCGGCGGGCGGGTGATCGCGGACGACAACTACCTGAAGGAGTCGATCCGCAAGCCCCGGGCGAAGATCCGCGAGGGCTGGGAGCCGATCATGCCCGCGTTCGGCACGGACAAGGTGAGCGAGGAAGACCTGAACAAGGTGGTCGAGTACATCAAGTCGCTGAAGAAGGGGCAAACCCCGGACCGGACCGACGACTGGGTGCCCCCGGTCGGGGCGCCGACCGAGCCGACGCCCCCGGCCAAGACGACCGGCGAGGGAGGACCGAAATGAGCTCAACGATCGACACCGAGGTCCAGAACTACCGGGAGCCGCCGGAGACGCACGCCGAGCCCGGGCACGTCAACTATTTGAAGGACGGCTACAGCATCTGGTCGTGGCTGTTCACGGTCGATCATAAGCGGATCGCCATCCTCTACCTGGTGTTCCTGGTCATCTTCTTCGCCGTCGGCGGGGCGTTTGCAGGGCTGGTACGACTCAACCTGATCTCCCCGTCCGGGGCGATCCTGGACAACGACACCTACAACAAGACGTTCACCGCCCACGGGGTGGTGATGTTGTTCCTATTCCTCATCCCGTCGATTCCGGGCGTGATGGGCAACTTCTTCGTCCCGATGATGGTCGGGGCGAAAGACATGGCGTTCCCCAAGTTGAACATCATGTCGTGGTACGTGTGGATTATCGGGGCCGCGTTTGCGATCTGGGCCCTGGCCGCCGGCGGCATCGACACCGGGTGGACGCTGTACCCACCCTACTCCAGTCGGTCGAGTCACACCAACGTGGTGCCGGGCGTGTTCGGGGTGTTCATAACCGGCTTCTCGTCCATCATGACCGGGCTGAACATCATCGTCACCATCCACCGGATGCGCGCCCCCGGCATGACCTGGGGACGGCTGCCGCTCTTCTGCTGGGCCATGTACGCGACCAGCCTGATCCAGCTCCTGGCCACGCCCGTGCTCGCCATCACTCTGGCACTGCTCATCATCGAGTCCGCGTCGAACGCGCTGGGCAACCCGATCGGCATCTTCGACCCGGCCCTGGACGGCGACCCGATCCTCTTTCAGCACATGTTCTGGTTCTACTCGCACCCGGCCGTCTACATCATGATCATCCCGGGCATGGGTGTCGTGAGCGAGATCCTCACCTGCTTCAGCCGGAAGAACATCTTCGGTTACACCGCGGTCGCGTGGTCGAGCGTCGGCATCGCGATCATCGGCTTCTTGGTCTGGGCCCACCACATGTTCGTGGCGGGCATCAGCTACTACGCCGCGCTATTGTTCTCGATGCTGACGATGCTCGTGGCCGTCCCGTCGGCCATCAAAGTGTTCAACTGGACGTCCACACTCTATCGCGGGGCGATCAGCTTCCAGGCCCCGATGATCTTCGGTCTCGGGTTCCTGGTCCTGTTCACCATCGGCGGGCTGACCGGGCTGCCGCTGGCCACCCTGGGGTCCGACATCCACTTCCACGACACGTACTTCGTGGTCGCCCACTTCCACTTCGTGATGGTGGGCGGGATGGTGCTGGCCTTCCTCGGTGCCCTGCACTACTGGTGGCCGAAGATGTTCGGCGTCATGTACAGCGACTTCTGGAGCCGGATCGGGTCGATCCTGATCATCACCGGGTACATCCTGACGTTCACCCCGCAGTTCTGGCTCGGCTACCACGGCATGCCGCGACGGTACCCGAACTACCCGCCCGAGTTCCAGTTCTTGAACGTCATGTCCACGGCCGGGTACACCGTGCAACTGGCCGGGTTCCTGATGATCGCCACCTACCTGACCCTGTCATTTTTCACCGGCCGCAAGGCCGGGCCGAATCCGTGGGGGGCGACCGGGCTCGAGTGGATGACGCCAAGCCCGCCGATCACCCACAACTTCGAGCACATCCCGCGGGTGGTGTGCGGGCCTTACGAGTACTCACTCAATCTGACCCAGACCGGGGAGAGGGCCGATGTCCGATAGTGCCGGCGCGCTGAAGCACCACTTCGAGGACATCGAGCAGCAGCGCGGGGCCGAGCGCCTCGGCATGTGGATGTTCCTCGCCACGGAGATCCTCTTCTTCGGGGGGATCTTTCTCGCCTACACCGTCTACCGGACCATGTACTCCAAGGACTTCGCCGACGTCAGCGGCCGGCTGAACGTCCTGGTGGCCGGGATCAACACGCTCCTCTTGCTCACCAGCAGCCTGACGATAATGTTTGCCATCCGGGCCGCCCAGCTCGGCGACCGGCGCAAGCTCATGAACTTCCTGGCCGCCACGGCCCTCCTGGGGACCGGGTTCATGGGGTTCAAGGCGTACGAGTACGCCCAGGATTACGAGGAAGGGCTGGTCCCGTGGACATCGAACTTCGGCAAGGAAGTGGTGCCCGACCACGAGCACCCGGGAAGCCCCCCGCAGACGCTCCTCGAGCAATGGCACGAGAAGGATGTCGCCCCGCAGCGGATCCGGTTGTTCATGACCTTCTACTTCGTCATGACCGGCATCCACGGGCTGCACCTGGTCATCGGCATCGGGTGCATGACCTATCTGTGGTTCCGGGCCTACCTGGGTTGGATCACCCCGGACCGCTACGTCGCGGTTGAAGTCACGAGCCTGTACTGGCACCTGGTGGATGCCATCTGGCTCTTCCTGATGCCCCTGCTGTACCTGGCCGGACCGCACCACTCGTTGCATTTTTGACGTCTGTGCTCTCCTCTCCAAGCGGAGAGGGGGCGGGGGGAGAGGTCTTTGGGAGCGCCGAGCGTAAACCTCTCCCCCCAACCCCCTCTCCGAAGCGGAGAGGGGGAGAAAGTCCGGCGGGCTATCGCGCGAGATTGAAATGGCCTACTACTTCGACCACACGCACACCCGAGAAGACCACCCGGCCGCGCACACCGACGACCCGAAGACCATTGTCCTGGTCTACCTGGTCCTCGTGGCGGGGGCGATCCTGACGATCGGCCTGTCGTTCGCCGGGCTCGGTGACAAAGCGATCTACCTGCACATGGCCATCTCCGCCGCCCAGCTCTCGCTGGTGGCGTACTTCTGGATGCACCTGCAGCGGTCGGACGCGGTCACGTGGCTGGTCGCCCTGTCCGGGCTCTTCATCATGATCATCTTGTTCGCCCTGCCGCTGAGCGACTACCTGACCCGGCACCTCGGGGGCTTGTAATGGGTTGGCGGCGGCTCGACGTCGTTCGAGGGCCGGCCCTGCTGGCCCTCATGTCGTTTGTGGCCGGGTGCGGCGGCTGCGGCCGCGACACGGAGGCGTACCCGGCGACGATCGTGTTCCCCGCTCGGAAGGACGGGATCGTACTCCGGCTGCCGACCAACGTGCCGACCCAGCCGGAGCCGAACGGGGAGCTGGACGAGGGCATTGGGCGGATCAACGAGAGGGGTGGCAAGGTCTTGAACCCCGCCGAAGTCGCGCCCGAGCAACGCCAACAACTCGACGAGTTCTTGCGGCAGACCTTCGGGACGCCGGGCGCGCCGAGCGTGGCCGGGGACGACCAGACGCGGGCATTGGCCAAGTCTCTCGGCCTTTCGGACCAGAACCTGGCCGCGGGCAGCAAGCTCTTCCGCGCCCGGTGCCAGGAGTGTCACGGCGTCGCCGGCGACGGCCGGGGTCCAACCGCCCCCTGGCTGACCCCGCACCCGCGCGACTACCGGCAGGGGGCGTTCAAATTTACCTCGACCCACGGACCCAAGCCGACGCGGAACGACCTGTTCCGCACGATTACCAATGGCCTGCCAACGACCGCGATGCCCAGTTTCGGGATGCGCACGGAGGAGGAGCGGCAACGCCTCATCGACTACGTGATCTTCCTGAGCGTCCGCGGCCGGACCGAGCTGGAGGGGTTGCGCTTCCTACTGTTGGACGGCGATGAAACCGCGGAAGCCGCCGAGGCCGTCAAGGCCGAGCTCCGGGCCTGGGCGAAGGCCGAGGCGGACGTCATTCCCGCCACACCGCCGGAGGTTCCGGACGGCTCGCCTGAACAGGGCGAGTCAATCCGCCGCGGGCATGCTCTGTTTGTGGACGCAAAGGGGGCCGGGTGTGCGACTTGCCACACCAACTACGGCCGCGAAGGCAAGCTTCAGTACGACGTGTGGGGCACCCTCCTCAAGCCGGCGAACCTGACCGAGGTGAAGCGAAAGGGCGGCGACGCCCCAGAGCACCTCTACTGCCGTGTGCGGGCGGGGATCGGCCCGTCCAACATGCCGGCCGCGAGCACCTTGACCGACCCCCAGGTCTGGGATGTTGTCTCCTTCCTCAGAGCGCTGCCCTATCCCGACCGGCTTCCCGAGGATGTTCGTTCGAGAGTCTATCCGGAGGGGCGGTAACGGTAGTCACCCGCGCGGTTGGGGCGCGGCAACTTTGTCGAAGCTGCCGGATTGGCAGGGGGCACTCGGGGACATGTCGGTTGAAGATTGCCAAATTAACACAAGTAGGATTGGCAATCTTCAGAATGAGGCTCCCGGGCGCCGTCTTGTAACGACATGGCCGGGTCGAAGGTTGCCAACCCACACAAACACGCGTGGCAATCTTCGATCGCCTCCACGCGCGCACCGTTTGCAGCGACTCGGCAGGGAGCCGGGCGTCGAGGCGCTAGTCGGTCCCGATCGCGCGGTAGTACTGTCGGAACAGCTTCCAACAGCCA
The DNA here is from genome assembly GCA_035258765.1 of Gemmataceae bacterium. Classification (GTDB taxonomy): domain Bacteria; phylum Planctomycetota; class Planctomycetia; order Gemmatales; family Gemmataceae; genus SIAJ01. The sequence goes on from DATFWZ010000105.1 coordinate 5,568, forward strand.
TCCGGCCCCGACCGTGCGTACGCGCGCCGCAATCGCCAATTGGTCCATATGACCCGCGCCCAGCCGAGCCGCTCGTACCGCCGAGCGGAAACTGTCACCGGAACGTCCAGGTACGCGGGACGCCCGAGGCGCCGCAGCCGCCGAGCGAGCTCCACGTCCTCCATGAGCGGCAAATCCGGGAATCCCCCCTCGTGGGCCAACGCGGCCCGGCGAAAAAACTGGGCCTGATCGCCGTACGAATGTCCACGGAGCGCTCGCCGGCGGTCCCACCACTCGATCGCCCGAAAGAATGTCCCGTTTTGCCGGTTGAACCGATGCCCCAAACATCCCCCGGGGCAACTCGGATGCATGGACAAGTAGCGGTCCACGGCCTCCAGGGCGGTCGGGTGAAAGAGCATGTCGGCGTGAGCGGCCAGGACCACATCGGCGTCGCAATCCGCTACGCCTGCCGCGATTTGTCCCCCGCGACCCCAACCCGGAACGACGCGAACGTCCGCCCCAAACCGCCGGGCAATATCCGTTGTGCCATCGATCGACCCGCCATCGACAACAAGCACATGTTCGGCCGGCCGGCACTGATCGCGGAGCGATTGGAGTGTGGTCGGAAGCGTAGCCGCCTCATTGCGGGCGGGAACGACGACGGCGATCGTCATGGCGTCCCGCAATGTCGCTCCCGATATGCGCGCCAGTCAGCTGCGGTGTCGATGTCGGCGAGGGTCGGGAGCAGCACATACTCACACCCGAGGTCATGCGCCCGGGCCAGTTGATCGGCCAATGTGTGCGGCGACGACCAGCGAACGCCCTCAAAGAACCCGGGGATGTGACGACGCGTACCGACCAGGTAATAGCCTCCATCCGTCGCCGGGCCGAAGACCGCCTCGTGATCGCGGAGGAAATTGACTGCCGATATGACGTGTCCGGCGTTGAGATCGAGACAGTCGGTGCCGATCGCCAGGAGCGGATGGCCCCGGTCGTACGCCCAGTCAAATGCCGCGGCCAGCCGAAACCCGAGCGCGCCGCCCGGCTGCTCCAGCCACAGGTCTACGTACTGGTCCCACTCCGCGAACCGTCCGGCCGGCGCGCCATCGAAATAGCCGACGACTCGTACCTCCGGGCGGACAGGCTGCACGGCGCGCAGGACCATGCCCACCCAATCGCGATACAACGACGCGGCCGTTTCCGCCCCCAGCTCGGAAGCGAGGCGGGTCTTCACCTTGCCCGGCTCCGGGTACTTGACGAAGACCAACAGGACGGGTTGGGCTGACATGGCTACACGATCGTGCCGCCACAACTCGACCCGGCGCCGGCGGTACACCCGTAACAGTGCTGCCGGGTGACGATCCGACGGTTCGCCAGAGTTCGCAAGTCGAAGTCGCAGATGTGCCGCGGGGCCGGGCCGGCGACTTCCAGGTCGAGCATCTGGTTGAAATCGCAATCGTACAGGCGACCGTCCCACCCGACGGAGAGCGTGTTCCGGCACATGACCCCGTCAGCCGCGGCGGGATTGAATGCCGCGATCAATTTCTCCATGTACGCTTCGAGCCTGCCGGACCGGACCAGATCATCGAGGAACCGGCTGATCGGCATATTCGTGATCGTGAACAGCCGCGTGAACTCGATGCCGAAGCGGGATCGGAGCTGTTCGCGATACGCCTCCTCCAGCTTGGCCTGCGGCGGGGGGAGCGACGGGCCGAGCGGGTTGTAGACGAGCGTCAGCGGCAGGTCGCGACCGTACCCGACCGCGTTCAATCGGCGCAGCGCCTCGATCGACTTGTCGAAGACGCCCGCGCCGCGCTGCCGGTCCACATTCTCCATCAGGTAGCACGGCAGCGAGGCGACGACCTCGACCCGGTGGGCCGCGAGGAAGTCCGGCAGGTCGGTGTACCCAGGCGCGAGCAGAACGGTCAGGTTGCAGCAA
>DATFWZ010000106.1:0-3659 GCA_035258765.1 Gemmataceae bacterium
CCCGGCTGACCTCCTGCCACTGGAGCTGCCACCCGTCGGCCGCGCGCCACAGGCAGACGCCGGTCCACAGCTCGTGGACGCGGCCGGAGAGCGTTTGCAGGATGCGACGGGCGTCGGCCTCGTCGTCGGGCTTGCCGATGACGCGTCCGTCGATCCAGCCGACGGAATCGGCGGCCAGGACCACCCCGTGCGGGACCGTCGGCCCGACCGCGGCGGCCTTGGTCCAGGCGACGTGCATGACGTAGTCGCGGATGTTGCCGTTAGCGGCCTCGGTCGGCTCGGGGACCTGGGACGGCTTGACGTCGAACGCGTACCCGGCCTTCTCGAGCAGGTAGCGGCGGCCCTCGGAGCCGCTCGCGAGTGTCAGGCGGAACGGGAGTGGCTGGACCATGCGGACAGGGTGGAAGCGAGGGCGGGCCAGAGGCGGTCTGGGGTCAGCTCGGCCATACACTCGAGCCGGTCGCAGGTCCGGACGTAGCTGCCCTTGCACCAGACGGTCGTCTCGATGGCCCCGGGCACGCCGTAGGGTCCGTGGCGCCGGACCTGGGTGCAAGTATACGGGGCCACGCATGGTCGGCCGAGGGCCGCGGCCAGGTGGAGCGGGCCGGTGTCGTTCGACACCATGACGTCCGCGGCTTCGAGAAGCCCCGCGAGCTGTTGCAAGCTCGTGGTTCCGACAAAGTCCCGCCACGGCCCGCGGAGGTGGGCGATCACTTCTTTCGCCAGCGGGGCCTCGTCCGGGGCGCCGATGAAGAACGCGGTGCCGCCGAACCGCTCCTGGGCCATTTGCGCGAGCCGCGCGAAGTGGCCGGGCGGCCAGCGCTTGGTCAGCCACCGGGCCCCGACGCCGAACGCCATCCACGGCCGCGGGAGCTCCCGGAGCTGACCGCTTGCCCAGGCCCGCGACTCCGGGCGGACCGGGACATCGAACCGCTTCGGCACGTGTCCAACCCCGAGCGCCTCCGCGGCGCACCAGTTGTGCTCGACCGCGTGCATCCGGTCCGGGTCCGGAACGGGGACGACGTCCGTGTAGGCCAGGGCGGCGCCCTCGCGGGCCGTGCTCAGGCCGACCCGCCGGGTCGCGCCGGTGGCCAGGGTCATGAGCCCGCTGCGGGCGAGGCCTTGCAAGTCAAAGACGAGGTCGAACCGCCGCTTGCGCAGATCTCGGGCGAAGGCGAGCGACGCCCCGGCGGCCCGCTTCCAGCCGCCGTTCAGGGCCCCGCGGTCGAAGGCGATGGTCTCGTCGAGGCATGGGTGGCCATCGAGGAGCGGCTGGTAGGCGCGGTTGACGATCCAGGCGATGTGGGCGTCGGGGAACTTGTGCCGCAGCGCCCCGAGGACGGGCAGAGTGTGGATGACGTCCCCGAGGGCGCTCGGCTTGATGACCGCGACGCGTCGAGCCCGCAGGTCGGGGAGAGGGGGTCGGTGGCGCTTCACAAGCAAATGAACCCCCCGCGACGGGCCTCGCGGCCGGTGGGCTCCGTGTTCACGTTTCGGACCGTCGGGCCGCGAGGGCCGCGACGAACGTGGCGTGTTCCGCCGAGGCGAGTCCCGCGTTCAGGGTGGCAGTGAGTCGAGCGACGTTGTAAGCGAACAGCGCCGGGCCGTCCATCCACAGGCCGGGGAACGTGTGCATCCGGCACACTCCGTCGGGGTCGGCGGTCAGATCCTGGTCGGTCCGCAGGTCGATCCAGTGAAGCCGGGCGTCCTCCAGATCGGCGACCAGGTACTCGATCCCGCCGTGACGGGCGTACGCCCTCCGCTTCGCGTGCAGGTCGATCGCCCGGCTGCTGTGTGCCACCTCAACGATCAGCTCCGGGGCCCCGGCGATGTAGTTATCCTGGGTCCGCGTCTGCCCCCCGTACTCGGGCAGAATGCGGAGCGACAGATCCGGCTGTGGTTCATCGTCTTCGCCAAGGATGGTGGTGGCGTTGTCCGTGGGGCGCACCCCCGTCGTTGCCATCGCGTACATTCCGAGCAGGGTCGCCAACAGGCAATGCACGTCGCCGTGGTGAACGCTGAGAGGCGAGGCCATGTAGACGACTCCTTCGATCAGCTCGGCCCTCACATCCTCCGGCATTCGCTCGTAGACCCGGTGAAACTCCCGCTGTGTCATCCGGTCACCGTTGTACAGGGCCGGGGTTGTACGGGCGGCCCGTTGAAGTGTCGCGCTCATCGTCGCCTCCCAGTCTACCACCATATTACCCGATCCGAGGGAACAGCGGCTTCACCTTACCATCGACCAGCTCGGCCGTCACCCGCAGGTCGTCCGGCTGGGCCCGCAGCTCGGCCGCGTCCGCGTACTTCACCTCAGCCCACGACGTCGGGAAGTTGAAGCTCGTGTAGATCGTCTCGGCAGACCTCGGGATGAACGGCTTCAAGAGGATGCTGGCAATGCGCAGCGACTGCACCGCGTTGAACAGCACCCGCCTGGCCGCCTCCTTGTCCGTCTTCACTACCTTCCAGGGGGCGTTGGCCTCCAGGTACTGGTTGGTCGGGGTGAGGAACTCCTGGACGATCTTCTGGAGCGCCAGGTTGTACCGGCATCCCTCGACGTGTTCGCGCACCTCGCCTACGAGTAGGGCCAAGTCCAGTCCCGGCACCACCGGCTCGGGCGTCTGACCTCCCGTCCCGGCAAGAACTCGGTCGTAATTCTTGGCCGGGATCGTGATCAACCGACTGAGCAGGTTGCCGAGGTTGTTCGCCAACTCCGAGTTATTGACCTCGATGAATCGCTTCTCGCTGTAATCCCCGTCCGCCGGGAACGGGCACTCTCGCACGAAGTAGTAACGGTACGCGTCCGGCGTCACCCGATACTTCTCGATCACGTCCGGGATCGGCTCCAGGACGTTGCCGAGCGACTTGCTCATCTTCTGGCCTTCGACGTTCACGAACCCGTGGGCAAACACCTTCTTCGGGGCCTCCTCCCCCGCCGCCCACAGCATCGCCGGCCAGAGGGCTGTGTGAAACCGCGTGATGTCCTTGCCGATGAAGTGCGTGTCGCACGGCCAGTAATTCCGGAACGTCGCCCCGTCGTCCCCGTACCCGATGCCCGTGATGTACGTCAGCAGGGCATCGAACCAGACGTAGATGGTGAACTCCGGGTCGAACGGGATGCGGATGCCCCATTGCTCCCCGGCCCGCGAGATGTTGATGTCCTTGAGTCCCTCCGTCTTGATCAGGCTGACCATTTCGTTCTTCCGCGTCTCCGGCTGGATGAAATCCGGGTTTGCTTCGTAGTGTGCGAGCAGCCGCTCCTGGAACGCGGACAGCTTGAAGAAGTAACAGGGCTCCGACCGCCGCACGAGCGGGGTCTTGTGGTTCGGACAAAGGCCGTTGTTCTCGTCGTACTGCTTGTCACTCTTGAACTCCTCGCACCCGTCGCAGTACCAGCCCTCGTACCTCCCCTTGTAGATGTACCCGTTGTCGTAAACCTTTTGGATGAACTTCCGGCAGGCCGCCTTGTGCCGCTCGTGGCTGGTTTGAATGAAGACGTCGTAGGAGATCTCCAGGGCATCCCAGACCTCGCGGAACTGGCGGGCCATGTCGTCGCAGTAGGCCTGGGGGTCCTGCCCGAGCTCGGCCGCGCGCTTCGACACCTTCACCGTGTTCTCGTCGTTCCCCATCAGGAAGCAGACATCGTACCCCTCCATCCGCCG
>DATFWZ010000107.1:0-5572 GCA_035258765.1 Gemmataceae bacterium
AGCCGGCCGCTGGTCGATTCGGCGGACAAGACCTACACCATTGGCGTCCGCTTCGCCGAGGGGGCGTGGGTGGTCGTGGACGGCCAGGACTGCGGGCCGCTGCGGCCCGGGGATCGCGTGACCGTCCGTCGCGCGCCGGTGTCGTTCCGACTCGTCAAGGTCCCGGGCAAGACGTATTACCAGACCCTCCGCGAGAAGCTCCGGTGGGGGACGATGCCGAATTACCGGACGGCCGAACCGGAAGGCACCTGACGGCGTACTACCGACATCCCGGCCGGCTTTTCCTTACCGACTTGCGACTGAGTCCATGTCCACCCCGATCTCGAACCTCTTCCTGGCGGCCTTGGTGCTGGCGGCCCTGCAGGCCGCGGCCGCGATCCCCTGGGCCTGGGCGTTCGACGGCCGGCGGTTCCGGGACTGGATCACCGACACCAAGGTGCTCGGCTACCTGGGCGGCGGCACGCTCGGGCTGGCCGTCATCCTCGCGTTCTACATCCGACAGGTCGGCGACCTCCAGGAGCTGGAGCGGTACGGCCGATATTACGGGGCCGTCTTCCACTTCCAGTTGATCCTCGACTTCGTCGTCCTGGCCCCGCGGGCGTTGCTCCTGGTGTGGCCCAAGGGCGGTGCGGTGGCCATCGCGGCGCTGCGCGAGTGCCTGCGACAGCCGATGTTCTGGCTGATCGTCGGACTGGCCGCGCTCCTCATCCTGGTCTCGACCGTCATTCCGTACTTCACGCTCGGGGACGACTACAAGCTGATGAAACAGGTCGGGTTCGACGCAGTCATGCTCTTCTCCGGGCTGTTCGGACTGCTGACCGCCAGCACGTCCGTGAACGAGGAGATCGAGGGCCGCACGGCGATCACTGTGATCAGCAAGCCGGTCAATCGGCGGCAGTTCCTGATCGGCAAGTACCTCGGCATCCTTCTGGCCTGCTGGACGATGACCCTGTTGCTCGGCTGGGTGCTGACCTGGGCACTGCACATCAAGCCGCGATTCGACCCGCTCGACGACGTGATCGATCCGATGCCGTTCGAAGTGTCGCAGTGGATCAAGCCGAAATTCGACGCGGCTGTGCCGACGGTGGAGGGGTCCGCGTTCGCGCGTGGCATGGGGGCCTGGGTGGGCGAGACGCTCGCCCACCACCTCGGCCTGATCCGCGTCTTCGGCCAGGTCATGATCCTGCTTGCCTTTTGCACCGCCCTCGCGACCCGGGTCCAGTTCGTCGTCAATCTGGTCATCTGCCTCGGCGTCTTCCTGATCGGGAACCTGTCGCCGATCATGGTGCACGTCACGGACAAGCCGGAGAACGAAGGCAACCCGGCTTTGCAGCTGGTGCGGTTCATTGCGCAGCTGTTCAACGCCGTGTTCCCGTCCCTCGACGCGTTCGACATGGGGCCGGCGATCATTCGCGACACCCCCCTGTCCACGGTCAGCTTCGTCGGGTTCGTGGTGACGGTCCTCCTTTACGCCCTCCTTTGGACCTGCATAGCAATCCTGGGCGGGCTGGTGCTTTTCGAGGAGCGGGACCTGGCGTAACTCCATACCGACGCGTCTGCGATCCGGTCGCCGCCATCGGGGGCGCGACGGGGGCCGGCAGCCCCTACAACCCCACCTCGACCCGTCCTAACCCCTTCCCGCGCTTGACTCTCTGCCAGGTCCCCTTGTACCGGTGGCCCGGTCGTCGGCTAAACTGATGGTGAACCCGCCCGGGTGATCCGTTCGCCGCCGGCACGAGGTGGTCATGGAACCCAGCGCCTTCTCCCGCGTCCGCGCCTTGCTCAAGTATGCGCGCCCGGCCCAGTGGACCGCGATCATATCCGGCATCGCCACGGCTGTCCTCTACGCACTCTTGTTGTTGGTCCTGGCCCTCTTCGTGGACCTGTTGGTCACGCGCGGGCGTGTGCCGAGCTTCGCCGAGCTGCCGCCCCGCGAGCAGGAGGTGGCGCTGAAGGACTGGGCGGTCCTTTCGGACGACGACCGGTCGCGCGCCTTACAGGAAGTCGGGTTCGGCCCCGTCGAGAACGTCTCGGACCGGACAGACCCGGACGCGCTCCCTGCGGACGTCCAGACGCGGGTGCGGATGTATCGGGGGCTTGTCGGTCGCGAGGGCTATGACGCGGCGCCCGCACTCGGGGCCGCAGACGATGAAGCCCTCCGCGACTGGGCCCGGAAACGCCGATTCACCGGTGACCCCTACACGCTCGCGGCCCTCGAGCACGAGTGGCGCTGGCGGGCGAACCTGTGGCACTACCTGAACCGTCGCGTCGGACCCGACGCCGCAGAGGGCTGGAAATCCGGGCTCGTCCCGGACTCGGCCGCGGCCCAGCTGGGAGTGCAGTTGTCAGGCCGCGAGCCCCACGGAATCCTGGGGCTGGTCGTCCGCCAGCGGAACACGTTATGGGGCCGGCCGACGGCTGCGTTCGCGTCGTGGGCGGGGTGGACGTACAAGGGGGACGACCCGAATCGGTCCTACTTGACCGGGCTCCTGGTCCTCGGCGTCGGCCTCGTGTTCCTCCGCGGGCTTCTGTTCGTGGTGATGAACTACTCGGCGGCGCGGGCCGCCCTGGAAGTGGTGACGCGGCTGCGGCGGTCGATCTACCACCACACCGCCCGCCAGGGGGCGATGACAATCGATCATGGGGCGGTGGACGAGGCGAGCGGGCTGTTCACCCGGCAGGCCGAGGCGGTGCACGAGGCGCTGCTGTATTCGCTCACGTACTCCTATCGCTACGCCATCTTCTTCCCGCTCATGCTCCTGATCGCCCTGGTGACGCACTTCTGGCTGTCGCTCGCATTCGTAATGTTCGCACTGCTGGTCTGGGCGATGGCCGGGCAACTGTCGAAGTCGCTGCGGCGGCAGAGCCGGCTGGCCAGTCGCGTGGCGGCCAACCGGTTGGAGCTGCTGCTGGAGAGCCTGCGGCAAGTGCGGCTGGTGAAGTCATACCTGATGGAGCTGTTCAACCAGTCGCGGGTCGAGCGGCAGCTCGCCGACTACTCCAAGGCGTACCTGCGCCGGTCGCGCGGGGACGGATTCGCCAAGCCGATGCTGGCGACGTTTGCAGCCATGGCTGGGCTGTGCCTCCTATACCTCGCCGGCCGCGTCGTACTTAACGACGCCCTGAGCGTGGCCGGGCTGATCCTCCTGTCCGTGGCGTTCCTGAGCCTGTACTTCCCGGTGCGGGCCCGGCTGGTCGGCCGTCGCGTTTTGCGCCATGGCCGCGAAGGGGCCGCGGCGATCTTTGAGTTCCTCGACCGGCGCGGCGACCTGGCCACCTACCCGGACGCCGAGTTCCTCCCCGGCGTCGCCCGGGGAATCGAGTTCGCCGACGTCACCGTCCGCGAGCCCGGGACCGGGCGGCTCTTGCTGAAGAAAGTAAACCTGAAAGTCCGCGCCGGCACGCGGGTCGGCATCGTCGCCTCCGACCCGGAGGAACAACACGCCCTGGTGTCCCTCATCCCGCGATTCCTCGACCCGAGCGACGGCGAGATCAAGGTGGACGGGCGAAACCTGAAATGGGTGACTCAGGACTCGCTCCGCGCTCAGATCGGACTGGTCCTCCAGAACAGCCTGGTGTTCAACGACACGGTGGCGAACAACATCGGGTGCGGCGACCCGAGCTTCACCCTGCCGCAGATCATCGAAGCGGCGAAGCTGGCGCACGCACACCAGTTCATTCAGCGGCTGCCGTACGGGTATGAGACCCCGATTGGCGAATTGGGCCATTCGCTGAAGCCGGGCGAGCAATTCCGCATCGCCCTTGCCCGGGCCGTTCTCCGCGACCCGTCGATGTACATCATCGAGGAGCCGCCGGAACACCTGGACGACGACACCAAGGACCTGGTGGACGACACGCTCAACCGGATCCTGTCGGGCAAGACGGTGATCTTCCTGCCGCACCGGATGTCCACTCTTCGGTCGTGCGACCGGATCTATCTGCTGCATGAGGGCCGGGTGGTCGCCGCTGGCGAACACCGGGAACTCATGGCTGACAACGAACTGTACCGCCACCTCTATTACCTGGAGTTTAACCCGTTCGCGGAGGCCGCGGTCGGGTAATGGATTCCCCCTCTCCGACGCGGAGAGGGGGAGATCAAGGAGACGCTCGTAATGGACTACGCGAAAGAGCTCGAGACCGCCCTGGACGCGGCCGCGAAAGCCGGCGACTACCTGCGGGCGGCCTACGACGCGAGGACGCCCGTCGCGAACGCGCCCGCCAGCATTAGCACCGAGGCCGACCGCACCTCGCAAGAACTTATCCTGAGCCACCTCGCCGCCGCATTCCCCGACGACGCGTTGTGTGCCGAAGAGGAGACTGAGACGCTCCGCGCCGCGCCGCGGACCGGCTCGCGGGTCTGGGTTGTCGACCCAATCGATGGCACCCGCGGTTTCGTAATGAAAAATGGCGAGTTCTCGGTGATGATCGGGCTGGTTGTCCGCGGCCGGGTGGTCGTCGGCGTGGTGTCGGAGCCGGCCCGATCGCGGTTGACCTATGCCCAGTTTGGTCATGGTTGTTGGTCGCGCACCGGGGACCATCTGCCGACCCGGTGCCATGTCGCCCGGACCGACAAGCTCAACGAAGCGGCCCTGGTCATGAGTCATTCGAAGACCGGACAGTCTTCATGGCCAGCCGAGGCGCTGAGGCCCAGGCGCCTGGTCGAGACTTACTCCGCGGGGCTCAAGCTGGCGATGGTGGCGCGCGGCGAGGTTGATCTCTACGTGAACACCTACCCGAACTTCAGCGACTGGGACATTTGCTCCGGCGACCTGCTGGTGACCGAGGCCGGCGGGATCGTGACCGAGCTGTCCGGGGCGCCGGTGACCTACGGCTCCCCGGGCCACGCCCAGCGCGGCGGGCTGCTCGCATCGAATGCCGCCCTGCACGCGGCCGCCGTCGCGGCGTTGAAGCGACATTTGCAGCCATGACCTCGATCCGTATTTCTCTGCTTGCCCTCTTGCCCCTCCTTCCGCTCGCCGCGGGCGAGCCGGCAAAGCTGACGTTCGACGACGCCGACGCGCGCCTGCGCCGGGCCTACGCCCTGGCGCGGGAGACGAACGACCGCGGAATCATGGACCGGGCCCTGGAACTCCGCGACGGCGTGAAGCGGGCTCTCGATCGTAGGGACGCAGCGGCCGCCGAATTGTTAATCCGCGAGGTGGAGAAGCTGGTCGGCCTGGACGCGGGTGGGAAGACCATGCACGGCCTGCCGGTCGCGCAGCTCACCCCCGACCGCCGCAAGCAACTCGACACGCTGACCGAGCGCCTCGCCGCGGCCATGGTGAAAGAGGACGACAAGGCCGTCGCTGCGGTCATTGGCGAGATGTCGAAAGTGTACGGCGACGATGCAGGGCTCGCCGACCTTCGCCGCGCGGGCGATACCGACACGCCGGTCGCGTTCAAACCGGGGGACGTGGCGGACGTATTCGTGAAGGCGATCGAGGCGGACCAGCGCGCCCTCAAGGTCCTGTCGGCCGGCGTCCCCGCCACGGAGACGATGCCGCGAGTCTACGCGTCGGTCGTCCAGGGGTGCCTGATCATCCGCCCGCTCTTCGAACGACTCAAGAAGGAG
>DATFWZ010000108.1:0-6075 GCA_035258765.1 Gemmataceae bacterium
TCCCCCGGTGTCAGTTTGACGACGTGCTGTTTCCGCGGCATGACTGCTCCCCTGTTGGAACTCCGATCGCCCGCCTCCACGCCGGAGACGAGCCGATGCCAAGTATCTGGCTCACGGCCGCCGACCGCCATGCCTTGCTCAGCCTCTACGGGACCACAACCGGGCCCCGCGCCGCGGTCCGTCACCACATCAATGGTGGTTTGAGAAAACCCGTCGAACCACCCGTCACCTAGAGCACGAAGCGCGTAAGTCTCTGGTAGCCGGCGGTGCGCCGCCGACCGGAGACCGCCCGTGCTCGTCGAGATGCGTCCGCTCGAATCGATTCGTCCTTATGAGGCGAACCCCCGGCTCAACGACTCCGCCGTAGGTGCGGTCGCCGCGTCGATCCAGGCGTTCGGCTGGCGGGTCCCCATAGTCTGCGACGAGAACCTGATCATTATTGCGGGACACACCCGGTACAAGGCGGCGGTCAAGCTGGGCCTGACCGAGGTGCCGGTCCACGTTGCGGTCGGCCTCACACCCAACCAGGCCCGCGCCTACCGGGTCGCCGACAACCAGAGCTCCAACCTCTCGGACTGGGATTACGACCTCCTCCCGATCGAGCTGGCCGGCCTCAAGGACGCCAACTTCGACCTCGGCCTGCTCGGCTTCGACCCGGACGACCTAGCGAAGCTCCTCGACCCGACGCTGAAGGACGGACTGACCGACCCCGACGACGTTCCTGCCGCGCCTGAAGAGGCCATTACGCAGCCGGGCGACCTGTGGGTGCTGGGTGAACATCGGCTGCTCTGCGGCGATAGCACCAGACCCCAAGACATATCTCGGCTGATGGGTGACCAGACGGCCCGGATGATGTTCACCGATCCGCCCTGGAACGTCGGGATCGGCCAGGACAGCAACCCCAGGCACCGGCAGCGTCCCGGCCTGCACAACGACTCGCTACCGCCCGACGACTTTCGCGCCTTCCTCGACGGCTTCATCGGCGCCGCCAAGGGGCACATCGACGGCGACGTCTACTGCGTCCTCGGGGCGTCCGAATGGCCGACGCTCGACTGGGCACTCCGGCAGCACGACTTTCATTGGTCGGCGACCATCATCTGGGTCAAGGACGTGTTCGTCCTCGGCCGCTCGAAGTACCACCGGCGGTACGAGCCAATCTGGTATGGCTGGCAATCGGTCGGAAAGTCCTCGTTCGGGTCCGCCCGCGACCTGGACGACGTGTGGGAGATCCCGCGTCCCAAACGGTCGGAGGAACACCCGACGATGAAGCCTGTGGAACTGGTTGTGCGGGCCATTACCAACAGTTCGCGGGAAGGGGACCGGGTGCTCGACCCGTTCGGCGGGTCGGGTACGACGCTCATCGCCGCCGAGCAAACCGGCCGCAAGGCGTTCCTGATAGAGATTGACCCGCTCTATTGCGACACAATTGTCCAGCGCTGGGAGGCGTTCTCCGGCCGGAAGGCCGAGCGGACGGGCGTGGAGGCACCGGCATGATCTACCTGGCCAGCCCGTACTCGCATCGCGACGCGGCCGTTCGCGAGGAGCGGTTCCGGACCGCCTGCCGGGCGACCGCCAGCCTGCTCCGCGCCGGCCATGTGGTGTTCTCGCCGGTGGTGCACGGCCACCCGCTCGTCGAGTTTGGATTGGCGACCGACTGGGAGTCGTGGCGGCGGGTAGACCGGGCCATGCTGGACCGGTGCGACGAGGTCGTGGTGCTCATGCTGGCGGGGTGGAGGGAGAGTACCGGGGTGCGGGAAGAGATCCGAATAGCCCGCGAGCTGGGAAAACCGGTTCGGTTCCTCGATCAGGACGCCACCGGTTTACCGACGTTGGCCCACGTCGCGGCCGATTCGCCGGGTTGGCCCCAACGGCCAACGACAACGGCCCCCGCGGACGGCGGCCGACGTGGTGCGCTGGGCGGAAGGGGGCTACGTCTTGGCCGTACTGGCGAACTTGCCCCGTTCCGGGCGGCTGAACCGGCTCTCCTTGCCTTTGGTGGTAATCTCACGCAACATCGCCGCGTACAGGGTGGCGGCCGGCGTCTTGCCGTTGGGCGAGGACCACAGCTTCTGTTCGGCCATCGCGGCGATCAAGTCGGGGGCGGTCATCGGCTCACCGCGGGCGGCCAAGACCTGGGCGGCGGCGTCCAGGGCACTGAGCTTCTTCGGCTTGTTCGCCTTGGCCTTGCCTTTCTTCTTCGCCTCGCGGTTTGGAGCGGTCGCGGCGGCTTCGTCTTTAGCCGTCACTTCCTTCGCGGCGGCCTTCGCATTCTTCCTCGGCATGATCGTTCTCCCGTCGAGGGTTGCTGGTTAACGCATCAGCAATCGCTGATGCGTAACGACACCTGTTACCTCCCGGGCGGAACGTCATCCAGTCAATTCCAACCGGAATCCCAGGAATACCCGAAGTGCCGGTAGGGGCGGGGTAGGGGGGCCTCGATCGGGCCCTGCGGGGCAACGGGAAAAAGACATGGACGACAAACAGTCTCCGCTCAATCCGAACGCGCTGACCGCGGCCGACGCCTTCCGCCTTCTGGCCAAGGCAAGTCGGGTCACCGAGGCGATGCTGCGCGCCGACCTGGCCGCTGGCGCCCCGACCAACCCCGACGGCACGATCAACCTGGTCCACTACGCCGCCTGGCTGGTCAAGGAGGCCGGCGGTGGCGACTGACCCCCGTAAGCTGCGACCGAGCGAGTTGTGCCGGCTACTCAACTCCACGCCGCTGGGCGAGGTGATCACCGAGGCACAGCTTCGGCGTCAGCGGTCGCGCGCCGGCCTGCGAATCGGCGACGGCAAGTGCATCGATCTGGTCCGCTACGTCGCCTGGCTAGTCCAGGTCCGCCACGCATCCAAATCAGACCCCTCGAACCCGGCAGGCGTCGATCTCGCCGAGGCGGCGATCGGCGCCGCGGCCCTGGGGAGCGCGGCGGAGGGCAAAGGGCTTACGAGCAAGCAGGAGGCTGGGATCGCCGCGCTCTTGACCCAGCCGACGCACGTGGCCGCGGCTGCCCTGGCCGGTGTGAGCGAATCGACGCTCTACCGCTGGCTCCAAGTGCCCGCGTTCCGGGCGGCCTACCGGCAGGCCCGGCGGGAACTGGTCGGGGCCGCCATCGGGCGGGTCCAGGCCGCGGCCGGCCAGGCAGTTGATGTCCTGGTGAGTATTGCCCACAAGGGCCGACGCGACGGCGACCGCGTCCGCGCCGCCGTGGCCATCCTCGACCACGCCCACCGCGGGCTCGCCGAGGCCGGTACGCTGCACGGCGAGCCGGCCGGCGTCGGCAACGGTCCGATGGGAACGACTGACGTGGTTCAGCTCCTGGCCACTCGGTTGCGAGTCCTCGACGGCACCCCGCTACCGGCGGCCGAGAAGGCCCGCCTGACCGCCACCCTGGCCGACACGCTGCTCCGGGCCATCAGCGTCGATGTCATCGACCAGCGCCTGGAGGCCCTGCAGGCGGTCCTCGGCGGCCGAAAGGCGAAGGGCAAGAAATGACCACCAACGCCATCACCCGGCAGTACGGCCTGCTCTCGCCCGAGGAGCGCTTCCGGCTCATCCTGGCCGCCAGCGGGCGGGGAGACGAGGCCGAGCACGCCCGCCTCGTCGGGGCCAGCGACCGCATCCACCTGACCATGCCGGACTACTCGCCGTATGCCAACGCGCTCCAGGACGTGACGCTCCTGATCTACATCGAGCTGCTCACCGAATCCTCCCGCTACATGGAGTCGCTGGCGCTGGCCGACCAGGAGGACTTTTCCGAGCCCGGCGAACGGGGGGAGGCCGATGACGACGACGAACCGGAAACCGCGGACCTGGACTTTGCTAACGAGCGGCGGTTGCGGCTGGCCCTGGCCTCCGGCTACGTCCTCCGCACCAAGGTTGAGGGCTGGAAGCAGTTTTGCGAGCGCTGGACCGTGCCCCCCTTCCTCCTGTGGCAGGAGCTGCCGGGGTTCGACCAGCTCCAGGGAGCCCTCCGGCTCACTGACCAGGTGGCGTTCACCGCCGAGGGGTTCCTCCGCTGGGTCAACAATCGTCGGCCGGCCAGCGACCCGCCGTTGACCGAAGTCCCTGTCACGGCGGCCGAGACGGCTGACGACTTCGACGAGTTGTTCCGGTCCCGAATCGAGTGGTGGGGCGGCCCGAAGAAGGTCTGACGGATCGCTCAGCCCGGCGGCACGGCGAACAGGGAGCCGGGCGTGGCGTCGTCGTCCACCGCGATGTGTAGGTAAACGCTGGTGGTGATCAAGCTGGCATGACCGGCGGCCTGGCGCACCTCGGCGAGGGTGCGGCCGCCGGCCAGGGCGTGACTCACGAACGTGTGTCGGCCGTGGTGGATGGTCAAGGTCCGAAGCCTCTCCAGCCCGAGCGACTTGCACGCCGTCCGGAATCGCTCGCGGATCGTGTGCCGGATGAGGGGCTGACCGAACCGGCTCGGCCACAGGCAACAGACGAAGGCGTCGGCCGGCCGGGCGCCGGCGGCCTCCCGCTCCCGCCGCCACGCGGTCAGGTCCGCAAGTGTGCCGGCGTCCCACCACAACGGAACGGTGCGGGCCTTCTTGCCCTTGGCGCCGTCGGGCCCGACGCGCAAGTGCGGCCGGCCGCCGGCGACGCACACGTCCGCCAGCCGCAGGGCACCGATCTCCGAGACGCGCAACCCGCAGCAGCAGGCGAGTCGCAGGATCACCCGGTTCATGCGCCGGCTGACCGACCGGGACGGATGGTCGGCGAGCAAAGCGGCTAGCTCGCGGCGGGTGAGGATCTTGACCGGATCGACGGACCAGGTGGATAGCAGCACGGGAGCTCCCCATATATGTTGTGGGAGCATGAGTACCGTGCGTTTCTCGGAATTGGAAGCAAGAAGTTAACAGAAGTGGTTAATTGAGAGAACTTTAGGTCAATTCTGGACCCCTCAGCGGGTGGGAGTGCAATGTTCGAAAGACTCCCATTTCCTCCCATTTCCTCCCATCGGCCCGACACCGACCCAGTTCATAGGATTTGGGTCGGTGTTGGGGTCGAGTTGCACTACTTGTCGTACCGTGTCGGGGTGGACCGGGCTGCCGGACTCGCCGGCTTTTGATGAGGGCGCGTCAGTTTCCCGGCGGACCGGACCAAGTTACTAGCCTCAATGCCTATCAAGCGGCGGCGGGAGGGCACCCGATTACTTGCGGGACGAATGATAGCCAGTTCGTGCGTGATCTGGCGCAACGCCCACAGACGACTACTCGATCGTCATGGCAACGCAAAACGGCGCGGTAGGAGTGTCCTTGCTTCGCACAAAGTCAATTCCGACGACCCGCTTGCCCGGCTTGGGATTCTCCCATGTGGTCAAGTACAGTCGCAGTCGACTGTTCAGCTTCTTGGCTGCTTCGTTGTCCCCTTCCCAAGCCACCTTCCCTCTTTTCACGCCCGGCGACGAGTCGTTGAACCAGTAGTCCCGCACATCCTTGCCGTACACGACCTCGATTGTGTGGGTATCACCACCCGCATAATGGACGCGGTATTCGGCGATTACGGTGTCGTCAGCGACATGCTTGACCTCGGTGCCCGTGCCATAGCAAGTCGCATGGAGGATGTGCAGCCGGGTCACAATTGCATCGACCTTGATTCCTTCAACTTTCTCCGGCCGTTCCGTCTTGAAGTGCGGGCTGCCGAGTTGCACATAGCCCTTGCCGATCTTGAACTTGATGCCGCCAAACTCTTTCTCGCCGGTCGGCACTTCGGCCAGGTTGTTCTCAGCCATGCCGCTCGCGGAGTCCTCGGCGAGGGTGTGCGTGGCCTTTTCCTGCAAGTCCACGTAAATCGGAGCGTGCGCTTTCGGCGCCGGCGCTCCCCGTGCGAGAAACGCGAAAGAAATAACGGCGAGAAATGCCGCGATAAGTTGCATGATAAAGCCTCAGACTGACCGAAGGGTTCGGCGCGCCCTGTTGCGTCCGCCTACTCGAACTCGACCTCCAGCTCCTTGCGGCCGTCCACCCTCCCATTGCCTTGGCGGATCTCCCATCCGACCTTGGCCTTCCCCTTCTGGTCCGACTTGATGGTGATCTGGATAACCCCGTTGCCCGCTGCCGCCTTGACCG
>DATFWZ010000109.1:0-16282 GCA_035258765.1 Gemmataceae bacterium
TTCGACAGGTCCTTCTCGTCCTTCTTCCACTGCTGCATGTCCAGGAACATGATCGTCCCCAGCATCTTGTACCGGTCCGGGGCGTCGGCCACGTCGTCCAGCAGGCGGACGATACTCCGCAGGGCGTCGTCCTTCTTGATCAGGGCGTGCTCGGCCACCGCCCGGTGGAAGAAGTAGGCGGCCGGGTCCACGGTCTGCTCCGGCTTGACCGCGGCCAAGGCGGCCAGGGACTCCTCGTACACCCGGCCGGTGGTCAGCCCGCGAGCGAACCCGAGGGCCAGGTTGGCCCGCAGGTAGGGATCTTGCTTCTCGTCCTTAAGGACCGCCGGCAGGTCTTTGGGGGCCTCGATCGCGGCGTTCCGGGCCGTGGCCAGGATGGTCTTGGCGTCGGCGTTGCCCAGCTCGAGGGTGGCGAGGGTGCGGTCGAGGACGGACGCCTCCTCCTCACTCCAAATCTTGTCGAACGCGGCCTGGTCGAACTTGCCGGCCTTCTTCAGCCACGCCTGGGCCTGCGCCTTCGCGGCCTCCGGCGCGGTGCACCTCAATGTTCCGAACGTGTATTCGGCCTTGGGGTCGGCCGCGGACGCCGACAGGGTCACCCCGAGCCCCAGCCCGGCGGCGATGACGGCGGTGGTCAGCCACTTCCGAACGGTCACGGTAAGTACCTCCCGACCTGGGTGCCCGGGGTTATTCGGGCGACTTTGTTGGCTATCAACTCTCCCCGAGCGTACCCGGCCCGGGAAGGGAGAGTCCACGGTTCGAGTTCGGGTCTCAGGCTTCCTTAATGACTGGCCCGAGGCCCCTCAACCATTATTGCTCAGCGAATGCCATACCCAAAACGCTACGGGTCTTTCTCCCCTCTCCGCGTCGGAGAGGGGGCAGGGGAGAGGTCTTGGCTCGGCTCCCAAAGACCTCACCCCCTAACCCCCTCTCCGACCCGGAGAGGGGGAACCGGAGTCCCGCCTATTGGTTCTTCTTCGTGACGATGTTGTTCACCATCGTCTCAAGCCGGTCCTGGCGATCGCTCAGGTCCCGCAGCTCCTTCTTGATCTGCGGGTCGTCCGACTGCTCGACGTTGGTGCCGTTCCGGATCCCATAGCGCTTGGTCCGGTCGTTCACCTGCACCTGGAGCTGTCGGATCATCTTCAGCTCGGCGATCATGTCGAGCAGCTTCTGGAGCTGCGGGCCGTCCGGCGGGTTGCCCGGGGGGCCCGGGGGCTGTTTGCCGAGCTCCTGTTGCGCCTTCTTGAGGGCGTCGCGCATGTGGGTCAGGGCCTCGATGATGTCCTGCTCGATGCCCTGGGTGTCCTCGCCGACGTTGGCGTCGTGCAGCCGCTCCTTCACCCGGAGCATGTCCTTGCGGACCTCCTCGAACACCGCCGGGAAGGCCACGGCCGACCCCTCGCTGACGAGGAGCTGAATCGCCTTGTCCGCCTCGGCGATGATCTCGCCCTCCTTGTCCTCCTGCTTCTGGGCGTTCTGGAAGTCCACCGGCTGGGCCTTCTTCTCCGGGTGCTTGAGGATCTGGGTGTTGATGGCGACCGTGGCCGACTTCACCTCGATCTGCATGGCCAGCATCTTGTTGACCCGCTGTTCGAGGTTGGCCAGGATCCGCTCCAGCTCCTGCTCACGGAGCTGCTTGAGGCGCTTCTCCAGCTCCTCGCGGGCTGCCCGCAGCTTATCGGCGGCGCTGCCAAGGTCGTCGCTGGCCTTCGGCCGCTTGTTCTCGTCGAGGGCGCCCGCCGCGTTCTCCTCGTCCGGGACCGCTCTGCGAACTTGGTCGGACCCCGGGGCCTTCGGGGCGTTCGGCGGCGGGGTGCCCGGAGACGGGCTGCCTCCCGACGGCTTCGGCTGGCCGGACGGGCTGCCACCCGACGGCGAGCCGGCGCCCTTGCCGGCGCTGGCCTGGGCGTCGCTCTTGGCGCCGATGGCCGCGCCCTTCTCGTCGCCCTTGTTGTCTTCCTTATTGCGCGTCTCGGCCGGCTTGTCGCTCTTGTCGCCGGTCATCGGCTCCTTCTTCTCGCCGCTGCCCTTCGACCCGGAACCGGCCCCGTCCTTCGGCGGGCTCTTGGTCCCCTCGGAGGCGCTGCCGGCCATCGGGCCCTTGCTGGGCTTGCTCTCGGCGCCCTCGCCGTGCGCCGGGTCGCCCTTCTCGCGCTCGGACGCCTTCGCGTCCTTGGTGTCTTCCTTGTTCTCGCCGGCCTTGTCGTCGCCGGGTTTGCCCTCGCCCTTCTCCCCGGCCTTCGGCTCACCGTCGCCGGACTTGGGCTTGGTCTGACCCATCTTGTTGGCCAGAGCGTCCACCCCCTTGGCCAGCTTGTCCTGATCCTTCGCCAGCTGCTTGTTGTCGCCGCGGCCGGAGTCGGTGCGGGCCCGGTTGATGTCGGTCTGCCGGATGAGCGCGTTGAGCTCGGCCAGGAGCTGCTGCAGGTATTTCATCTCGTTGCGAATGCGCTCCAGTTCGTCGTCGCTCTGGAGGATGGCCAGGATTTCCTTGAGGACCTTGATCAGGTCGTCGTTCTGGCTCTTGGCCGAGTTGATGTCCGAGAGGGACGGGTCGCCGGCGCTCTTCATCAGGGTGCGGAGCAGGGTGGTGAACTTGTTGTCCACGCCCTCCTTGTCGGCGAGGTCGATGGCCTTGCGCAGCGCCTTGGCCTTGTCCTTGTCCTCGATCCGGTCGCTCTTCTCGAGCTTCTGGGCGAGGGAGAGCAGGCTGGTGGTGAACGCCTTGTACTGCTTCTCCAGGGCCGCCTGGCGGGCGATCAACTCCTTCAAGCTGACGTCCGCAGTCGGGGCCGGGGTGGTGGACGTGGAGGTGGGCGCCGTCGGCGGCTTGTCCGCGGGCGGCTGGGCCTGCAGGTTCAGCCCGGCCGCGAAGACGGCCGCGGCGATCGACAGCACCGGCCAGTGGCGACGGATCATGGGGAGGGACTCCTCGCGGGGATCAGTGACCCCCGGGGTGGCTTCACGGCAGGGTGTGGGCGCACGCCTGTTCCTTCTAAAAGACGATGCGGCCGGCCATTAACAACACAATGGAGGATTCGCTTTGCTATTCACAAACGGCCGGAGAGGCGGGCGGGCAGGCGTCTGGCAGGGATGTAGGGATGAACAGGTCCGAATCCTCCCCTATTCAACTGTACGTCGCATCCCCTTATCTGACAACTGCTTTCCGTAAATCGACTTTACGCCCGAGCGTCGTGGACTATCACTTCACGATCACTTTCAGGTCCTGGGCCGGCCCTTTATCGGGCGTTATCCGGACCCAGTGGAGTCCCTTGGCGAACCCGGCGCCGATCTCGAGTTGGAAGTCCTTATCATCCTCCTTCAACGTGACTGTCTCGGGGACCTTCAGCTCGCTGCCCGGTGATGGCTCGAGCTTCAACTTGAACTCGCCGCTATAGAGGGGCCCAATCGGTGTCGGCACTCGAACTGTGACCTTTCCCCCGGCCATGACGTTCACCGGGTTGGTCGGCGGGACGATGGTGATTTCGTAGAGCTTCCGCCCCTGCTGCCGTTCCAGACCCTCGAGCCCGCCCTTGACCAGCGTTAGCTCTCGGAGGATCGCCTCGGCCTGGGAAATGACCTTCTTCAAATCGAGTCCCTGGCCGATCCCACTGCGAATCTCGCGCAGCTTGTTGAGCAACACCGTCAGCTTCGACTGGGCGGCGACGACAACCTCGGCCGGCGGCTGCCGGGCGCCGGTGACGTCCGCGTGCAGCTTGCCGTACGCCTCGTCCATCGCCGGGAAGTCGCTATTGACCACGTCCCGCAGCCTGTTCACCACCTTCTCTTCCATCTGCGCGATCAGGTGGTCCGGCAATCGGTTCGCCCGGAACTCCAGGAGGATGCGGGTGTACTCTGTATTCACCTCCGTGGTCACGTCCTTGGCCTTCCCCAGCTGCTCCACGAGCTCGTTGGACCGCGTCTGCTCCGGGACGAACTGGTCTGGCTGCGTCAATCCCGGCAGCCGGGCGACCATCGACCGCAACTTGTTGTCCACATCGACCAACCGGCGGATGGCGTCGTCGAGTTTGTCCGCGAGCCCGCCCTCGTCGCGGGCGATCTCGGTCAGCAGCTCGCCGTCGGAGACGAGCCGGAAGACCAGCGTCTCCTTGTTCTGCGCGATCCCCGGCCGTTCGGCCTCGACATTCGTGTCCACGGCGATGACGTTCAGCGTCAGCACGTAGGTCCGCTGGGCCTCGGTCTCGCTCGCCCGCTTCAGCCCGGACGCGACCTTCTTCAGGTCAAAACCGACCTCCTCGCGGACCGGGTCGGGCGGGAAGGTGACCAGGTTCTCGATCGTTACCTCCGGCCCCGAGGGCCGGGGGCCGTCGAGGTGCTGCTTGATGTCGGCGAGGCTGAGCGGCCGCTTCGTGAACGCTTCGAGGAATTGCGGTATCGGCAACCGGTCGTCCACCGTCGCCAGGGCCGGCCGCACCTTGGGCAGGTTCTCCGTGATCGCGACCACGCGGTAGATCGGGTCGCCGATCGACGGCAGGACCGGCACGCTGTTGAACATCCAGGCCGCGTACTCGGCCCGCTTCTGCGTCACCGCCAGCGGCTCGACCTCCGAGTAGCTGAACACGTACTCGACGCGGTTGAGGCCCTTGTCGTCGCGGACCTTGCTCTCCTTGGTGAACGGGATCAGCGCCTGCGGGGTGCACATGTAGACGCCGCCCACCTTGCGGATCACGTCCACGACCACGTCCACCTCCGGCGGCCGGTCCTCCTCGACGACGATCTGGATGCCGCGCTTGGACGTCACCCCGTCGGTGTCGCGCAGGAAGATGTCGAACTCCGTCTGGCGGGTGACCTGCGTCTTGTTCGCGGTGGTGAACTCGAACCTGATGTCGTGCCCGTTGGCGATCGGCAGGACGATCGGGTCCGGGTCCTGGACCTCGGCCTCGACGCCCGGGAACTTGCCCGCCTTGGGCAGGATCTTGGCCTCGACCAGCTCCTTGTCCGACTTGCCGAACAGGACCAACTCGGCCCCCATCGGGATGTCGAACCGCGACTTGTCACCGGTGAGCGAGACGACCTGGTCGCGGAGGATGTGCTTCATGCCCTTGAGGAGCCGCGGGTCGGCCTGGTACGGCTTCAGGTCGTCCGGCAGTTCCTTGGACTCGGCGAACGGGGCCTTGTGGTAGAGGTACGCCGGGTGGAATTCGTCACGCTTCAGCTCAGTCAGCATCGGCGGGGGGACGAGGGTGATCAGCTTGGTCGGGGTGTCGTAGTTCTCCCCGCGGGCGTAGAACTTGACCGACTCCTTGAGGTCCGAGAGGGTGCCGGCGAACTCGTTGTTCGCCTCGCGGCGCAGCTTCATGTCCACCCGCGTCTTGGCCCCCCAGTAGTACAGCTCGACGTCCTCCGGGATGTCGAGCCGGCGCAGCGTCCGCGACATCTTCGGGTCGGCGGCCCGGTCGCGGAGCTTCTGCACGACAGCGTCGATCCGGGTCAGGGCGTCCGAGTGCTTCGCGGCCAGCATCGACTTGACTTCGTCGTTCTGGATGAAGACCTGTTCGACCCGGTCAACGGGCCACTGCGCCGGGTCGTCTGGGACGCGCGACATGTCGGATGGCAGGGCCGGGGCGGTGAACGGGTGGGCGGCCCCATAGATGAAGGGGCCGAGGTCCACCGCGAAGCGGGCGTCGCGGACGGGCTGGAGCGGGAGATCGGGGATCGACTCGCCGGGCAGCGCCTTGGTCACGTCGGCCCAGGTGAGCGGCCGCCAGCCGACCGGGGCCTTGCTGTCGGCCCAGACCCACGAGTACGCGGCCACGCGGACCTGCGGTGACGGGGCGTCGCGGCCGATGCGCATCTCGTCGCCCGGGAAGTTGACGATTTCGAGGTACGCACGCCGCGGCCACGGGGTGTTCATCAACAAGAGGTCGCGCTCGCCGAGGATCGCGGAGACGTCGGCAAACTCGTTAACAAACGTCTTCGGGGCCGTCCGCGTGACGGCGCAGACCGCGGCCCCGGTCAATAGGAACAAGCCCGCGGTGAGGCCGACGAAGATCGCGGCCTGGACCCAGAGCCGCCGCCAGTTGAACACCTGCCGGACCGGGACCTCGTCGATCCGGGCCCGGACGTCCTCGACGGTCTTCTGGATCATCTCGGTCGAATAGCCGTACTGCCGGGCCTTCTCCAGGTCAGCAAGCTGGACCGCAGTGATGAGCCGGTCGCCGAGGATGTGCGGATAGCGGCGCTCAAGCACCAGGGCCAGGGATGAGTCGCTGAAGTCGCGGGTCAGGCGGAGGACGATCCGCGTGACCAGAAGGGCCAGGAAGGCCGCGACCGCGAGCACGAGGGCGACGGCCCGCAGCGTCCGCGGCGCGTCGAGGGCCCAGTCGAACGCGAACAGCTTGAACACCCCGTAGTCGATGAGCATCGCCAGCCAGAACCACGCGGCCAGAAACAGGGCGACGGCGAGGACGCCCTCGATGCTGACGTACCGGCGGATGATGCCGCGGAGCTTCCCGAGCGGGTGGGCAATCTTCGGGTCGACGGCCGGCGGGCGGGCCGGGGGGATTTGTTCGGCAGTGGTGGTCGGCATAGGTCGTATAGGTCCTATGAGTCCTATGGGTCCTATAGGTCCCAGGGGACGAGGCACAGGCTAGGCCAATTTCAGCAATTTCCGCGTCAGCCACTCGATCGACAGCAGTCCAACGCACAGCAACAAGCCGATCCCCAGCCGCTGCGGCTTGTCGGAGAACCATCCGGTCAGGAAGTGCGGCAGCGTCACCCCCTTGTCCCAGTAGTCCTCGACCGCGCCGCGGTTGCGGAACGTCTTCTTGTCCGTCTTGAAGCAATCGGGAATGAGCTTCAGGGAGTCCTCGTCCCCGAACCGGAAGGCCAGGCGGTTCCCCTCGTTGCCCGTGGCCGTCCGCTTCTTCAGGTCCGCGGCCAGCGCGGCGTCGCTCACCTGCATCTCGGAAAGCGGGCTGGCGATCTGGTACAGGGCCTTCAGGTCCGGGCGCGTCACGTCCAGCTCCGGGTTCGACTGGCGAATCAGGAACTTGTACTTGAGCACCTCGGTCGAGCTGGGGATTTCTCCCTCGACTCGCCAGGAGCCGGGCGGGAATTTTTCCGCGCTAGCCAGGACGGCCCTGTTGAAGTACCCCTCCCATTTGTCCGGCCCCTTCTTGGCCGACATGCGGAACTCGTGGGTGAACTTTTCGTGGAACTTGGCCTTCGCCTTGGCGATCGTCTCGTCGCCCTTCAGGTTCTCGATCTCCGGCGGGTACTTCTCCAGCTCGACCGGGCGGATGACGATTTTCGGCTCCGTCTTCGGCTCGACCGGCTGCAGGTCCGCGCCGAGCAGTTGTTCGGTCACTCGAATGTACGAGCCGCTCGCAACGGCCGGTGACATGAGGATGCGCCCGCGGCGCGTCACCTTCCGCCGGCTGCCGGCGCCGAGGTAGCGGACGAACTTGGTCCAGAACCGTTCGAAATACTCGTCCTTGTACTGCCGCAGCCGCCAGATCTCCGGCGACCCGACCCACGCGGTTCGGCCCTGGCCGTACTGCATGACCGCCAGCCACGGCGGCGACCGGCCGTCCGGCATCTTGATCGCGTTCGGGTCCGGGAACCGGGCGATCGGCGTCGCCACCGGCTTGATGTCCCGGAGCGGGAAGTAGTTGTAGAACCCGCGCAGCACCCGCGCCTTCTCGTCCTTTTCTTCACGACCGGTGAAGAACAACTCCCAGGCCGTCTCGACATTCTGGTGCGTCTCGTCCAATTTCATGAAGTCGAGGTCGCCGCCGATGTTCTCGAACTCCAGCCGCCACGGCTGGTTGGCCGTCCGCTTGGCCGCGGCCAGGAACGGGTCACCCGGGAGGACCGGCAGGATGTCGATCAGCGGCTGAAACTTGTCGTCGTCCGACGGCCGGGACAGGTGGTGCGTGTGGACGTGCCCGGCGACAAAGAGCAGTCCCCCGGCCTGGAGGTCCACCCACGTCTTGATCATCTTGGTCTGCTCGGCCGTGAGCTGATCCCAGTCCACGTCGAAGGCCACGATCACGTCGTACCGGGCCAGGTTGTACCACTTCGTGTCCGGGTTCTCGTTCGGGACGTCCTCGATCCGCAGCATGTCCGGGAAGTGGGTGAGCTGCCGTTCTTTCTCCTCGAGCAGGTTGATCTTCCCCTCGATCCCGCCGGAGTTCTGGATCAAGAGGCTCATGTCCGCCTTGTCACGGAGGAGCTGCGTGATCAGGAACTGGACGTCGCGGTTCGGGGCCGAGCACATGACCAGGACCCGCTGCGGCTTCTTCATCACCTTGACGGGGACCCAGTCGCTGACGTGCTCCTTGTCGGCGAACCGCTCGCCCTCGACCCGCGGGGTGACCGCCCGGACCTTCCACTCGCCCTCAACCATCTCCTTCGGGTTGTCCTTGTTCTTCAGGTCCTCCGGGACCTTTTCCGGGTCAATTACGATCTCGGCCTGGGTGTGCGGCGGCTCGCCTGGCTGGTAGACGGCCTCGGCCGGGATGCGGACGGGTGGCACGCCCTCCTTCGGCAGTTGGATCTCGAGGAAGATCTGCGCCTTCTGGCCGACCAGGCCATCGCCGTCCACCTCGATGATTACCTTGAACGGCTCGTTCGGCGGCGTCTGGTCCGGGGCCTGGACGTCGGTAATGCGGACGGCCACGACCTTCTGCTCGGACCCGACGGCGATCGTGAAGATGGGGATCTTCTCGCGGCTCGCCCGGACGCGCAGCTCCTGGATGGCCGACTCCGAACCCAGGTTGCTCTGGCCGTCGGAGAAGACGACGATCCCCTGGACCATGTTCCCGGTCTCGCGGTTGACCAGGGAAAGGAGGGAGTCGGGGACGTTGGTGCCGGTGGCGATGGACCGGGCGACGTCGATCCGGGCCCGCAGCTTGTCGCGGTTGGACGCCAGGATCGCCAGGTCGTCCGGGTCGAGACCGCCCGGGAAGCCCTCGTTCGACTTGTTCTTCTCCAGCCACTTCTCGGCCCAGTCGGCGTTGCCGACCGCGTTGCCGTCCCAGTCGCCGGACACCTTCAGCCGGGTCGCCCCCTCGTCGGACAGCCCGCGGAGGAGCCACGGCTTGAAATCGTAACTGGCAAAGGCCTGCCAGTCGTCGTTCTTCCACGGCCGGCCGGAGACCTGCTTGAGTACGCCGTCCGCCCCGGCGACCCGGTGGATCGGCATGGGCTGACCGTTCTCGTCGTGCTCGACGATCTGCGCATCTTCATCGAGCCGAGTGCCGAACCGGGAGACGTACACCGGGTTCTTGTCGAGCAGCGCCTTGACGAACCCGATCTTCTCGTCGGACAGGTAGTCCATGACTTTGGCCAGGCGCGTCCGGCCGGCGCCGCGGGCATTCGCCGGGTCGTCGCTGAGCTGGGCCATGGAGTCGGAGACGTCAATCGCGATCAGCACCCGCGACCGCTTTTCGACCCGCTCGTACCCCTGCCGGGCCGGCATCAGGAACATGAGGGCCAGGAGCAGGTAGACGGTCGTTCGCAGGAGCGCGAGCGGGGCGGCCCAGTACCAGCGCACGGACCTCGAGTCCTTGATGTACATCCAGACGACGAACCCGATGCCGACGAGCAGCACGGCCGCGAGGATGAGCAGCCACCACCGGCCGTCCACTTCCTTGTTGGTGCCGAGAAGCTTGAACGTCTCGGTCAGCCGCCGGAAGACGAATTCGGATTCGGTCTGGACGCCCTGGTCGTTCATGGCCGGTCTCTTGTCGATCGGGCCGATAGGTCCCATAGGACCCATAGGACCTTTAAACTCCGGACTTTACGCCGTCGCCAGCGCCGGGGCGCCCAACGGGGCCCCGACCGGCATCGGCCCGCCGGCCTCGGCCGCGCGGGTGTGGAAGCTCAGCCGCACCGCCATCGCCTGCTCGAGAATGAGCACCACGAGCATCACGAAATAAATCCACGGGCTCTCCGACAGGTCCTTCCGCCGCGAGACGAGCTGCTCCTTGTAGGTCTCGTCCGACGCCGTGTGTAGCGGCGCCCCGCGTGCGATCTGGGTGATGTCGTCCGAGTTGGCCCGGGCCAGGTTGCTCTCGGCCAGGGCGTCGACGTTATACGGCAGGGCCCGGTAGTCCGGCCGCGTCGCGCCCTCGGCCGCGCCCGGGGCGCCGCGCTTCTCGGCGAACTTGTACACGTAGATCCCTGGTTCCTTCCCGTCGCTGGCCGACAGGCGGTACGCGTTCGCCTTGTCGTCGGTCGCCATGTTCACGTCACCGAGCGGCTTGAACGTCGCATTGCCGGCCTTCGCGTCCTCGGCGTAGAACCACTTCTTGACCTTCGAGTCGTACGCGTTCCTGTCCATCGTGAACTCGTACCCGGCGCCGAGGACCAGGTTGACGTCCGTGCCGGCGCTGGCCAAATACCCCTGCATGTTGATCATGAGCGGCGGGTAGTACGCCTTGCCGAACCCCTCCAGGTCGTTCCACGACGCCCCGGCCGACGTCAGGAACGCGACGACGCGCCCCTGGCCGAATGCCTTGGCCACGTACAGCGGGTCGCCGTACTTGACCGTGTCGCGGAGCTTCTGGAACTCTTCGCGGAGCGGCTGGACGTCCGCCTGCGACCAGAAGTCAATCAGCCCCGGCCGCTTGGCCGCCGGGTTCTCTTCCCCCTTGTATTCGAGCAGGACGTCGAGTGCGTAGGCCAGCACGTGCAAGTCAGCCGTGGAGGCGGCGATCTTCCGCAGCTCGGTCCGAAGCTCGCGAAGGACGGGGATGTACTTCTCGTTCTTCGGCGTCGGGTTGTCGATGATCGCCTGCAGCCGGTCGGTCAGGTCGTTGACCAGCTTGGTGTAATTGTCCATCGGCTTGGTGTTCTGCATGTAGACGAGGGTGTCGACTCCGCCGAGGCCGCCGCGGAGCTGCTGCTGGTTGACGCTCAGGTACCGGTCGATGAGGACGAAGATGAAGAACTTCTCGTACTCGTCCTCCTTGACCGCCTGCCCGCGGTTGTCCTTGTAGAGTTTTTCCAGGGCCGGGTGGGACTGCATGTCCCGGCGGACCAGCAGCTTCTTGTTGAAACTGGAGATCCGCTTGATCCGCTCGGCCCGCCGCTGGTCGTCGGTCAGGTCCATCCCGACGAGCTTGTCGAGCGGCACCGGGAAGATCCCGTCACCCTTGCGGTAGAGCTTCTCGTTGTACTCGTTAATCACGTCCGACTTGATCGACGGGCCCATGAAGAAAGCCACGCCGCCGCCGCCGCGGACGTAGTCCTCGAGGTTCTTCCGGGCGTTGTCGGACAGCCGCGGGACGTCGCACAGGTATACGGCCGAGTACGGCTGCAGGTTGAGGTTGTCGAGGTCGGATGCGTTTTTGACCTGGACGTCGTACCCCTTGATCGGCTCCGTGAAGAGCTTCCAGAGGAAGAACGACTCGGCCTCCTTGGTCCCGCGGCTGGTCGGGTTGTTGTCCACGATCAGGATTGGCACCTGGTTGCGGACCTCGACGACCGTGTAGCGGACGTTGTCGGCCTCGATGCCGCCGGTCTCGCCTTCCAGGTGGGCGCTGACCAGGTTGAACCGGTCCGGGGTGCCGGCCTCCTCGGTCTCGTCCTCGGCCCCGCGGGTCAGGCCGGTCCCGAGGGTGATTTTGGCCACCGTCTCCCCGTTCGGCGGGACCGACGGGATGCTGATCGACCCGTCCTCGCGGACCTGGCCGTTCACCCGGACGCGGATGAAGACCCCCTTCTTCTCGCTGTTCGAGTAGTTCCGGACCTTGATCGTGAACTCCACCTCCTTGCCCTTCGGGACGATCCGGGCGTCCGGGGCGAAGTCCACGATGGCCAGGTTGTCGCTGGCGAGGGGCGTCTTCTGCTGGGCGGTCCGCTCCGGCGTGACGCAATCGAGCAGGTGGACCTTGACCTCCGCCGATTTGAACTCCTCAAACACCTGCGTCAGCGACTCCTTGCTCCGGTCGCTCCAGTCGAGGGCCCGGAAGTCGCCGACGACGTGCAGGACGCCGGTCATGTTCTTCTCGGAGTCAAGGATCTTCTTAGCCGTCGTGAGCCCGTCGCGCAGCTCGACGTGCATGAGCGACGGCTTGAGCGGGCTCAGATAGGTGCGGATTTCCTCGATCGCGGCCGGGTTGAGCCGGCTAAAGCTCCGCCCCTTGTAGTCGGCATCCCCCTTGGCCACTTCGGACAGGAGGACGACGGTGCAATACTGCGGGTTCGGTGCCTGGGCAGCCGCGGAGGCAATCTGGTCAACGACCAGCCGCTTGGCCTCGTCGAGGACTGGCCGGGACTGCCCGTCCTCGGCCCGAATCGTGTCGCTGGTGGAGAGGGTGTCGTCGATCAGGATGACGTGCATGGTGCTCGTCCCCTGCTTGCCAACGTCGTCGCACCCGACGAATCGGGCGAGCAACAGGCCGACCAGGAGCACCATGAGGATGCGCAGGGCGAGCAGGATCATCTGCTCGATGATCAACTTCCGGCGCGACCGCTTCTGCGATTTGAGCAGAAACTCCATCGCCGCCCAGCGGACGCGCTTGTAGCGCATCCGGTTGATCAGGTGGATGATGATCGGGGAGCTGATGAGCAGCGCCCCGGCGATCATCGTGAACGGGTTGGCGAAGAGGGAAAGCATTCGGTGTTCGTCTCGCAGTGGAATAGGACCTATAGGTCCTATGGGACCTATAAGACGTATCCCCAACTAGCCCGCCGTGACCTTCGACCCGCCCGACCGCATCGCCATCCGCTTGTGCAGGAACCGGGACAGCACGGCATCCATGTAGTCGCTCGTCTTCACGAGCGTGTAATCCACCCCCATCCGGCTGCACCCGCGGCGGACCTCGATCAGGTACTCCTCGAGGGCCTCGAGGTACCCTTCGCGCAGGGCCTTCGGATCGCAAAGCAGGTTGGGCAGCTCCTCCATCCCCTCGAACCGCGTCGTCCCGGCAAACGGGAACGTTAGCTCGTCGTCGTCCATGATGTGGAAGACCATGACGTCGTGCCGCCGGGCCCGGAGCATCTCCAGCCCCTTCAGCAGCGGCTCGCGGTCGGTCAAAAGGTCGGAGAGGATGATGATCATGCCGCGGCCGTGCGTGGCCTCGGCCACTCGCTTCATGATCTTCCGCGCGTCGGTCTTCTGTCGCGGCTTGGCCGCGTTGAGCAGCTGGGCGATGGCGTCGAGGTGGAGCTGCGACCCCTTGGCCGGGAGCATCGCCCGGACGTCCTCGTCGAAGGCGACCACGCCGACCGTGTCCTGCTGCCGCACGGCCAGGAGGGCCAGGCACGCCCCGGCCGTGCACGCGTACTCGTACTTGTTCAGCGTCCCGGCCCGGCGGTGCTTCTCGACCCCGTAGTGCATCGACTCCGAGACGTCCACCACCACCTGGGCCCGGAGGTTGGTCTCGGCCTCGAACTGCTTGATGTAGAACCGGTCGGTCTTGGACCACACCTTCCAGTCGAGGTGGCGGATGTCGTCGCCGCGGACGTAATCCCGGTGCTGGGCGAACTCGACCGAGTGGCCGAAGAACGGGCTCCGGTGCAGCCCGGCAATGAACCCCTCGACCACCTTCTGGGCCCGCAGGTCCAGCCGGGCGATCCGGGCGATCACTTTGGGGTCGAAGAACCGGCGCGCGTCGTCATCGTTGGCGTCAGCCATGGTGAGTCCTCAGTCTCCAGTCCTCAGTCCTCAGTCGTCAGTCAAGAAGACTGGAGACTGAGGACTGGGGACTCGGGACTGGTCAGGAGGTGAAGATCTTCTTGAACCGCTCGTCCCGCTCCAGGTCGCCGAGGCGCGTGGGGGTCTCATCGAGCAGCTTCTTGACCACCGTATCGGTGCTCACGCCCTCGGACGCCGCGGTGAAATTGGCCAGGATGCGGTGCCGTAGGACCGGCAGGGCCAGGGCCTGTACGTCCTCGTGCGAGACGTTTTCGCGGCCGTACAAGAGGGCCCGGGCCTTGCCGCCGAGGATCAGGTTTTGCACCGCCCGCGGGCCGGCGCCCCACGACAGCCACTCCTTGATGAACTTCGGCACTCCCGGCTCGCTGATCCGCGTCTGCCGGACCAGGGCCAGTGTGTACTTGATCACCTCGTCCGCGACCGGAACCTTACGGACGAGCGTCTGCAGCTCGAGAATCTGGTCGCCGGTGAGCACCGGGCTCGGCTCGTCCATCTGCAGCGCCGTCGTCCGGCGGGCGATCTCCATCTCCTCGTTAAAGCTGGGGTAACGGACGAACACCTTGAACATGAACCGGTCCTGCTGCGCCTCGGGCAGCGGGTAGGTGCCCTCCTGCTCGATCGGGTTCTGCGTCGCCAGCACGAAGAACGGGCTTTGCAGCTTGTGTCGGACGCGGCCGACCGTGACCTGCCGCTCCTGCATGGCCTCGAGTAGCGCGGCCTGGGTCTTCGGCGGGGTCCGGTTGATCTCGTCGGCGAGGATGATGTTGGCGAACAGGGGGCCGGGGAGGAACTTGAACTCGCGGGCCCCGGTGGTCCGGTTCTCCTCGATCACCTCCGTGCCGGTGATGTCGGCGGGCATCAGGTCGGGGGTGAACTGGATGCGGCTGAAGTCGAGCGACAGGCACTTCGCCAGCGTCGAGATCATGAGCGTCTTGGCCAGCCCAGGGACGCCCTCGAGGATGCAGTGGCCCCGGGAGAAGAGCGCAATGAGCAGCTCCTCAATGACGTGGTCCTGGCCGACGATCACCCGGCCGAGCTGCTTCTTGATCTCCTTGAACCCGTGCTGGACGCGCTTTATGGCCTCGAGGTCGGTCTGGCCAAGGGTAGGGGCCTGGTCGCTCATCGTGCTTCTCAGTTGGTGGTTGGCAGCGAATTTCTATAGGTCCTATAGGTCCCATATGACCTATGAGACCCATAGGAATTGCAGCCTCGGACTTATCGTTGATAGATCGGCAGTGTGCCGTTTTCCAGCTGCAGGATGGTCAGGTTGATCGCGGTCGCGAACACCGGGCCGACGTAGCCGCCGCCCCACGACCCGTCGGCCGACTGCGTGCTCTTGATGTAAGTGAACATGTTCTGCCGGAACTCGCTCCACTTCATGCCGTTCTTCTCGCCCGGGAACAGCTTCTCCCACCCGTCGTCGCCGAGGACGTACATGGCCTGGGAGAAGTAGTAATTCTGGTACTCGTCGTGCGCGAGCCGCCCCTTGCCGAAGGGGATGTTCTTCTGGCAGTACTTCAGCCACTTCTTGGCCAGCTCCGACTTGTACTCGCCCTGGTTGAACGCGCTAGCGACGGCCGCGGCCGTCAGCGGCGGCCGCTCGCCGCCCGCCGCGGCGAACCCGCCGTTGGCCAGCGAGTAGATCACCCCCCCGTTCGGGGTCGTCGACTTGTTCAGGTAGTCGACCGACTTGTCGATAATCGTCTTGGGGACGACGATCCCCGCGTTCCGGGCCGCCCGCAACGGCTGCAACTGGGTCACCGTCACCGACCCCTCGTCGAAGTTCCCACCCTCAGACGCCGACACGTACCCCCACCCGCCCTTGTCCGTCTGCGCCTTGCCGGTGAACTCGACGGCCTTGGTCAGCAGCTTCTCCAGGTCCTTGCGCCGCTTCTCGTCCTCCTCCTCGCCGTAGACGCTGGCCAGGAAGAGCAGGCCGAACCCGTGACCGTACATGTACCGGCTGGCCTCGGTCGGGTTGTTCGGGTTGCCCAGCAGGCCGTTCGGCTGCGAGCGCTTCATGAACCACTCGACCGCCTTCTTGATTTCCTTGCTGTACTTGCCCTCGCGCATGGTGCTGCCTTCCATGAGCAGGGCCATGCCCGCGAGCCCGGTCATCGTGGTTGGGTACTGCCCGCCATGGGCCTCCCAACAGCCCTCGGACTTGTTCTGGTTCTTGGCCAGCCAGTCGAGCCCCCGTCGGATCGTCTCCTGGACGTCCACCTTGGCCTCGTCGGCCCAGGACGGGGTGGCACTGAGCAGCATGCCGGCCGCGGCAGCCAGCAAGGCACGACGGGTGATCCGGCGCATGGCAACGGTTCTCCCAGGTTGGGGCAGGGATTGGCCACTACAAAGGACGACCGACGGCGGGTTTACTCACGGCGCAAACTGGGGAACTTGTCCGGTCCAGGTATGGGGACCGGGAAAGGTTAGGAATCACAAGCACTTGGGTCAAACGAATGTCCGGGGAACAGGCGGGCGGGAGAGCCGGAAGAATCGCTAAACTCAACGCCGCGGGAACGACCATACCCCCGACCGGTCGTCTAACGAGTATCGTATTGGCGGCGACGTGATGGTGCAATCTTCACAACCGGAAAAGGCGAGCCGGAAGCGTGCGCGACCCGAGTCTCTCACTCCGGTCGCGCACAC
>DATFWZ010000110.1:0-23880 GCA_035258765.1 Gemmataceae bacterium
CAATGGAACGCGGACGCCGCGGAGCCGCGCCGGCTTTTCTCCCTCTCCCCCCGCTTCGGGGGGAGAGGGCCGGGGTGAGGGGGGTCTGGGGCGAGCGGACGCGGCGTAAGCCGCCCGATGCTGTCATCATCGGGCGGCTTACGCCGCGTCCGCTCGCCTTCAATCCCCCGTCCGCTCCACCTCCGCGTACTTCACCCCCCGCCGGCTCTCGCCCGTGACCCACGCCTCCAATTTCGCTTCACCCTTCGCCAGCTTCAGCCCGTCGAACACGCAGCGCGTCTTCCCGGCCGTAACGTCGCCCTGCACCTTCACCTCGCCCACCTGGACAAATGCCGTCTCATCCGCCTTCCCGGCGTCAAATTCC
Source organism: Gemmataceae bacterium (assembly GCA_035258765.1). Taxonomy (GTDB): domain Bacteria; phylum Planctomycetota; class Planctomycetia; order Gemmatales; family Gemmataceae; genus SIAJ01. The sequence goes on from DATFWZ010000110.1 coordinate 365, forward strand.
AGCGTGATCCGATAGGTCCCCGCCCGCATGATGGCGATACCCCAGTGTCCCTCGTCACCCGGCCGCCAGCCGGCCTTCGGCCCGCGCCAGTCCTGCCGGGTCAAGACGGTCGGGTTTTCGTGCTCGGTCCCCACGTGAATGCGCGGGCCCTGGAAGTGCCGCGTCGATTCCACGTCGCGGAACCACGCCTCGTAACGACCCTGCAAGTCGCGGACAACCTCCGGCTTCGACGCGGCCAGGTCTTTTTCCTCGAACGGATCCTCAGACAAGTCGAACAACTCGACTCTTGGCGTGTACTTGCCCGGCTGAACTCCCGCCGCTTGCACGAGTTTGTAGCGCGGCCCGCGAGCCGCAAACGCCCGGCCCAACTCCGGCACGTCGCCGCGATGCCACTGGAAGAACAGGTGCCGGTCCGGCCACTCGGCCTTCGCGGACTTCAACAGCGGCAATACAGTCCGACCATCGAACTTCACATCCTTCGGTGCCGCGATCCCGCACGCGTCGAGGATGGTCGGCGTGATGTCGATGTGCGCCGCGGGAGATTCCACTTTCCGTCGTCCCGCGAAGTGGCCTTCCCACTGCGCGAAGAAGGGCACGCGGATGCCGCCCTCGTACACAGTGCCCTTGCGATTCCGCAGCCCCGCGTTCCAGCGCACGCCGCCCGGGCCGTTGTCCGACAGAAAGATCACGAGCGTGTCCTTCGGGACCTTCGCGAGCAGCCGGCCGAAGTTCATGTCGATGTTGGCGATCATCCCGTACGCCTTGCCGATCTCCTCCTGTTTCAGCTTGGGCGTCGCCCACGGGCTGCCGACCTTCGGGAACGCGTCCGGCCCGAGATCGAGCCCGCGATACGGCTTCCAGTCAGCCTCTTGCACCTGGTACGGCGCGTGCGGACAGTTGAACGCGACGTACGCGAAGAACGGCTTGTCGGACTTCGCGCCAATGAACTGAAGCGCCGCGTCCGTGAACACGTCGGTGCAATAGCCCTTAAATTGCTCCTGTTTGCCGTTGTGGAACAGCACCGGGTCGGCGTAGGTGCTGCCGCCCGGCGGGTCGGACGGCTGGGCGATTCCACCCCCGCGGTGCATCAACACTTCCTCAAATCCCTGGTCCTGGGGTCGCATCGGGTAATTGTCGCCGAGGTGCCATTTGCCGAAGAGGCCGGTCCGGTAGCCCGCGTCGCGGAGGATCTCCGCGAGTGTCACTTCGTCCGGGTACATCATCGAGCGGCCGAGGAACGTGTCCACGACTCCGGTCCGGTAGTTGTAACGCCCGGTCAGGAGGCTCGACCGCGTCGGTGAGCAGACGGGGGAGACATAGAAGTACGTGAATTGAACACCCGCCTTCGCGAAGGCGTCGATATTCGGAGTCTTGAGGACCGGGTTGCCGTGATAACCGAGGTCGCCGTAGCCCTGGTCGTCGGTGATGACGACCAGAACGTTGGGCCCGGCGGCCACGGTCACCATGGGAGCGAATGCGAGTGTCAGAAGTGCAATGCCAAAGCGGAGTTGCGACATCGATGCGCCTATGGAGATGGGCCGGATCGGTGTTCCGAGGCGTCAGGCGAAGTATAATCGCTAGTATTCCCGCCCGGAAAGGCCCCGCCCCGCGCATGCCGCTTGATTGGTCGCCGTTCGTCGATTTCGTCCGGACGCACCAGCGATTCCTGATCGTCACCCACGTCCGGCCCGACGGCGACGCCCTGGGGTCCGCGGTCGGGCTGGCGTGCGCGATTCGGCAGCTCGGCAAGACCGTCCGCGTCGCCGTGGCAAGTGATCTCGGCCCGCGGTACGAATTCGCGAGCACCCCCGCGACGCCCATTGAGCGGTTCCGATTGCCCGGGGACGACTTCAAGACGGCCGATGCGATCATTGTCGTGGACACCGGGACATGGCCGCAGCTCGGCGAGTTCGGCCCGTTCCTGCGGTCGATGAATGTCGCCAAGGTGGTGATCGACCACCACCGGACGCAGGACGAACTCGGGGCGATGCGGTTCGTGGACACGAACGCCGAGGCCGCGGGCCGGCTGGTCCACGACGCGACGCGGGCCCTCGGCGTCCCGGTAACGCCGGAGGCGGCCAAGGCCCTGTTTCTCGCCCTGGCGACCGACACGGGTTGGTTTCGCCACTCATCAGTGACGCCGCGGACGTTCGATCTCGCCGAGGAGTTAGTCCGGGCCGGGGCCGAGCCGACGCCGATTTACGATGCGGTTTACGGCACCAGCACCCTCGCCCGCATGCGGCTGACCGGGAAGGCGCTCGAGCGAATGAAATCCGAGGCCGGGGGGCGGATCGTACACACCGAGGTACACCTGTCGGACTACGCGGAGACGGGGGCAGTCCCGCCGGACACCGAGGACCTGATCAACTTCCCGCGGGCCGTGGCCGGTGTGGAGATCGCTCTCGTATTCATCGAGCAGCGCGACGGCGGGACGAAGGTCAGCTTTCGCGGCAAGGACCCGCACGACGTCGGCCGGTTGGCCGAGCAATTCGGCGGCGGCGGTCACCGGATGGCGTCCGGGGCGACGATTGCCCGGCCGCTCCCCGAGGCGCGGGCCGCGGTGTTGAAAGCCGCCGTCGCGGCGCTGGGTGCCAGTGTCAGCGACGGTCGGCCCGGATGAGGCCGACGCGCCAAGCGAGGGCGACGCCGAGCGACTCACGTGGCGACGAGATTCCGATCTTGTCGGGGGCGCACAAGATCGGAATCTCGTGCCCACGAATGTCCGTGCGGCGTCGCCCGCGCTTGGCGCGGCGCTCCGCCGCGCGAGCGACGTCAACTGAGGTCCGCACTAGACTGACGGTATCCCACCTTCGCCCGTTCCCGCGACCGGAGGCACCTGCCGATGACACCCTCGGCCTCGCGCTACACCCTCCGCGACCTGCCTCTCTCGGCCAAGCTCGTCCTCTCCGCTTTCCTGATCTCCGTCGGCATCGGCTACCTCTGGGCGATGGCGCAGATTCACTTCAAGCACTCGTCGCCCGGCCAGCACATGCCGACGATCGAGGACCTCGTCGCACGGTTCTCGGGTGTCCCGTGGCCGCTGGAGCCGAAGCCCGAGCAGGCCGCGGGCGGCGCGAAGAACGATGACGAGAGACCGATAGGCGAGGTGAACGGCGACCAGCCTCGGGTCGTGAAGATCAAGTCGATCCTCGACACACGCTGTGCGCGGTGTCACCAGCCGGGCGCCGATCAGGCCGACAAGCCGCTGACCAACTTTGAGGAGATCAACAAATTCCTGAGGCCTATCCGGGCGGACCCGAAGGGTCGAATGCACCGTATGCTCACCGACCGGCGCGAGGAGTGGGAAAAAAAGAGCATGGCTCAGGCGTTCTTCGAGAAATCCGCCGATTGGCCAGAGGATGCCGAAGCGCAAAAAGCCGAGGAGCCGAAGCGCGAGGCCGAGCGGCTCGCCGTGCTTGCCTGGCTCGATGCGGGGGCCGCACAGGCGCAATACGAGGCCAACGCATTTCCGCTCACGGCCGACAAGACGTTCAATAATTTGGCCAGGAAGTGGATCGCGTCCGCCGCGGGGAACGGCGGGGCGGCCGTGGCGGCGCCGGCGCCGGACAAGTGGGCAGAAGCCAAGTCGCGGCAGATGTCGGTGACGGGGCTTACGCAATCCACGCACGCGCACCTATTAACGTTTGCCTTGCTCTGGGCCGCGACCGGGCTCATCTTCGCTTTCACAAGTTACCCCGGGATAGTGCGCGGGACATTGGCCCCGCTCGTCCTGGTGGCGCAAGTGGCGGACGTCGCGTGCTGGTGGCTAGCCCGGCTCGATCCCCCGGCCGGCGCGTATTTCGCGATCGCGATCCTGGGGACCGGCGCCGTCGTCGGCGTAGGCCTGGCCCTGCAGATCGTCCTCAGTCTGTGGAACATGTACGGGCCGAAGGGGAAGGCGGTGGTCGTGCTCCTGTTCCTCGCGGGGGCGATTGCCTTCGCGGTCACGTACGAGAAGGTCATCAAGCCGCAGCTCGAGGACGAGCGCAAGCTGGTGGCGAATCAAGGAAAGTAGACCGTTCCTCGTTACACCCAGCTGACGGGGATCGCGCGCGCGACAACTAACATAACCGAGCCCCCTCACCCCGGATTCTCATGAAAGCGCTCGTCCTCGGCGCCGTCGTGTTCCTGGTCCCGGCCGTCGGCCTCGCGGTCGAGCCGAAGACCCGCACCTTCCGCTTTACGTATGACGCGACGATCACCGGCCTGAAACCGGAGCAACCCGCACGCGTCTGGCTGCCGGTGCCGCAGACCTCCGACGATCAGAAGATCACCAACATCCAAACGACCTTCAACACCGAGGCCAGGACGGAAACCGATCCCCGGTTCGGCAACAAGATGCTCTACCTCGTCCCGACGGCGGACAAGGACGGGGAGATCCCCCTTCGCGTCGTCTACACGATCGAGCGCAAGGAGGTTCGCGGCGAGACGGACAAGGACCTGAAGGACGACCTCGAACGCTTTCTGAAGCCGGACCCACTGACGCGGCCCGACGGCAAGCACCTGAAGTTAATCGAGGGCAAGAAGCTGCCCGAGGACCCGATGGCGGTTGGCAAGGAGTTCTACGACCTGGTCAACGGGATGATGAAATACAGCAAGGAAGGCACGCTGTGGGGCCGCGGGGACGTGGACTGGGTGTGCGACAGCCGCTTCGGCAATTGCACCGACTTCCACAGCCTGTTCCTGGCGCTCCTGCGGTCGCAAAGCATCCCCGGGAAGTTCGAAATCGGCTTTGGCTTGCCGGAAAAGCGCGGGTCAGGCGAGGTGGCCGGCTATCACTGCTGGGCGAAGTTCAAACCGGAGGGCAAGGGGTGGGTGCCCGTGGACATTTCCGAGGCTAACAAGAACCCGAAACTGAAGGACTACTACTTCGGCAATCTGACGGAGGACCGCGTGACGTTCACCGTCGGCCGCGACCTGGCTCTGGCACCCAAGCAGGACGGCCCGCCGCTTAACTTCTTCGTCTACCCCTATGTCGAAGTGGACAGGAAGCCGTACCCCGCCGACAAGGTGAAGCGAAAGTTCAGCTACGAGGACGTACAGAAATAGCCCCCTCCGCTGTGGGGACAAGTTCCCACACTTGTCCCCACAGATTGCCGGGCGTCGGTGCTCACATTACCCTTTCGACATGCGCCTCCTCGCCACCCTCTCCATTCTCTTCGCCCCGCTGGTCGCCGCGGGCGATTCCATCGATCGCCAGCGCCTTGACCGCATTGACGAAGCCGTCGCCGCGGCGATCCGCCGCGGCGATTGCCCCGGGGCGGTCGTCCTCATCGTCCATCGCGACGAGGTCGTCTTCCGCAAGGCGTACGGCAACCGGGCCCTCCAGCCGGAAAAAGTGCCGATGACGCCCGACACCGTGTTCGACATGGCGTCGATCACCAAGCCGGTCGCGACGGCCACGTCAGTCTTCACTCTCGTTGAACAGGGAAAGCTGCGGCTCTCGGAGAAGGTGGCGACCTACTGGCCCGAGTTCGCCGCGAACAAAAAGGACGAGGTCACCGTCGAGCACCTGCTCCTCCACACGAGCGGCCTGATCGCCGACAATCCCCTCGCCGATTACAAGGACGGTAAGGCCGAGGCAATGAAAAGGGTGGCCGCCCTGTCGCTCGAAGCCGAGCCGGGGACGCGGTTCCGGTATAGCGACGTCGGCTTCATCGTCCTCGGCGAGCTGGTTGAGCGCGTCAGCGGCCAGCCGGTGAGCGAGTTCGCCCGCAAGCACGTCCTCGAACCACTTAAGATGGCGGACACCGGGTACGTGCCCGGCGACAAGGTTAAGGAGCGATGCGCACCAACCGCGCAGCGCGACGGCCGCTGGCTGATCGGCGAGGTTCACGACCCGCGGGCCGCGGCCATGGGCGGCATCGCCGGGCACGCGGGCTTGTTCGGCACGGCCGACGATCTCGCTCGATACGCCCGAATGCTGCTCCACGAAGGCGAGCTTGACGGGGCCCGCGTCCTGAGCCCGCTCACCGTCCGGCTCTTGACAACGCCCGTCCCGGTCCCAGGTGGCCAGCGCTCCCGCGGGTGGGACGTGGATACGAGCTACAGCGTCCCCCGGGGGGAGTTGTTCCCGCGTGGCGAGGGGTTCGGACACACTGGGTTCACCGGCACGTCGATCTGGATCGACCCGCCGAGTCAGACGGCCGTGATCGTGCTGACCAATCGCGTGCACATTTCCGAGCGCGTGCAGGTCATCGGGCTGCGGCGGGACGTTGCCAACATTGTCGCGGGCGCACTCTTCGGGACGCGCACTGGCGTCCGCCCGATTCCCACCAGCGACGTCCGCTGCGGGATCGACGTGCTGGAGGCCGAGAAGTTCGAGCGGCTCAAGGGTCGCAACATCGGTTTGGTCACGAACCACACCGGCCGCGACCGACGAGGACGCGCAACTGCCGATGTCCTGCACGCGGCCGAGGGGGTGAAGTTGGTCGCCCTGTTCAGCCCCGAGCACGGCATTCGCGGCGAACTCGACCAATCCAACATCACCGACGCGACCGACGCCAAGACGGGCCTGCCCGTCTACAGCCTCTATGGCAAGCGGCGCAAGCCCGACGCCGAGACCCTCAAGGGGATCGACACTCTCGTCTACGACATCCAGGACATCGGCTGCCGGTTTTACACCTACATCAGCACCCTCGGCCTGGTCCTGGAGTCCGCGGCCGAGAATAAAGTCAAGTTAGTCGTCCTCGACCGGCCGAATCCGATCGGCGGCCTGGCGATCGACGGCCCGTTGACCGACGCGGGCCGCGAGTCGTTCATTGCCTATCACTCGCTGCCGATCCGCCACGGGATGACGGTCGGGGAACTGGCGAAGCTGTTCGTCGCCGAACGGAAGCTCAACGTCGAGCTGGAAGTGGTGAAGTGCGAGGGCTGGAAACGCGGCGACTTCTTTGACCGGACCGGTCTCACCTGGGTGAACCCCTCACCGAACATGCGCAACCTCACCGCGGCCCTGCTCTACCCCGGGATCGGACCCCTGGAGACGACCAACCTGAGCGTCGGCCGCGGGACGAAGCGGCCGTTCGAGTGGATCGGGGCGCCTTGGCTCGACGGCCCGAAGCTCGCGGGCGCACTCAATGCGGCAGGTCTGAGCGGGGTTCGATTCGTCTCCGTCAACCTGACTCCGGCGTCCAGCGTTCACGCGAAGAAGCCATGCGGCGGGGTGCAGATCATTGTGGACGACTGGAACCGGTTCAACCCGCTTCGGACCGGGCTGACCGTGGCCGCGACGCTTCGCGACCTGTTCCCGGACCACTGGGAAATGAAAAACTACGACCGGCTCCTGGTTCACAAGGCGAGCTACGACGCGTTCAAGGCGGGCAAGCCCGTGGCCGAAATTGAGAAGGCGTGGGCGGGAGATTTGAAGGCCTTCCGCGCCCGCCGGAGCCCGCATCTGCTGTATCCGGAATGACCATTCCCCCCGTACTCGACTGGGACGCGTCCCGCCCGCCGCCGCGACTGGCCCTGCGCCCGGCGGGGCGTCGCATTGCCGGCGGGGGATCAAGCGGCGCGGTTACCTCACCATTTGATTTCAGCGCCGCGATGCGGACGTTGTGCGAGGATGTGGTCCGCCAGTCGGCCCTGTTCGGGCATGTGGACCTGTCGCGTGTGCTGTTCACGATCACGCGGTCACGCAACGGCTACCGGCACGGATTGCAGGCGCGGGTTACGCCGCTGCGGTTCCGCGGCGGGCAAATGATCACGGTCTACCGCGGCGTGCCGTACCAGGTGCAGCGCTTGACCCTCCACGGCCGCGACATGCTCTACCTGGTCACCTTCTGTCTGCCGCGATTTCTTAACCGGGATTTCGAGGACAAGCTCGTGACCGTCTTTCACGAGCTCTACCACATTGGCCCGGCTTTCGACGGCGACCTGCGCCGGCACGAGGGCCGCTACTCCACGCACACAGCCAGCCAGAAGAGGCTCGATGCCCACATGGCCAAGCTGGCGGGCGAGTACTTGAACGACGGGGCCGACGCCGACCGGCACGCGTTCCTGCGCCTGTCGTTCGCAGAGCTGTGTCGCCGGCACGGGGGCGTTGTCGGCTTGCACGTGCCTCGACCCAAGCTCGTCCGGATCACGCCGCCGCCCCGACCGGCGCCCCCGACCGGGCCGTTGCCGCCCGATATGCCCGGGTGACATCCTCGCTCCGGCCGAGCTGCCTCACCTCCCCGCGCTCCATCCACGCAGCCGACGTGCACAGGTCGGCGACGGCCTTCATGTCGTGAGAGATGAGGACCATGAGCCGGGCCGAGCGCATCATCTCGGTCACCCGTCGCCGGGCCTTCACCTGGAAGCCCGCGTCGCCCGCGGAAAGGGCTTCGTCAATGAGCAACACTTCGGGGTCGGTCGCGGAGGCGATGGAGAACGCCAGCCGCACGAGCATCCCGGCCGAGTAGTACTTGAGGGGAACATCGAGGAAACGGCCGAGGTCGCTGAACTCGGCGATGGCGGGCACCTTGGCTCGAAGCGTTCGCGGAGTTTCCCCTTGGAGGTAGCTGCGGAACCGGATGTTGTCCCACCCGCTCGCCTCCATCTCAAAGCCGACCATGATGTCGAAGAGCGAGCAGATCCGGCCGGAGACGCGGCGCGTGCCGGACGTCGGCGCGTAAATGCCCGCGATCACTTTGAGCAGCGTGCTCTTGCCCGCCCCGTTGTGCCCGATAAGGCCGAGGCGCTCGCCCTCACGGATGTGCAGGCTGATTCCGCGAAGGGCGTGAACGTCGATCGGGGGATTGGCAGCTCGCCGGAACAGCCCGCTGACCAGGTACTCCTTGAGCGACACCCGGGTGGCCTGTCGCACCCGGAACCGAAGGTGAACGTCGTACAGTTCAATTTCAGCGGGCATCAGGGGTTACAGGTGAAAGACGAGCCGGCGCTCGAACCGGGCGAACGCCGCGACGGTCGCCACGACCGCGACGAACGAAATCCCCACGACCTTCGCGAACGCGAGGGTCGTTGGCGGCACGCCTGTGAGGAGCGGGTCGCGGATCACGTCCAGGAAGGCGACGACCGGGTTTGCATCCGCGACGAACCCGAGCCCGCGCTCCGTCAGCCGATCCTTTGGGTAAATGATCGGCGTCAGGAAAAAGCAGATCCCGAAACCGACTTCCGCCAGGTGCTGCGTGTCGTGGAAGAACACGTTCGCGATCGCGCACAGCGCCGTCACGGCCCAGCAGAAGGCGGAAAGCAATACGACCGCGGGGACCACCGACCAAAGCGCGTAGAAGGGCGTCAGGTGATCGGTGTTGAGAACGGCGGAAGCCGCGATCACGACGACCAGCGCGATCAGGAAATGGACGTTCACCCCCAGACTCGTCCGCAGCGTGTAGACGGCCGCGGGCAGCGGCGACTGGCGGATGTACGGCTCATTTCGCAACAGGGTGAGGCTGCCCTGGACGGCCGAGTGCTTGACGAAATCCCAGACGACGAGCCCGGCCAGGTAGTACGGCGCCGCGGTCCGCCAGTCGCCGTTTCCGAGCCACGAGGCGAACGCGACACAGAACACGACGGTCATGACGACCGGGTTGAGGAGCGACCACCCAAGTCCAAGCGCCGACCGCCGGTAGCGGACGCGCAGGTCCATCCCGGCCAGCGACAGCCAGAAGTGTCGGAATTTCCAGACGGTGGCGAGCTGCCCCGGCATCCGTGCCCGGCCCTCGGCGTGCGGATTGTCGTGGGAGAGGTTACGGGAAAATGGGCGTGCATTGCCAGCCCAACCGCCGCTGTTTGAAGCCGCTTCGGCAGCCTGTAGGGAACGCCCTCCGTGGCGTTCCGCAAACCTCGCTCCCCGGCGACATTGAACCCCATCGGGGAAGCGAGGTTTGAGGAACGCCACGAAGGGCGTTCGTAACGGGCCACCGAAGGCGAGTGAAGCTCAAATCTCACGGCCGTCGTCGCAGTACCCGGAAGCCGAGCGCCACCGGAATCCCGAAGAGCAAGAGCAACAGGCTCGACGGCTCCGCCGCCCCGCAATGGTGCGATTCGGGCACGGGCACCTGGGTGTCCGTGATGTTGCTGTCCAGGTGGCCGTCCACCACCCGATGTGTCTGGCCCGTGAAGTGGTCGTCGTGGGTGTCGTCGTATTGGGATACGACCGAGAAATCGCCCAGTCCGAGCTGGCCGACGAGGGACGCGTCAGTTCCCGTGTACCTCCACGTCAGGTTCGGGAGAGCCGGGTCGTCGTTCGGGACGACGCCGGTCGGGACCGGGCCCGTCGCGTCGGTCGAGAAGGTGAAGGAGCCCGGCTGGTTGTTCGTGCCCGATACGAGGCCGGCGAAATCGAAGATGGTGAAGTAATCCCCGGGCTTGAGCACCGCGTCCGACTGCAGCAGGACGCTATAGGTGTAGCGGAAGTCGTTCCCTTCGGGTGTGATCGCGACGTGGATCGGTAACAAGCCCGCCCCCGCCTCCCCCGTTACCAGCAACAGCGCGCATAGAGCCCCCAGCCCGACACGCTTCCCCATTTTCCCCCTCCATGGACTTGGTGAGTCTGGGCCCTCTCGGGGTTCCCCGTCCCCGGCGCCGCGGGCGTTAAGGGTGTCGCCCCGGCAAGTCTCGCCCGGCGCGGGCGACATGGTAAGCCGAACGCCCGGGGCGGTCAAGCGAGGTTTGGCAGGGCAGAGACGTGGCGACAAACCTGAAAAGGCGGCGGGGTTGGGGCGAATTGGGAAACGTCATTTCTTCTTCGCCGCGGGATCGATCGACTGCAGCGGAAAGTCGTCCGAACGCGTGTGCTGCTCCTTCATGACGTTCACGAGCCGTTCCACGATGTCCGGGTGTGCCATGGCGACGTCCTTCTTCTCCGACAAGTCGCTCTCGAGGTCATACAGCTCGACGCCGCCCGCACCCTTGGCGAGGCCCTGACGGACCGCCTTCCATTTGCCGGATCGAACCGCCTGCTGGCCGCCGTAGCCGGGAAACTCCCAGTAGAGGAACTCGTGGACGCGTTGCCCGTCACGACCGAGCAGGGTGGGCAGGAAGCTGATCCCGTCGATGTCGTTTGGAACTTCCGCGCCGGTGGCGTCGCAAAGCGTCGGCAGGAGGTCCCAGAACGCGGTCGGCAGATCGCTGGTCGTGGCCGGCTTGATGCGCCCCGGCCACCGGACGATGAGCGGGACGCGAATGCCGCCCTCGTACAGGCTCCCCTTCATCCCGCGGAGATCGCCGATCGACCTGAAGAATTTCGCATCCGTCCCGGCGAAGGCGTCAATCGCCCCGTTGTCGCTGGAGAAGAGCACGAGCGTGTTCTCGTCGAGCTTCAACTCCTTCAGCAGTTCCATGACGCGGCCGACGCTCCGGTCCATGCGCGACACCATGGCCGCGTACGCGGCCCGCGGCGTGTCGTGCGGCTGGTATTGCTTACCCCGGTACGGGGTTTCCTCGAATTCTCCCTTGTATTCGGCGAGCGAGTCGTCGGGCACCTGCAGGGCCAGGTGTGGGACCGTGAACGGGAGGTACAAAAAGAATGGCCCTTCCTTGTGCTCGCGGATGAACCGGAGCGCCTCGGCCTCAAACAGGTCTTGCGTGTACTGCTTGCCCGTGGCCGACCCGTCGTTGCCTTCGAGCTCGACCTTCTTGCCATTGCGGTAGACGTATTGCGGGTAATGGTTGTGGGCGTGCGCCTGGCAGTAGTAGCCGAAGAAGTAGTCGATCCCGTGCCTGGCTGGGTCGCCCGTATTCTCCGGCGAGCCGAGCCCCCACTTGCCCATCGCGCCGGTGGCGTAGTCCTTCGCCTTGAGGAGCTTCGGCAGCGTGACCGCGTCTTCGGGGATCGGAACCTGTCCCGACCATTGCGCGGCGGGCTTCCATTGCCGGTTGTCGCGGACGTAGGCGTGGCCGGAGTGTTTACCGGTCATCAAGCAGCACCGCGACGGGGCGCAGACCGCGTTTCCCGCGTATGCCTGGGTGAAGCGCATCCCCTCGGCCGCGAGCTTGTCGATGCTCGGCGTGCGGATCTTCGTTTGCCCGTAGCAGCCGAGGTCGCCCCAGCCGAGATCATCGGCGAGGATGAAAACAATATTGGGCCGATCGGCGGCCGTCGCGGCGGTAGTGAGCCCGACGAGGATGATGGCGGCTCGCATGATGTGCCCCTTGCTTGGCGGCGTGAATTCGATGACGGACGCATCCGGCCGCCATTAGAACACCTACGGGCGCTGTAGGGAACGCCCTCCGTGGCGCTCCGAAGGCTCCCTCCCGCGGGGACAATCATGGGTCCGGGGCGCCCGCGTTGCGGAACGCCACGGAGGGCGTTCCCTACAGCGCGGGACAGGATGTAGGATCAATCGGATTGGTTGATCAGATCAATCATCTGCCGGAATCGCGAATGGCCGTGGCGGTCGAAGCGAAACCGCAATCGCGGCAAGTGGGCGAGCTCCGGCTCGTTCGCCTCGAGCGGATCGGCGTCGACGCGCTCGATCTCCCCTTCCCAGATGATGTCCTTGAACTCAGAGTTCAACCGGTCCAGCGTCCGGTCCGAAATCGGCCGGTTCAGCCGGACAACCAAGTCCTTGCGCACGTACCGCATCGAGTGGTAGACGCGATAGAACCCGGTCACCTCGGCCACCGCCTCGTCCACAGAGTGCGTGATCCGGTACAGCGAAGTGTCTGGCGGCGAGATCAGACCGTTCCCCTTGAGCTGCGTCTCGATGAACTCGCTCCACTGGTGCCAGTACGTTCCCCCCGGCTGATCCACCAGCACGACGGGGAAGATGTGGCTTTTTCCGGTCTGGATCAAGGTCAGAACCTCGAACCCCTCATCGAGGGTGCCGAACCCGCCCGGGAAGAGCACAATCGCATCCGTTTCCTTCACGAACATGAGCTTACGGGTGAAGAAATAGCGCATGGTCATGAGCTTGTCATTGCCGGACATGACCGTATTGGCCGACTGCTCGAACGGGAGGAGGATGTTGAGGCCCATGCTGGCGTCGCGGCCGGCGCCGACGTGACCTGCCTCCATGATCCCCGCCCCGGCGCCCGTCACGATCATCCACCCGGCCTCGGCCATCCTTCGCCCGAAGTCAACGGCCTGGATGTACGTCGGGTGGTCCGGCTTGGTCCGGGCCGAGCCGAAGACGGTCGCCTTGCGCCGGCCCTTGTACCTTGCGAATACTTTGAAGCAGTGCCGCAACTCCCGGAACGCGGTGCACAAGAGTTTGACGTCCCCGCGGGTCGCCGCGTCCGCCAGCAGCTTGTCGGCCGCCTCCTTGATATCGCGGACGAAATCCTCGCTCGTCTGCGGCCTCTCGCGGCGTGGCGGCGACGTTTCCGGGGGCATGGAGAGTCCTTCGGGGAAACAAAACGACCCGCCCGGGTTGGCGGGTCGGCAAGGGGGAAGCGATCAATCGGCCCCGCCGAGGGCGTCCAGCGCCTCCTGGCGGGTTCGGTAGATCGCCCACAGGGTATCCAGGGCTGTCTGGCGCAGCAGCTCCCGGATGCGGTCGGAGACCCCGGCGAGGACCAGCTCGCCGTGGTGTTTCTTGACGATGACGTGACATCGCAAGAGGAAGGAGATGAACTCGGACGTGAAGAACTGGACCTCGGACAGGTCCACGATCACGTTCGACGGCGGATTGGCCTTCAGCGGCGACAAGACGACCTGGGCGGCCGTCTCGATCACGTTGGATTGCAAGTTCTCGATGGCGGCCGACACGCGGACGACGGCGACTTCGCCATGCCGCCGGAAGGAGAAGTAGGCCTCGCCGTTCGTGGCCGGCGCGGGACTGGCACTCATTCCCGGGTCCCCGTTCGGATTACGGGCGGAACTGACATTCTAAAGGGTAAGCAGGGCCGCGGGGCGAATCAAGGACTTGAGCCGATAGCTCCGACGCGGAGTCTTCGGAGCGGAGTGCGCAAGCTGAACCTCCCGGGGGCCTCGATCTAGCGTCCCGAGGGAGCGACGTGACGCGCTCCCCTCCGCAAAGCCTCCGCGTCGCGGCTTCACGGGTGCATTGACCACATATCGTCCGACCGAGTCATGACCGGTTCCCCGTGAAGCCGCGACGAGGAGTCCTCGGAGCGGAGCGCGCAAGCGGAACCTCCTGGGGGCGTCGATTCAGCGTCCCGAGGGAGCGACGTGACGCGCTCCCCTCCGCAAAGCCTCCGCGTCGCGGCTAACGGTCAGTCCAACCGGAACAACCGCCGCAGCGCTTCCAACAATCCCGCCCCGCCCCCCTCGCGCGAAGCTTCACCTAGCGCCGTGATCGGCCCGTGTAGAAGCTTGTTCTGATACAGGCGAAACGCTCCCTCGATGTCCCGCCGGTCCTTCTCGGTCAGCTTGCCGTTGAGCCGGCTCAGGAGGGGCTCGAGCACCTCCCGCCGCCGCGCTTCAAACTCCTGCGTGAGCAGGGCAATCACCTGTCCGTTTTTTCGCCGCCCCCAGTCGTCGATGAACCGCCGGCACTCCTCCTCGACAATCTGCTCGGCCCGCTCCGCGTGGGCGCGGCGGCGGGCGAGCGTCTGCTCGCGGACGTTCTTGAGGTCGTCGATGTTGAATACGAAGGTCGTCTCACCGTCGTGGATCGCGGGGTCGAAGTCGCGCGGCACTGCGATATCGAGAATGACCGTGGTCCGCCCGGCCTTGCGGTGCCGGACGTCGGTGTAGGTCCATCGTGTCACTACAGGCTCCGGCGCGCCGGTCGCGCTCAGGACGATGTCCGCCTGGACGAGGGCGTCGTCGAGGTACTCCCAGGCCACTGCCTTGCCGTCGCATTCGGCCGCGACCTCGTGGGCCCGTTCGGGACTGCGGTTCGCCACCAGCACTTGCCGCGGGTGCAACTCCCCGAGATGCTTGAGCGTCAGCCGGCCCATCTTGCCGGCGCCGATCACGAGGACCGTCTTGTCGTTGAAGTGGTCGAACACCTGGCGGACGTAATCGACGGCCACGCTCGACACCGACACATGACCTTCTGACAGGCCGGTTTCAGTGCGAACGCGTTTCGCAGCTTGTTGGGCGTGCTGGAAGAGCGCGTTCAAGAGTGGGCCGGTCGTTCCGAGCCGGAGCCCGGCCTCGAACGCCCCCTTCACTTGCGCCGCGATCTGACCCTCGCCCACGATCAGGCTGTCGAGGCTCGCGGCCACGCGGAACAGGTGACGGATGCCATCGCCGTCGCGGCGCTCGACCAGGATTGGTCGGATGGTCGTCGGCTCGACGTTGTGAAATTGTCCCAGGAACTCCGACAGGAGTTCCGCGTCTGGCAATTCCCCGTCGGTCGGCCGGGCTAGGTAAAGTTCGACCCGGTTACATGTGCTCAGGAGAACCGCCTCACAACCATATCGGGCTGCCAGTTCCGTGGCCGCCGCGTCGCGCTGGTCGTCCGTGAACGCGACGCGCTCGCGGACGGACACGTCCGCGGTGCGGAAGCTCGCGCCGACGGCGACGAGGTTCATCTCGCACCCTCCGCGGCGAACGGGTGGGCCGCAATCAGGGTGACGAGCATGAGGCCGAACGCGGCCACCGTCAGCAGGGCCAGTCGCCGGGGGGGCAAGTGGGCTGCGTAGCGCAGGACCAGGAGCAATAACGCGACCAACCATAGGCCGACCGTCCCCAGGATCTTGGCATCCGTCCAGGCACCGGCCTCGGCACCCGTCAGCGGGGCGCGGACGGCCCCGAGCAACAGGCCCACCGTCAGGAGCGGAAATGCCAGGTTGATCGCCCGGCGGTGCATCGTCTCCAGCCGCTCCAGACTGAGCAGCCGGACGCCCCCGACCGGGCTCCGCTTCATCCGCAGGCGCCGCGACTGGACGAGGTACATGACGCTCGCCAGGAACGCCACGGTAATCCCTACGGACGCCGCCAGCACCAGGATTCCATGAACCGCCCCCCAAAAATGTTCACCGGCAAACCACGACCCGTCATTTTCGCTACGTCCATAGGAAAGGGCCGAGAGGCCGACGAGGATCAGCACCACGGGAAGGCCGAATAGGGCCCACGCCCGCGTCCGCTCGTGCAGCGACGCGTACAGGTAGAAGACCGCGATCACCCACGCGAGGAGCAGGAGCGAGCCATAAGCCGAGGCCGGGCTCGGCTGGTGAAAGACGATGAAGATCGTGTGGGTGACCAGCCCTGCGATCCCGAACACCAGCCCCGCCACGCGCAGGGCGCGGCTCGGCCAGGCCTGCTGGGCCAGCTCGAGACCCAGGGCGATGAGATAACTCAGACCGAAACAGACGTGGGTAATCCCCATCGGGGCCGGACAACGGGTGCGGGCGGGGAGGAAGAGCCGGGGTTATTCTATCGGTCGAGGCGACAGTTCTCCAAGGCACCCCCGGGGCGGATTGCCGTCCTTGCCGTCGCGCGGACAATATGGGTTGTCAGGTATCGTTTGTCGAGGCGTACATGGGCGTCGTCGAGGTCCCCGTCGGTCGGTCCCGGTGGTCGCTGAATGTGCGCGACGCGGACCGGGTCGCGCTCCCGGCGCGGCCGCACGCCCCGGTGGCCGACGTCCGGGCCGCGGTCGCGGAGGCGCTCGAGCACCCGGTCCGCTTCGAGGCGTTCCGCCGGGCCCTGACGCCCGACGACCGGATCGCGCTGGTCGTGGACGAGTCCCTTCCCCACCTCGCCGAATTGATCGCGGGGGTGCTCGAATACCTGGCCTCGACGGGCATTCCGCCGTCCGCGGTCACGGCCATCAGCCCTCCCGGCGCGTCGCAGCAATGGGTGAACGAATTGCCGGACACCATGGCCGACCTACAAACTGAGGTCCACCGGCCCGGCGACCGGCAGCGGTTGAGCTACCTGGCCGCGACGAAGGAGGGGCGGCGAGTCTACCTGAATCGGACACTCGTTGACGCCGACCAGTCGATCATCCTGACCGGCCGCGGGTATGACCCGCTACTCGGCCACTCCGGGGCGGAGGGCGCGTTTTACCCGGGCCTTGCCGACGCGGACACCGTCCGCAGTCTCGTCCCGAGACTTTCTCCGCAGACCCCCGCGGATGGCACCTGGCCGCTCCACGCCGAGGCAGTCGAAGTCGCCTGGTTGCTCGGGTCACCCTTCTATGTCCAGGTGATCGAGGGCGAGGGGGACGAAATCGAGGGGGTCGTCGCCGGGCTGGCCGAATCAACGGCGCAAGGCATCGAGCGGCTGGACGCCCGGTGGAAGTCGCGGGTGAGCGAGCGTCCGGACACCGTGGTCGTATCGCTGGGCGGCGACCCGGCCCGACATGATTTCGGGGCACTGGCCCGGGCCGCCGCCTGCGGAGCCCGCGTAGTTCAGCCGGGGGGCAACATCGTAGTTCTGAGTGAAGCCGACCCGGAACTCGGCCCCGCGACCGACGTCCTCCGTCGCTCCGACGAGCCGCCGGAGGCGGTGCGAGCTCTCTTTCGCGAAAGGCCCACGGACGCGGCCACGGCGGTTCAATGGGCCTGGGCCGCCGGGCAAGGCACGCTGCACCTGGCGTCGGAAATTCGGCCGACGACGGTGGAGGAGATGTTCGCGACGCCGTTGGCAGGGCCGAAGGACGTCCAGCGGCTTCTCGACCAGCCGGGCAAGTGCCTGATCATCCCGGATGCCCACAAGAGTTGGGTGACAACCGGCTGACGTCGGGCGCGCCTATCATTTCCTGTGTATGGCAACGCAATCACCATTGACCGATTTGTCTCGCGCCGCAAGCGACCCGAATCGTGAATACGAGCAGACCTTAACCGGGGCCTCGCTGTTCGACCGGTCGCAACACGGCAAGCTCGAAGTGTCCGGGAAGGACGCGCCGGCATTCCTGCACAACCTGTGCACGAACGACATCAACGGCCTGCCCCTCGGGGGCGGGTGTGAGGCGTACTTCTGCGACCACCGGGCGAAGGTCCTTGCCCACGCCCTCGTCTATCACGTCCTCTCGGCAGGCCGGCATGCGTTCTGGCTCGACGTCGCCCCCGGATTCAACGAAAAAGTGCTCCAACACCTGGACAAGCACCTGATTTCAGAGGCGGTCGAGCTCGCGGACCAGACGGAGCGGTTCGCCCAGATGCATTTGGCCGGGCCGAAGGCGAAGGAGGTGCTCGAAAAGGCGCTTGGGCAATCGCTCCCAGATCTGTCCGAGTTCGAACACATGGAGCGGACGTTCGGGTCAACGGCGACGTGCCATATCCGCCGACACGACCCGCTGGGCGTGCCCGGATTCGACCTGGTTTGCCTCAACGAGCGAGCCGACGGCGTCTCGCGGATGCTACTGGCGGCCGGGGCAACTCCTGCGGGCGAAGGGGCGTTCGAAGTCCTTCGCGTCGAAGCGGGCACGCCCGTTTACGGCGTGGATATCGGCGAGGACCGGTTCGTCATGGAGGTCGCCCGGGCGATCCGGGCGGTGAGCTATTCCAAGGGCTGTTACCTCGGCCAGGAACCGGTCGTCATGGCCCGCGACCGCGCCGGATTTGTCAATCGGACGTTCCTCGGGGTCAAGGTGCTTGAGGGCGGCCCAGTGCCGCCCGGGACCAGGCTGTTCCGCGACGCGACGGAAGTCGGGCTCGTCACTTCGTCCGTTCAGTCGCCGCGCCTCAACGCCCCACTCGCGCTGGGCTACATCCGTCGCGGCCACCAGGACCCGGGGACGCGACTGGAAGCCGACACGACCGAGGGCAAGCGGCCGGTCGAGGTACTGCCGTTCCCGCCGGTGCCGGTGTCAGTCGCGTAGCATGTCTTCATGCCCCCGCGCATCCTGTTCGTGACCGGCAAGCTCGCGGAGCCGTCGCTGCGCCGCGTCCTCGCCGATCTCGCGCCCCGGGCCGGTTTCGAGCCGGAAGTCGCGGTCCTTCCCATCACCGTCGCGGCCCTGTTGACGACCGACTGGGTCGGCCGAAAGCTCAAGGTCCCGGAGGATGTACAGCGCGTGGTGCTCCCGGGGTACTGCCGCGGGGAACTTGAGGCCGTTGCACACCCAGGGTCGGTTGCTGTCGAGCGCGGGCCGAAAGACCTCCGCGACCTGCCGGAGTACTTCGGCACCGGGTCCCGCCGCCCGGCAAACTATGGCCGCTACGACATCGAACTGGTCGCGGAGATCAACCACGCCCCGAGCCTGACTCGCGACGCCATCCTCGCCGAGGCCCGCGGGTTCCGCGATAGCGGGGCCGACGTGATCGATGTGGGATGCGACCCCGGGGGCTCCTGGGCCGGGGTCGGCGATACGGTGCGCGCGTTGCGCGGTGAAGGGCTACGCGTCTCGGTGGATAGCTTCGACCCGGCCGAGGTCGAGTCCGCCCTGACGGCGGGGGCGGAGCTGGTTCTCAGTGTCAATGGATCAAACCGGCACCTGACCCACGGGTGGTACGAGCGATTCGGCGCCGAAGTCGTCGCCATCCCGGATACGCCTACCGACCTCGATTCGCTTGAAGCGACTATCGACGAGCTTAGCGCCGCGGGGGTCAAATTCCGCATCGACCCGATCGTCGAGCCGATCGCCTTCGGGTTCGCGGCCTCGCTCGGTCGCTACCTGGAGGTCCGCCGCCGACACCCCGATGCCGAGCTGATGATGGGCATCGGCAACCTGACCGAGCTGACCGACGTGGACTCTGCCGGGGTCAACGTCATGCTCGCCGGACTCTGCCAGGAGGTCGGCATCCGCAGCGTGCTCACAACCGAGGTGATCAACTGGTGTCGCTCGGCCGTAAAGGAATTCGACCTGGCTCGCCGGCTGGTGTACCACGCGGTCCGCGAGCGGGTGCTGCCAAAGCACCTTGAGCCCGATCTGGTCATGTTTCGCGACCCGCGGCTGTACGAACTCGGCGAGGAGGGCCTGCAACAGCTCGCACGCGACGTGATGGACCGCAACTACCGCTTGTTCGCGGAGCGCGGCGAGATCCACGTCATCAACGGCTCAATGTACGTGCGCGGAAACGACCCATTCGTGCTCTTCGAGGAAATGCAGAAGCGCGACCCGAAGCTGGACGCGTCGCACGCCTTCTACCTCGGCTACGAGATGGCCAAGGCGGTCACGGCGCTGACGGTGGGGAAGAACTACGTCCAGGACCAGGCGCTACGGTGGGGGTTCTTGACGGTGCCGGAGGTAAGCCACCGGGATTCGGACGGGGCAATCGGAGCGACCTCTACACCGGCCCCGTGAGCGGCTCCTCCCACTCCGCGAGCTGCCTCTGAAGCTCCGCGAACGTCAGCCGCACCGGGTCGGCCGGCTTTGGCGGGATCACGGCCGCATCGCGGACCCGTTCCACCTCGTCGCGCAGCTTGCGCAGCCATTGCGGCACGTCCAGGCCGACGCCGATCGGGTTGTCGGCGAGCGGCCTGAGCTGCTCCGCGAGCCGCCGGTAAGCGTCCCCTTGCTCACCGTCGCCGCGCCGCGCTTCGACGGCGGCGGGCTCCACCAACGCGCACAGTCGATCCAGCGCCAGCGGGCGTAAGAAGCGTTCCTCGATCCGGTCGCGGATCGTTCGCAATCGGACCGCGTGCTCCGCCTCCTTCTCCGCGAGTTTTTCCATCAATTCGGCGGCCAGCGGCCGCGAGAAGTCGGCTATGCTCTTTTCCCAACGCTCGGCCACGTCCGGGAGCCCCTTGCGGCAAAGCGCCTCGTGGGCCAGGACGAGTGGGCGCATCCGCCACGCGTAGCGCTCGTACTTGGCCTTCAGGCGCAGGAAGTCGAGCAGAACGTAGAGGTTCTCCCCATAATCCGACCATGTCGTGGTCGTGTTGTAATCGCGATACTCCTCGTAATGCTCCGCGATCGTGTGCAGGACGACCTCGAGGTACTGGACCGCCGACGATCGTGACAGCTTGCCCCGCTCGAGGTCGGCCAGTAATCGCTCCGGCTTCTGCTCGTTGTCCTGCTCAGTCAGGCCGTCGAGCCACGCGGCGACGCCGCGGTGCAACAGTCCACGGACGTTGCCGTACGTCAAGAAGTGTGCGGTGAACAATTCGCGGCCGTACTTGCGGATGAACCCCCGGAACGGGCCCCACTCCGAGTCGTCCATAACCGCCTCGATCGCCGACAGACGCAACGTCTGGCTGTGCTGCACCCAGATGGTCAGGAATGAGTCGGCGATCTTTCGCAGCACCTCGACCAGCGGCTCCGTCGCGGCCGAGCGGTCCTGGTCCCACGACCGGGCCGCGTCCAAAAGCGTGTCCACAACCGACCGTAGTGCGATGCGGAACAGGCGATCGAACTCGGAAACCCGCCGGCCGGACTCCGGGCCGTTTTTCTCCATCGCCTTTGCGAGTCGAACGAGGTGGTACGTCTCCCGGATCAGCCCGAGCGGCGGGAGCCGCTCCAAGAGCGATTCCAACAGCGACAATGTGGACCGGGCGCGCAGGATCGGCCGCGGCTTGCCTCCCTCGGACAGCGGGACGAACAGGAGCGGTTCCCGGGCGAGTGCTCGCACCAGCGCCGGCAGGAAGTTCCGGACCTGTTCCGGTTCGCGCGCCGCGACGGCCTTCTCGATCCTCCCCGCCATCGCCTCCCAGGCCTGTCCGTCCGGCGCCGCGGGCGTCCCGTTGCCGACGACTGCCGCCAGCGCACGGATGGCGCGCCCGACTTCGATGCACGTGTCGAGGGCAGTGTCGGTCAGGTGATCCTTGGTCATCCGGCGGCGGTCGTACTCCATCACCTCGTCCACACCGCCAACCGGGTCCGGGACCTCGACCTCGTTGACGGTTTCGATGAACTCCTCCAGGTCGCGGTGCCACCCCCGGGCGGTCTCCAGCCACGATCGTGGCGAGTCGTCGGCCACGTCGGTATCAGTGGTGGGGCCGACGCCGGGCCCCGCCGCCGCCCGCCAGAGCTCGGCCACGGCCGAAAGAAACGCGAGGCGCTGCTCCAGGTCGCGGCCCGCTTCCTCCAATGCAAATTCCGGTCGCTGGGCCGGCCCTCCCCCGGCGATCGCGCCTTCCACCCCGTCGTCCGCGGAGTCTTTGAAGGTCACGTCGTCGTACGCGGACTCGACGGCACTCTCGCGTTCGCGTGGGCGGCTCCCGCCCGGGACGGCGGGCACGTGCCAGAGCTCCTCGGCGTTGGCCGCGAGCAAGGCGAAGAACCGCGGCACCAGGGCGTCCCGGTCAGTCGAGGCGAGCGCCGCGTCCAGCCATCTTCCGGACAACTCATGGAATGAAGCCGTCCCGTCCTCCAGCGGCACGCGGGCCGACTCGCTCAGCCAGGCGATCAGCAGGGCCAGCGCGGCTCGGTAGTTATGCTGGATCAGGAGTGCTTCGATCACCTGCGCGAACGCGGCCGCAGAGGTGAACCCCTCGCGACGGTCCCGCCAGAACGCGATGTCCTCCTTCGGGCTGGTTTCCGTTGCCCGCGCCCGCCGGCCCCAGTCGGCAAGGGCCTTGGCCACGTGCAAGGCGGCATCCGCCCGCTCGCTGCCATGCAGCCGGGGGATGTCATTCACCTCGTAGGTCGCGAACTTGTCCCACCACGCCGCCAACCGGCGCACGGACTTCGTCAGCGATTCCTGAAGCCGCGCGTCGCCGGCCGCGGCGGCCGCCGCGAGCAACCGGGCGTAGAGGTCGAACTGTCGCGTGAGTGCGTCGATCAGCTCCTCATTTCGCGGGTCGTGCGTGCTGTCCTCGCGTGACTGGAAGAGCGGGTAGAGTCCCTGGTACCCAAGGATGTTCCATGGGTCGGCCAATGCGCCGCACTCGATCCCCCGCGTGATCAGGTCCTCCACCTCCGGCAGGTACGTGGCAGCCTCGTTCAGCCGCGCATTCTCCGCGGCCAGAACGGCGGCCGTCTGCCGAATGGCAATTTCGGAGAGGATTCGCGCCGACGTCGTCGGGATGCGTGCCGCGTAATGGCGGCTGGCGTCGGCGAACCCGAGCTCCGCGAGAAGGACAGCGAGCTCGTGGTTCTGCAGCTGCGCCGCCCGCTGCTTGGCCAGCTCCTGGTTGAGGTGCTGGCGTATGCCCCCGAACGGTTGCTTGAGCCGCTTGGCCTCGATGCGGAGGAGATCCCCGTGATCGCCGCCGACGGTTTCCAACAACCGGCCGTAGAAAGTGTCGCGGTAGCGCGCGACCTCCGGCACGAGGCTCGCGAGCCGGGCATCGGAGTCGTGCGCAGTGGGCCCATCCCCACACACGCCGGACGCCATGAGGATCGTCCCGGCCAGGACTGCCGCGGCCTCGAACAGGAGTGCCCCGTGCGCGTCCTGCAATTCTGCGTGGCCGCGCGTCGGGTTGGCGATCCGGGCCAAGAGGGCCTCCAGGACTGTCTGGCGTACCACGAATCGCCGGAAATGACCCTTGGAGTCAATCAGGTGCGGGTCCCACTCGCCGAACAGGTAGTTGGGCCGCCGGTTGACAGGGTGCCCGTGGTCGTACGCCCGCGGGTCGAAGGCCAGCTCGTCGAGCAGTTCGAGGTCGAACCAGGCATCGTCCTTGATGTCGTCCGGGGTCTGTTGGAGGATTTGGATCGTCCGGGCGACCACGTCGCGATAGGGCCCGGCCGCAGGGCCGACGCCGCGAATGTAGAGCGGCACGGGGCGCAGCCGCTCGTGCGCGTAGAACTCGGTCTGCGGCCGCGTTTCGAGCAGGGCGATGGGCCGGTGGCCGACGTAGTCGTTCAGCCGCTGAACCGCCCCGG
>DATFWZ010000111.1:0-2980 GCA_035258765.1 Gemmataceae bacterium
CCGTCCTGTGCTCGACCCGCCCTGATGCGGCAAAGCTGGACATGCAAGCGCCGCGCGGGAGTTCCCAGTCCCGGACGTACACTCGGCCGGACGGTGAGTTGCTCGAGGAGAACGATTCCGCTAGGATAGCCTGCAATTCCCGTCCGAAATCGCGTGAGGTCGCCCTCGTTGGAGGGGCTGCTTGTCGATTGCCGAGAGCGCCGCGGCGAGGCGGTACTCGCCAACTGCTACCGCGTGCACGCATCGAGCGGCGCCGAACCCTCTTCCGAGGCGAACTAGGGAAAAACCATGAGGTCCGTCGGCGGTAAGGTCCTCCTGAAGGTTTCTCTGATCGTCGTGGGGGTGGTCCTCCTGACCCTGGGAGCGTCGATCGTCCTGACCGACCCGGACCCGGCGACCTTGTTCCTCCGCGCGCGGCGCTGGCTCGCGGCCCGGGCATGGCGCTCGTCCTCTCCACCGCGCGTCGCGCCGCGCGCGGTCGCCGAGCCGAAGGTGCGGCCCGACTGGGATGACGCGTTCGACGACAGCGGCTATTCGACCGCCTTCCGCTTCTCGAAGCCGATCGCCGACCCGACGTCGCTGGCGTCGATTCGGGACTCAGTCGTCGGGAGGGGCAGCCGGGGCATCGCGTACCTGCAAGGATTGCTCGCCAGCCTGCCTCCCGAGCTCTCGGCGAGCCGATCTGCGGCGGCCGACATCCACCTGATTCTCGGCTCCTTGATGATGCATGAGGGCCGATGCGCCGCGGCAGGCGAGGAGTTCGCAGCGGCGCAAATCGCCGACCCGGCCCGGAAACCCGTGTTCCGGGCGAAACTGGACGCCCTCCGGGGAGTGGCCGCCCTGAGGCGCGGCGAGATCGAGAACTGTGTGTCCTGTTGCAACGAGTCGAGCTGCATTTTTCCCCTCGCCGCAGCCGCCGTGCATGGCCGTACCGCCGGCTCGCGGGAGGCGATCGAGCACTTCACGCGCTACCTGCGCCAGGTGCCGGAGGACGTCGGCATTCAGTGGCTCTTGAACATCGCCTATATGACGCTGGGGGAGTATCCCAAAGGTGTTCCGCCCGAGCTTCTCCTGCCCCTGGGCCGCTTCGCTTCGCCGGGCAATGACCCGCGCCGCATGGTCAACATCGCCGCGCGCGTCGGGCTCAACGCGCGGGGCGAGTCAATGTCCGGCGGGTGCCTGGTCGACGACTTCGACAACGACGGCCGGCTCGATGTCTTCATGCCGACAACCGACCCCGAGCGGGGGGCATTGTTCCTGCGTAACCGCGGCGACGGCACCTTCGAAGATGTCTCGGACAAGGCCGGACTGGCGGACCAAGTCCTGTCTCTCAATGCCTGCCATGCGGACTACGACAACGACGGCAACCTCGACATCCTGCTGCTGCGCGGCGCCTGGGAACTGCCACGGCGGATGTCGCTCCTGCGCAACCGCGGCGGCGTCTTCGAGGACGTCACACTCGCGGCCGGGCTCGGCGAACCGATCGCCACGCAGGCGGCCGGCTGGGCCGACTACGACAACGACGGCCACGTCGACCTCTATGTCGCTGGCGAGTTCGACAACCAGAAGTTCGACGATCGCAACCTGGGCCGGCTTTACCACAATCGCGGTGACGGCACCTTCGAGGATGTCTCCGCTGCGGCCGGCGTGCTGAACGGCCGGTTCGGCAAGGGAGTGGCCTGGGGCGACTACGACGACGATGGCCTGCCCGACCTCTACGTCTCCAACCTGGCCCAGGGTAATCGGCTCTATCACAATCGCGGCGACGGCAGGTTCGTCGATGTCGCCGCCGTGCTCCGCGTCACCGAGCCGACCGCCGCCTTCGCCTGCTGGTTCTGGGATTACGACAACGACGGCCGGCTCGACCTCTGGGTCAACCCCAACGGCGCGACCCTCTCGGAGGTCATCCGCGACCAGCTCGGCCGGCCGACGACCGGCGAGCGGCCGCGCTTGTATCGCAACGTCGGCCCAACGGAGCCCTTCCGCAACGTGACCGCCGAGCTCGGCCTGGATCGGGTCGTCCTGCCGATGGGATCGAACTTCGGCGACCTGGACAACGACGGATTTCTCGATATTTATCTCGGGACCGGCCGGCCGTCGTACGCGTATCTGATGCCGAACGTGCTGCTCCAGAACGACGGCGGCCGGCGGTTCGAAGACGTCACCGCGGTGACGGGGACCGGTCACCTCCAGAAGGGTCATGGCGTGGCCTTCGCCGACTGGGACCGTGATGGCGACGCCGACATTTTCTTGGAGGCCGGTGGCGCGGCCCCGGGCGACCGGGCTCATAATGTTCTGTTTCAGAACCCGGGGTACGGCCACCATTGGCTGACTGTCAAGCTCGTGGGGACCCGGACGAACCGGGCGGCCCTCGGTGCCAAGATCCGGGTGGATCTGCCGGGTCCCGACGGTGCGGTCGTATCGCGGTACCGGACCATCACGGCCGGCTCGAGCTTTGGCGGCAACCCACTGGCCTGTACGGTCGGACTGGGCCAGGCCAAAGTGGTCCGGGCGCTTGAAGTCTCCTGGCCGACAAGCCGGACCCGCCAGACGTTCCGCGATGTCCCCATCGACCATGCCATCGAGATCCGCGAGGGGCATGAGGACTTCCGCGTACTCGATGCGCCGTCGATCCCCGCGCCGTGAGGAGCTCCGCCACGGATGCCTCGCCATCGCGGCAAACCGGGCTCGGTGGCCAGTGGTCAGGTGAGATCCTCATCTCCGACGGATACCCAGCGCTCGCCGGAAGCCGCTGGACCCACAGCCAGTTCGCTTCGACGGTCCTGATGAAGCGTCCCGCGACGCCGTTGGTCTGCGCGGCCGGATGCACCCGATCCGGACGATCCGTCCCGACGGTTCCGCGTGACCCATCCCTTCCCTCCCCTGCACGGGCGAGAATTCACCCTCCTGGCCCACCGGCAAAACTGGGGCGAGGACCGCGCCTTCTTCGTCGATGACCACGGCCCGCTCGTGTCTCTGC
>DATFWZ010000112.1:0-7205 GCA_035258765.1 Gemmataceae bacterium
GACGACTCGCCTTCAAGACGCCGTCCGCATGGGCAAATTGTTCGATCAGATTGTCAGTCAAGCCAACTGTCGGCCGACCCTGCCAAACGGCGATCGTCGCGGGGACCGCCCCGGCTTCGCGGACCGCATACTCGGCGGCCCGCGCGGTTTCCAGATTCGACGGCCACGGCAACCCGTGCGCGATCAGCGTCGATTCCAGGGCGACGACGGGGTAACCGTCGGCCAGGGCCGTTCGCACTTCGGTGTTGACCGTCAGCCAATCCGGAATCGCCATCCGGCGCCCCCGTCCGTTCGCCGAACCACTCGGCCGCTCGCATAATGGCACGGACCCGGCCCGCCGCCGGCCGTCCGTGTCCCCCTTGGCCCCGCGATGTCGGAACCCGTCGAACCGCTCCGCGAGACCGTCCTCCGCCAGGCCCTGGCGGTCGCCCCGAACCCGTGGTACCCGAAGCAGTACGCGGCCGACTCCGGGGCCGATCTCGAGAGCCTGTACGGCCCGCTCAACGACCTGCGCCTTGCCAACCTCGTTGAACTCACCGAGTGGGTCCCGGGCAAGGGGCAGGGGTACATCCTGACGCCACTCGGCAAGGAGGTGCTCAACGACCCGGTCTTCGTGGCCCGGCTCCGGGAAGGAAAACCGGCCATGGAGCCGCCGCCACCGGCCGAGTCGGTCGTAGCCCCGGCAGGAATGACTCGATTCGAGCGCGGCGAGGAGGCCCGTCGGGCGTTTTACGAGTCCGGGCTGGGTTGGGTCGTTCCCGCCCTTGTGCTCGTGAACGTTGTCATGTTCCTGGTGTCGATCGGGTTTGCCGTCCGCGAGGGCGTCGGGGTGGGCACGTTCCTCCGTCGTGGTGAGCCCCTCATTCTGCACAAGCTTGGAGCGCTCTCGGCCGCGGACCTGGCGAGGGGAGAATGGTGGCGGCTCCTCACGAGCTGCTTCCTGCACTTCGGCCTGCCACACATCCTCCTCAACATGACGGCTCTCGTCGCTCTGCGCCGCGTCGAGTCGCTCTGGGGATCGGGTCGATTCCTGTTCCTGTACCTGACCTGCGGGCTGTGCGGGAGCTGCCTCGGGATCTTCTACGAGCCGGGCGACTCGACAACGACCGTCGTCCTCGCCGGGGCGTCGGGGGCACTTTGGGGATTGATGGCGTCCGAAGTCGGCTGGCTCCTGATCAACCGGTCGCACCTGCCCCCGCACGACGTACGCCGGTGGCTGCAACAGCTCCTGTTCATCCTCGTCCTGAACATCGGCGTGGGCATGCTCCCGGGCGTCAGCGCCGCGGCCCACCTGGGCGGCGGGCTGGCGGGATTCATCGCGGCGTTCCTGCTCCAGGTCCACCGGCACGGCCCGCCGGCCAAGCGGGCCCTCGCCGGGATCCAACTGGCGCTTTTGCCCACGCTCTGCTGGCTCGGCCTGGCCGTCGCCATGGAGTTTGACTCCCGGCTCCAGCCGTTCCTGATCGACGAGTATCGCAAGCAGTCGGAAGAGCGCCTCGGCAAGCTCGGCCCGGGCATGGACGCGGCCGAGCCGAAGGCGGACAAATTGCTACAGCAGGACACGTCGAAACGCGACCCGAACGAGATCGGCAAGGTCAGAGAGGAATTGCGAACGCTGGTGAAGAGGGCAAAGGAGGCGGGGGAGTGGCTCAAGCGGACGTCCGCCGGGCCGGCGAAGCCGATGCGGGAGAAGGGCGAGCGACTGGTGGAGACACTCGTCGCGTACGCGGAGGCGCTGGACAAGCAGGTCGGTGGGGAACTGGTGCCGGACCTCGACGAGCTGCGGAAGAACTACCACGACGCGTGGACGGCCTGGACGCAGGTAGTGGCCAAATAGTAGGGCCGCGCCGGAGCGCGCGAAGGTTGCCACGGCTGTGGGTGTTAATTTGGCAACCTTCCAATAATATCGCGAAATCAGATTTGAGAAAGTTATTTAGCGTTAATTATATCGTATATTAGCGGGCTCGTTCAATACGCCCGGGCGAATACGACCATCCGCTCCGACGGCTCGCCCGTCACCATGCAACGACCCGGTTCCTTCGGTCCGTCGAAGGGGATGACTCGAATGGTTGCTTTCGTCTCCTCCTGAATCTTGTCCTCGGTCTCGCGCGTGCCGTCCCAGTGGGCCCAGATGAACCCGGGCTCCTCGATCAGCTTCTTGAACTCGTCGTAGCTGTTTGCGACTCGCATGTTGGCGTCGCGGAACGCCTTGGCCCGGTCGAAGAGACACTTCTGGATTTCCCGGAGCAGGGCATCGATTCGTTTGGGGGCACCCTCCAACGGGACATCCATGATCTTGTCTTCCTTACCGTGCCGGTCGCGTCGGGCCAGGACGCAGGCTTTCTTCTCCAAGTCCTTCGGGCCGAGTTCCACGCGAACCGGGACGCCACGCAACATCCATTCGTAATACCGCTCCCCGGGTCGGTTCTTCATGTCGTTGTCGATCAACACGCTAATCGGCTGGTAGCCGTAGAACTCGTCCCGGGGCAGGCCCCGCAGGTCCGCCGCGAGGATCTCGGCCGCGGCCAGAGCCGGGGCCCGCTCGGTCTCGTCCTTCCCGAGCACACAGATGACGACATGAGTCGGCGCCAGCCGCGGCGGGACGACCAGGCCGATATCGTCCGAGTGCGTCATGATCAGCCCGCCGATGAGCCGCGTCGAGGCCCCCCAGCTCGTCGCCCAGGCGTACTCGCGCTTGCCCTCCTCGGTCGTGAACTGGACGTCGAACGCCTTCGCGAAATTCTGACCCAGGAAATGGCTCGTCCCGGACTGAAGGGCCTTGCCGTCCTGCATCATCGCCTCGATGCAGAGCGTGTATACGGCCCCGGGGAACTTCTGCCCCTCGCTCTTCGGCCCGACGAGCACGGGCATCGCCATCCACTCCTCCGCGAACCGCCGGTAGACGCTGACCATCTGCAACGTCTCAGCCTCGGCCTCCTTCTGCGTGGCGTGGGCCGTGTGCCCCTCCTGCCAGAGGAACTCGGCGGTGCGCAGGAACAGCCGCGTCCGCATCTCCCAGCGGACGATGTTGCACCACTGGTTGATCAGAATGGGCAGGTCGCGGTAACTCTGGATCCAGTCCCGGTAGGTCCGCCAGATGATGGTCTCGGACGTCGGCCGGATGATCAGCTCTTCCTCGAGCTTCGCGTCCGGATCGACGACGATCCCCTTGCCGTCCACTGCCATGAGCCGGTAGTGGGTGACGACGGCGCACTCCTTGGCGAAGCCCTTCGCCATTTCCTCTTCCTTGGCGAAGTAGCTCTTGGGGATGAACAGGGGGAAATAAGCGTTGACGTGGCCGGTGGCCTTGAACAGGCCGTCGATGGCGCGTTGCATGTTCTCCCACAGGGCGTAGCCGGTGGGCCGGATGACCATGCACCCGCGGACGTCCGAATTCTCGGCCAGCTCGGCCCGGCGGACGATGTCGAGGTACCACTGGCTGTAGTCGGCGGCGCGAGGCGTGATCTTTTTGTCGTCGGGCGGGGGTGTACCTCGACCCCCGGCTGCGGCCGCGGCGGACTTCTTTTCCTTGTTGCTGCCCTTGGTTTGTTGGTCGGCCATCATCCGGGCTCCGGGATCATCGAGAGATTCAGCGATTATAGAGGGGTGACACGCCGGGGGCAGTCGAGGTGATCGGCGGGGCGGGCGGCAGTTCTGGAGGACCCTCATGCCGCCGACGATCCTGTCGGACCGCTCCGATCGGAGCGTCCCGGCCGGATGGCTCGACCCGACGTCGGGAGTGTCCATTAAGGACACCCGACCCCGATTCCCGACCCCCTTCTCAGCCGTCCAGCTGCTGGCGTCGAAAGGCGATTATCGCAATTCGGGCGCTAAACTGGCCGGAATTCGAGCCCAGCCTCGCTATACTCTGTGGCCGAACCCAAATTGCATTTACGGCCGGACAAATACTGAATGAACAGTGAGGATTACACTTGACAACTGGGATTTGTGCGATTGGAATTATCACCAGCCAAACAAGCAATTTGGCTGGGTGAACTAGTGGTGCCGCGGTAGGCATCGCGGCTGCGGAGTTCTTTCCTCAAGACAAGTCACTACCGTTGCTTACAAACATGGTGTGACTCGCACCCCACGCGGCGGGAAGGGCTATGTGTGCTCTTCTCCAATTGGTTCCGACTTTCAGCTTAGACATCAAAGCGATTGCCGTGCCGGGCATTCTGAGCAGCCCAGCTCTGGCAACTGGCTTTGTGGAAACAAGCGGCCGATCGCGGTAACTCGCAACCGTTGATGGCCACTTGCGCCGGGGGGCCCCTCCTCGACCGCAGCGGTGAGTACGGACCGAGGCGTGCCCGGTGACTCGCTACTTTTCCCCTCACCAATCGGGGCCCGTGCAGGGCCGGCCGAGGCGCGGGAGGTCGCCCAAAATCCGCCAGTAGATTGGCAGTTTCATTGCCGTCGTTGGGCGGGCGCGCCGCGCCTTGCACATCGACGACTCCATACGATTCGATCCCCTCGCAAGGGCGAAACAACCGGGGGGATAACGAAAGCGGCCGGTGAGGCCACGCCGCGAAGCAGGATCCTCACCGGCCCGGCATCGCCCGGACGCTTGGTCTGCGCGCCCGAGCTGATGTCATTCTGATTTTAGCAGATCATCTTCGATACGGGACATACACCATGAGTCGCCTCAGGATGATCGTGCCGACCGCGAATCAACGTGACGCCCTGTCGCCTGATGCTCGCAAACGGCTCGTGCGCGTGGAGCGCCAGCAACGATCGCCCCGCCGGCGGATCCGCGTGGAACGACTGGAGGACCGCACAACGCCCAGCCTGCTCGGGACGTTCGAGCTCGACGCCAACGCGACCACCGGCGTCCTCGGCCCGTCGGGCTCAACGACCACTTCCCACGACTGGGACCAGGTGTTCGCCGACAACCAACCGCAATTGGCCGCACCGATCGCCACCAGCGGCGCGCTCGCATCGACTTTCGTGACCGATGTCGTCAACTCGACTGGCGACGACATCCTCACCGGCGGCGGGTCGAAGGACACGCAGGGGATCCAGCAGGGCCCCTGGCTCTTCACCGCGTCCAAGCCGCAGGCGAAGAACGACATTACCCACGCTTACGCCGCGGCCTACACGGACCCCGACAACGGCCACCTGATCCTGTACGCCGGTCTGGACCGGTTCGACAACAGCGGCGACGCTACCGCCGGCTTCTGGTTTTACCACAACCAGATCGGACAGAACCCCAACGTGACGACCAACGGCGGCCACCCCTTTATCGGCAAGCACGTCAACGGCGATCTCCTCCTGGTGAGCGACTTTACCCAGGGCGGCTCGGTCTCGACCGTCAAGGTATTCCAGTGGGTCGGGGACGACGCCACGGGCGGCCTGGTGCCCGTCACGACGCCCGGCGGTACGACCTTCGCAATCGTGAACGGCGGTCCGGTCGCAGTCCCCTGGTCGTTCACGAACAAGAGCGGCGAGACCAGCCCGGCGGCGGGGGAGTTCCTCGAGGAAGGAGTGGACCTGACCGCCCTCGGCCTGGAGGGCTGTTTCTCCGCGTTCCTGGCCGAGACCCGCTCGTCGCAATCGCCGACCGCGACGCTCTCGGACTTCGTGGTCGGGAGCTTCCCGCTATGCAGCATCTCCGCGACGCCGTTCAACGGCATCTCGAAGGTTGGTGACAGCGTCACCTACGCACTCGTTGTGAAAAACACCGGGGCCGGTCCCGTCTACGTGCAAAACGTGTCCGACACCGTGCTGGGCAACATTGTCGTCGACGGTAAGGTCCAGCCCAAATCCGGCCCGATCACTAACATCGATGCCAGCGCGCTCGCCGGTGCGAATCCCTTGCTCCCGGGCCAGAGCGTGACCATTTTCGTCACGCGGACCGTGCAGGCGTTGGACTCCGATCCGACGGTCAGCACGGCAACGTATGTCTGCAACGATAAGTCCGACTTCAGCGGCTCGCCGATCACCACGAGCGCGATCAACACGGTCAACCTGTTCCAGCCGTCGGCGACCCTCACGGTGACGGCCAGCCCGACCACCGCACTGCACCTCGGTGATCTCATCACCTACACGTACACGGTGAGTAACACGAGCTCGGCCGACAGCCCGAACCTGGTCCTCTCCACGAGCGATCCCAACAACTCCTTCACCGACTCCCTGCTGGGAAACCTGGAGGCGGACGCGATCGCGGCCGGGGGCAGCAGCATGGCGGCCGGCGCGTCGTTTAGTTTCACCGAGACGCGGGCCATCCAGGCCGGCGACGCGACGCCGCTGGTCAACAACGCCGCGGTGGCCTTCACGCTCGCCCAGAACCTCGGTGCTTTCTCGAACATCATCCACGCCCAGTCGTCCGCGAGCGTGACGCTGATCCCGCACCTGGTGATCGTCAAGGCCGTGACTGCCGGATTCAGCAACCTGATCCATCCGGGGGACACGGCCTCGTTCACCATCACGGTCACGAACGACGGCGCCGGGCCAGCCACCAACGTCGTCGTCACCGACCAGCTCCCGGAACCGGACCTATTGACCTGGCGCGTCGCCTCCTCCAACTTCGACACGACCAGTTTGAGCCTGGGAGATTTGCTGACGGCTTACAGCTCGAGCCTCGCGGCCGGGGTGAGTGAGTCCGTCACCGTCAGCGCCCTGGTTCCGTTGGACATCTTCGGCCCAACGTCGACCGGCGGCACCGGGAACTTGCCCGCCGGCCCGTTCGAGCTGGACGGCGACGCCGTGAACACGACCGGCGACGACTGGGCCAACGTCGTGTTCGGGAACGGCGGCAGCTCGTTCGCGCACAGCTTCGTGACCGATGCCGTCAACACGACCGGCGACGACATCTTCACGGGCGGCGGGTCGAAGGACACCCAGGGCGTCGTGAACGGCCCGTGGCTGTACACCGCGTCCAAGCCGCAAGCCAAGAACGACATCACCCACGCTTACGCGGCCATGGAGACGGACCCGAGCAACGGGCACATCATCCTGTACGCGGGCCTGGACCGGTACGACAACAGCGGCGACGCCACCGCCGGCTTCTGGTTCCTGAAGAACTCGGTCGGGCTGAGCACGCCCACCCCCAGCAGCAGCGGCAGCCCATTCGTGGGCACGCATGCCGACGGGGACATCCTGCTGGTGAGCGACTTCACCCAGGGCGGGTCGGTCTCGACCGTCAAGGTGTTCCGATGGACGGGGGACGACGCCACGGGCAGCCTGGTGCCGGTGGCGACCCCGGACGG
>DATFWZ010000113.1:0-5427 GCA_035258765.1 Gemmataceae bacterium
CGACATGCCCCGGTCCTGCGCCTTGACGAGGGCCTCGAACACTTCGCGGCGGCGGGACTCGGGGAGCGGGTCGGGGGTGTCCGGCATGGGATGGTACTCGGTGGCGGGCGAGTTGAGGGCTGCGTGGGGACCGCGAACGGCACCCGGGTGATTGCGGCGCCCCGCACCGGCGTTGACTAGTACTCCCCGGGCCGCCGTTGCGTTGTACCACCGCTCGTCCCTCCCGGCAACTGAAACCGGGCGGGCTTGATCATGTCCGTCTCAATCGCTCTTTCGCGACCGGACGCCGAGAGCCGGACTCCGCCACTGGCGGTTGCTCGTTCAGGGACATTGGGAAAGCACTCCCACAGTCTAACGGAGACCCGGCGCTGCAAGCTGACCGCCGATCGCGGGCGATTCTCATCGCATTCGCAGGCCGATCTACTATCGTCAGAGATAGTCGATGGCCACTTTCCTTTCCTGACCCCGGACGGGGGGTCACCAAATCAAACTGACCATCCGCGACGACGTCTGGCGGCGCAAGCGCCGGCTCGTATCAAGGCACCCCTGCGCCGCGGCAATTGGTCTCCGCCGAATTTGCCGCCAGTGGCACTGCCTGTGTGGGCGGTTCCCGAGGTGAAGGGTCCGGCGGTCACCCGAGCCGACCCTTTTTCCCAGGAGGCACGTCATGCCAGGCCAGTGGTACTACGGACGCGGGGCGGACATCGCCGGCCCCGTGTCCGACCGCGAATTGTCCGACCTGGCCGCCTCCGGCGATCTCCTGCCGACCGACACCGTCTGGCGAGAGGGAGTCGAGGCGGGGGTGCCGGCCGGCAAGGTGAAGAACCTTTTCCGGTTCGCCCCCCATCCACCTGCCCGTCCCTCGCCCGACCCGGTGACTCCCGCGCCCGACGTCGCGGTGTCAGAGGAATCGACCGCCGCCAACGAGCCGACGGCCAAATTGCCAGTGGCGTCGCCCGGTCCGGAAGCGCGTGCGGAGGTCATTCCGACCGGTCCTGCGCCGGAAGCGGAGATTCCGCCGACCCCGGGGTGGTCCACCAAACCGCCGAATCCGAAGACGGCCCGGGCCGTGCCCGGCAAGGGCGTCGTGATCATCGGGCAGGACGGGGCGACCGTCAAATTCCGCATGAAATGCACCACGTGCGGGCGGGAGGACACCAGTTGGAAGTCGATCTCGATTCCGCGTGGCACTGCCCGGGCGGCGTTCTTTTGTTCGAAATGCCGGAAGAAGCGGGACGTGGAGATCCACGGCATCCACTGATCCATGGACCGGCCGGGACAGGTCCGAGATGACGGCTACGCACCTGTGGGACGGGGAAGGAACCCTCGGGCTCGTTGCGGGGATGGAACGAGACATCGGCGGAGAGGACTGATCGACATGCTGCGCCGTCGTCCCGACCGATGCACCAGTCCTGTGCCGGCTCCCGTCGCAGCCGTGGTGTGATGACGGACGCCCAATCCGCGAGCCTCGGTTGAGGCAGAAAGATGAACGATGACGACCGCGAGTCTTCAGTTCCACACACCGCCCCGAAACCGGGGCCGTTCGGTCACTGTGTCCTACGCGGCAACCGCGGACGGGCAGGTGATCCAGCGGCGGTACGACCCGGACCGCCGGGTCGCTGCCTACCGGATCGCCCCGGCAACACCGGATGACGACGGGGACTACTGGAATGGTGCCCCAACGCCGGCCGGTCCCTGGAGAATCATGGGAAAAGCCGCCCGCCAGAGTTACGGCCTGGCCTAACCGGCGCCGACGCGGTGCGGGCCGAGCAGCCTCCATTATGGTCTGGACGGCCGCGCGTTGCTGAAGGGCGCTCAAAGCCCGGATGCGTGTGACGCCGACTTCCTCGGGCATGATCCAACAAGTGTCGCCATCAACCCGGGCGGCCGGCCGGGCCTGGTCGGTGCCGATTAGCCGCGGTGGCCCTGCTGAGCCCAGCCACAGAGGTGGCGACGCCGGGTAAGGCTTGGGATTCCTCGTCGCCGAACACGTTCACTTCATACTCCCGGCCTTGGGAGTCGCGGATCCGGAACGTTTCCGTGGTTCGGTGCAGATGGGTAAGCCGCGCAGGGTACAATTCAAGGCTCATCCGGATCGGTCCGGGCTTGGCCCGCACACCTACCCGGGCGCCTCGAACGGCCAAATGTCGTCAAATACTACCCCCCGAACCCGGGCCGGAATGCCTTCGGCCACCGGGTCCAATGGACGTCTCGACCGGCGGACAGATCCTCGATGTACATGATGTAAGCTGCCGGCGGCAGGAGCCCGGGGATCTGGTCGAGCTCCGCCTGCAAATCGACGGACTTCACATCGGCGGGCGAGCGGCGCTGCATGCTCGGGGTCAGGCTGTACCGGACGCGATAAGTTGGGACCATTTCCGGCACCTATCGAACAGGGGCGATCGTATCAAACGGCCACGACGGCGGCCGCGGCGATCGAATGGTGCAGGCGATTCGCAACCGTGCCTGCCAGTCGCTGACTCCGGCCACGACTCGGCGGTGGGCCTCGGCCCGAGTCGGCTCGTCGCGCCACCGCTCCTGGTCCGCGAGGAACCCGAGCGGGTTGTACCGCCCCACGTTGATCATCGGGAGTGCCTTGCCATCCCCGGGGGCGCGGGCGCCGAGGGCCGCGCCAACGCGCCGACGGATCCGGCGGGCGGTCCACTCGGCCTTGGCCTGGTCACGGTACAGGCCGATTAACGCCCGGCACGGCTGGGTCACGCCGTTGCCCAGGGGCGTCTCGTGCCACGAGCTGTCCTGCCAGCCGTATTGGTACACCGCATACAAAGTCGTCATGATGCTCGCTCCGAACCCGGACGGGGCGTTGGGGATTGGTGTCGGGTTTCGAGAGTCGCAGAATGCGCCGGCCATGAGAGGCCACCCGGGCGCCGAATCCATACAGGGCGAGCAATTCGAACAGGGAGTGAGCGGAGTCGCGGTGTTATTGCGGCGAGTCGCAAATCGCTACCGCTCACTTGATCCGCCCCACATTGCCGCCGACAACCCGAATCCACAGAAACCGACGCCGGGCATAGATCGATCGCGGAGGCCGCCCAGTTCTGGCGCGGTCGTCGTAGACCGCTCACCCGGCCGTGTTGTAGGCCCGCAGGCGGCCGCGCGTCACCTCGCGGGTGAACTTGTAGAAGTGCCAGTGGGTCACGCACCGGTTCATGAACTGGGCGAAGCCAACGATGTCCCGCCGGTGTCTCAGGTTCCGGGTCAGGAAGTACTTCAGGTAGACCTTGCCCACCGACAGCAAAGAGCCGTCCCGCAGTAGCGCCCAGAATAGGGCCCACAGCAGGGCAAGGCCGTACCCCAGGGTCGGGAGGCGTTTACCCTCGCCGGCCTTCGCGCAGATGGCCGCTCGGCGCTCGAGGTAGCCGGGGTGCTCGAAGACCCGGAAGTACCGGTCGAGGAACGCCTCGGGGGTGTACAGGCGCTTGAGCAAGTCCCAGTAACCCTTGCGCAGCTCCTGCCGCGTCATCTGCCTGGGGACGAAGTTGCAGTTCGGGTCCTCCGGCACGAGCCGCCCCTCCCGTTCGAGGCGGGCGTAGAGCGGGGTCTTGGGGATCGCCTGCAACATGCCGACCATCGCCAGTGTGATCCCGTTCTCCTGGATGAATTGGTATTGGTCCTCGAAGATCGCCCGGTCATCGCTGTCGAATCCGACGATGAACCCGGCGTTGATGTCCAGGCCGGCGTTCTGGATCCGCGCCAGCTTGGCGCCTAGCGGGTCCCCCCGGAGGTTCTGGAACTTCTTCGTCTCCTTGAGGGACTCCAGGCGCGGTGTCTCGATGCCGACGAACACGCTCCGGAAGTTGGCCCGGTACATCAGGTCCAGGAGGTCGGGGTGGTCGGCCAGGTTGATACTCGCCTCGGTCGTCAGCCGGAGGGGGTAGTTGTGCCGCTCCATCCACGGGATGATCTGCTGGAGGAGGTCCCGGGCCTTCTTCATGTTGCCGATGAAGTTGTCATCGACGATGAACGCGGAGTGGAACCCGGCCCGGCGCATGTCGTCCAGCTCGGCCACGAGCTGCCCCGGGTCCTTGACCCGGGGCCGGCGGCCGTAGATGACAATGATGTCGCAGAACTCGCACTGGAACGGGCACCCGCGGGAGTATTGCAGGGCCCCGGACGCATACCGATCGACCTTGAGCAGGTCGTAGCGCGGGCGGGGGGCCTTCGTCATGTCGGTCGGCGCGGACTGCTCGTATCGCGCCCGGGTAGGGAGGCCGCGGGAGAAGTCGTCGAGGAACCGGGGCCAGGTGTCCTCCGCCTCGCCGACGAACGTCACGTCACACAGCCCGTTGAAGTACTTCTCCTGAACCGAGACGAATGGCCCGCCCACCGCCGTGAACTGGCCCATGTCGCGGAGCCGGACCAGGATCTCGCGCATCCGCACCTTCTGGACCATCATCCCCGTCACCCCGATGACGTCGAAGGCGCGGAGCGCCTCCCAGTCAATCTCCTCGACGTTCTCGTCGAGCACGCGCACGCGATGGGGGGCTGAGAGCCCGGCCACCGTGGCGAGCGACCCGGAGATCATGGTGCTCCGCTTGTCCCCCGGGTACAGGGGCAGGGCGAACTCGAACCCCCAGTAGGACGGCTCGAACCGCGGGTTGATCAGGCAGATCGACAGGGTGCGGGCCGGCGATGGGACAGTGATGCCGGCGGGTACGGGCGGTGTGGTGAACGTCATGTCGGAGTCCTGTTTCGTATTCGGGGTCACCGAGCCGACACCTGACACCGAAGCGGACCCGGAGTTCAGATGGCTGAGGGTAGATTACGGCGTGCTGGGCAGCTCCCCCATGCAATCTCGGGACCGTCGAGGGATATTCCGATCGTCCGGTCCGCGCCGTCCCGGCAGCGCAGCTCTTCGGGCACCGCGCGCCCAACCGCCCGGTTACGACGAATTGCCACCCAGGTCCGACATGTCGCGGGCGATCCAGGCCGAATTCGTCTGCGGCAGCTCTGCCAACTGGTTGGCCTGTCCGCCCGGCTCGGCTCATCGAGGATGCCGGAGCGAGCCGCCGGCAAATCCGGTTCCCCACCCGTCGTGCGGACTGGGTCGGTGCCACGTCGGGACGGAGCCGGTGGCACTAGTTGCTCGGCCGGCCGTACGGCCGACTGACCCACCAGCGGAGACGGTCGGGCGCGCATACGGCCAGGGTGAGTTCGACTACGACGCGCAAATTCTGGGATCGGCGACGAGTTGACCGCGCCCGCGCCCGGGCGCCGCGGGCGGCAGCGCAAGCGGCCTTGGCGACGGCTATCGGGTCGTACTCGGCAGTATGCACGGCATCGCGCCCGGGCGGGACGGCAACACGAACCGCGGGTACGGAGTACTGATCCCGTGCCAAACGGGCGGCGATGACTTGTTTGCATTCGGCCGCCAGTGATGTGCTTGTGGCGGGGCTGAACCGAGCC
>DATFWZ010000114.1:0-3132 GCA_035258765.1 Gemmataceae bacterium
AGCACGTCGTACGCGGCCGGGGCCACGACCGGGCCGAATTGGTGGTCCATCGCCAGCGCCCCGATCGACCGGAATTGATGCGGGCGGCCTAGCCACTTGGCGTCCGCGTCGGTCGCCGAGGGCCGCAAGTCGAGGACAAAAACCTTCAGCCCGGCGTCGCGGAACGCTTTTTCGAGACTTCCGGCCGGCGGTGTCTTGAGTTCGTTGTCGCTGGTGAGCCCGGTCCCGGGGCGAATGGCTGTGTACTTCCCCTCGCCAGTGCCGAACCCGACGACCAGCATCTCCTTCCCGTACTTTTTCGCCAGATGCTCGCCCATCGCCCCTTCGGTTCGGCCCACGTGACCGTTGTGGGCCCAAAGCACGATCTTTGACCCCTTCGGTGCGTGGTCGAGGATCCAGCCGACGTTGGCGGCCATGCTCTCGTCGCGGTAGTTGTGGGTGGCCGCAGCGCACCGGGCCGCCTGGGCGGCGACGGTCGCGTCCAGGATCCCGCGATCGACCTCATCGGCCGATAGCGCCTTCACGTAGGCGTCGCGATTCTTCTCAAGGTGACTGACGACCGCCCAAGCGGCGTCCGCCCGTTCCTTCTTCTCCGTCGCTTTCATCGTTCGCAGCGCCACGGACCCGGCCTGGTCCTTTGGAAACAGTGGGGCCGCCTTTTCGAAGAGCGTCTCTGCCTCCTTCGCGTACTTCGAGTCGGCCTTCGCGATGAACGCCTTGGCGCCCTCCATCGCCACATTCCCGGTCTGCATATCGAACCCGAGGAACTGCAGCTTACCCTTGCCCGACTTGTTGAATTCGCGCATCCACTCGATCATGGCCAGCACTTCCTCGGTGTACCAGGTCCAAAAGTAGAGGCCGGCCAGCGCCTCCTTGGCGTTGCCGGTGCCGTGCAGCACGTATTCGTTTACCCGGAACGCCTCGGTCATGTTCGCCTCGATCGCGAAGTGGGTGAACCCCATCTCGGTCGCCAGGAACTCGAGCAGCCGGTGCTTCATCTGGAAGTGCTCGCGGGTCCCGTGCGTCGATTCGCCGAGGGCGACGATCCGGGCGTCGCCGACGACTGTCTTCAATGGTTCGAGGTCCTTGAACCCCTTGCCCGCCGCGACGCCGGCGAGCGGGATCACCGCCTTTTTCAGCCACGCGGTCTCCGCATCCGCGAGCGGCTTCGCGACGACCTGCAGGTCCTCCTGTTGACCTTCCTCAAAGCCAAGGTTGGTCGCCTTTGCGGGCAGTCCGTCCGAATTCTCCAGGCCTTCTCCCGCCGGGTCGGTCGGCTCGGCGGTGAGTTTCACGTCCTTACCCACGGCCTCCAGCTTGATGTCGTCGATCCAGACAGTCCCTTTGCCGCCAAACAGGATCAGGCCGAACGCGATGGCGGTCGCCTTCTCGTGCACTTCGAGCACGACCTCCGCCGTCGTCCAATCGTTGTCCCCCTTGATCATGCGGCTGGACATGTTGTCGAAGCCGGCGGTCCCGTCCGGGGTGTCGATGCGCATCCACAGACCGGCGCCGGGATCGGTCCCCTTCGTCTTCACCTGCGCGGATAGCCGCACGCGCTTCCCGTTGAACTCGCCGGGCGCGACCATCTGGGTGAGCGTTGCACCGTTGCCCGGCTTGTCGGCCCGGATGAACGCGGCCGCCTTTCCGGACTTCACCGTCTTCGTGTCGATCCCCAGTACGTACTCACCCATGCCGAACGCGCCGCCTCCCCAGCCCTTGGGGAGTCCGGGCTTCATCGGGTCCGCGGCCGGCGGCGCGTCGGCGGGCTTGTCCTTCGGACCACCCTTGGCCGGCGGGTCGGCCGAGCCGGGGACAGCGACCAGTGCCAAAGCGACCAGCGCGGTTGCGGCGACTTTCAGTGACAGGCTCATGGGCAAGACTCCCTTCGGGCACAGAGACACGAGATGGGCGGGGACGGGGCCGCGGCTCAGTCCCGCCGCGGCGCGGACGAGCGAGACCGGAACGACGACGCCGACCGCGGCAGACAAGGTGATCCCGCGGCGCGACAGCCGCGCCCGCAGTCGGCGACGGGCGGTGAAAAGGCGCGACTCGATGGTGCCGACGGCGCACCCGAGTTCGCCGGCCGCTTCCGCGTTCGACTTACCCTGCAACTGACACATGACGAAGACCGCCCGGAAACGCTGCGGCAGGGCGTCGATCTCTTCGTCAAGGGCAGCGCGCACTTCCGACCAGTCGGCCCGGTCGTCCGGCTGCCCGGGCAGATCGGCTGTCAATGGGGCGAGGGAAGGGCGGCGGGCATGGACCCTGAGCGCAACCCGGAAGGCGACGCGGTGCAGCCACCCGCCGACCGACGTGCCGGCCCGGACCTGGCCGGCCTTTCGGATGAGAGTGAGGAAAGTCGCCTGGAACGCGTCGTCCGCGTCCGGAGTGCGGCCGAGCACCCGGCGGCAGGTGCCGAGGACCATCGGCCCATGCCGCCAGACGAGCAGCTCGAACGAGGTCTCGTCGCGCTCATCGACCCACCGGGCGAATACCTCGGAGTCCGGGACCCCGGCGTGGGCCTCGCGGCTGGTGGCACGGCGGACGCGGGCCACGAGGTCGGGCAGCGGACGCGTTCCCATTCGGCCTCCTCTCATAGTGAAGAGCCGGGCAGCGGTCCGAACCTTCGATTTTTTTACGGGACGGCTGTCTGATGTTGAAACCGCGTCTTTCTCAAACACACCGGTTCGTCAGGCCCGGCCCGCCGGCAGCGACGTAGCCCTGGCTCGCCCCCGACGCGTCGTGGCTCACCCAGAAGGAGAACAGGCGGGCGTTTTTCAAGTGGAATCGGAAGCGGACGACCTGGCCCGCGGCCGCGCCGATATTAGCTTGCTTCCAGGCCACCGCTTGCTTCGTTTTGTCCGCCCGCACGGGAACGCCGTCGACCGCCGAAAGTCCTTTGATCGGATTGCCGCGCTCGTCCACGACCTCGGAGGTCAGCTCGCCTTCTTTAGCCGCGGCGTTGACGAACAGATGCTTGCCCGTGAACTTCATCGGCCGCGTGGTGAGTGTCCCGCCCGACTCGCCAGCGTCGAGCGACGCGAATCCGTCGCGGCGCAGAACCATGAGCCCGGTGCTGCCGCCGCCGTCCCGCTTGTTCCCTTCCCCGGGGCTCCCGGCCCGGCCGCT
>DATFWZ010000115.1:0-20637 GCA_035258765.1 Gemmataceae bacterium
TGATTTCCGGAGCGTGCCCGGGCCCCGGGCCGCCACCGCCACCGCCGCTCGGGGGGGGCGACTCCGTCCCGTGAACCGGCGTGCTGGGCTGCATCCCCGGCGCCGAGCTCTGACCCACGGTGCCTCCATTCGGCGGCAGGCCTCCACTACCCGCGCCGCCACCGCATCCCGACAGTGTGCCCACCAGGAGCGCGGCACACACGGCGCGTGTCCACCGCCGCCCGTCAACCAAGACCAGGATCAGCGCGCCGAACAATACCAAGGCGGCCAGCAAAGTAGTCATGTCGCGACCTCCGGGTTGTCATTGCCGCCA
Organism: Gemmataceae bacterium; assembly: GCA_035258765.1. Taxonomy (GTDB): domain Bacteria; phylum Planctomycetota; class Planctomycetia; order Gemmatales; family Gemmataceae; genus SIAJ01. The sequence goes on from DATFWZ010000115.1 coordinate 314, forward strand.
CCACCACCGCCGCCAATCCCACGACCCGACTCGGTGCCAGCCGCAACGCCCAGCGGGTCTAGGCGTACAGGCATGGGATCAAGCGGTACCGGCGGTCCACCAGGATGAGCGTGATCCCGCCGAGCAAAGTCAAGGCCCCCGCGGCGGCACTTGGGCTAATCTCGGGGACTACTCCACCACCGTGGCCGCCAGGGCCACCGCCGCCTCCACCACCCCCGCCGCCGCTACCAGTTCCGCCACCGCCGCCGCCGGGACCCAAAGTTCCGCCCCCGCCCCGTGCCTGGACGGACGCGGCGACCAGACCCCAGTCCGTATCGTTGGCGTGCTTCTTGTGGCAATCGCACCCCGTCACCAATCCAATGATCAAGGCGGCACACCATGGCCCCGGCCGCCCCAGACAGCGGAGTACCCCACTGGGCTGAGGACGCATTGATGAACTCCGAGCATGGGAAGTCGCAGCGCTGCGCAGTCCCTTGCTGATCTGGGCCCTTACGGAAGGCTGTCTTTTCTTCCACGCCCTCCCCGTACAAATCGCATGCCGCCGTGCGGGATCGATTCTGTGAATTTGCATAGGTCGGCTTGCGAGACGGGGAAATAGCCCCGTTCTCACGGCAGGTGATTTGCTCGTTCGGGCCGAGACTCGCCGATTGTCCGACAATCGGACGGTCGGCCGGGAACGCAACTGCGACCGGGCCCCACCGACCTCGGCTCTGACAAGCTTATGAGTGCACGCAAGCCCCCCGCCTCGCGCCCACGCGTCAGCCAGTCGGCCGCGAGTCGGAGGCGGGGCGCCGCGGGCGATGCCCGGTACGAGTTGCTCATGGAGTTCAGCCGAGCCTGCGGCCTATCGGGCCCGATGCGGATTACGGTGCGGTCCGACACGGGGGAGGACGAGGGGTCCTTCTCTCTGGATCAACCGTTCGCCCTGATCGGTCGCGGCCGGCTCCGCGACATCCGGCACGACTCGCCCGGGGTCAGCGAGCGACACGCCTACCTCCAGGTGGTGGCCGGCCGGGTCTTTTGCGTTGACCTCGGCAGCCGGACGGGAGTCCGGTGGGGGGACACGGCGCGGACGACGGGATGGTTGGAGCTGGGCACCGACATTCGCATTGGTGGTTTCATCCTTCAGACGGAGTTTGCGGCCGACCCGACTGGGAGCGCATCAGGGTCGGCCGAACTCATGGCCGTCGAAGTCAAGCAGCCGGGCGGTACGCCGTTGTTGACTCCACTTTGCGACCCGGTGACCTTGGTCGGTCGGGCGAGTCCGTGCGCCCTCCGCGGGATCGACCCCGGTCTGGCTTCCTACCACTGCGCACTGGTGAACGCCCGGGGCGACTTGTGGCTTGTAGACCTCCGGAGCGGAAAGGGGACGAAAGTGAACGGGCGCCCGGTGCGACTCGGCCGCCTCAAGGACGGCGACCTGCTGCAAGCGGGCCGGTGGGCGGCCGTGGTCCGCCGGGCCCCGGGTCCGAGCGACGATCGCGCCCTGGTGCCGACCCCGGCCGCGGCCGCGGCCGACCCGACGCCGGCGATGATCGCTCAATCCGTGGCGATGGCGTTCGCACCATTCCGGCAGATCATGGACCAGTTCCAGCAGTGCGTGCTGATGATGGGGCAGATGTTCACGACGATGCAGCAGGAGCACACGGCCATGGTCCGGGACCAGATTGCCCAGCTACACGACCTGGCCCGCGAGCTGCGCGACCGCCATGGCGACGCGGCTCTCCCCTGGGCTCAGGAGTTGACCATCCCGTGGGCGGATGCGGCACCGAACGAGTTTGCCGCGATTCCCCCGTCGGGTGCGGAGCTACCCGTCCCGAGGATCGTCAAGAATGTTGACGTGGAGAGATTGCAGGAGGCGCACGAGTGGTTCGCCCGCCGGCTCGCGGAGACTGGCGGCAAATAGGCCGCAGGCATGCTTACAGTCCGAGTTGCTGCCTTACCGGGATCGCGTGCCAGTCCGGTAGGACGTTTCCGTTGCGCTTCCTTTTGCTCGGCCGGACCACTGCCCTTCAAACTCCGGGTTCCATTTTTCCGACCACTGTGGTACACGTTGCCGCGCACGCGGGTTAATCCGGATTTGCGGCGCCGCCGGGGCGAACAATTTTCCCAACCCGCTTGCCTTCCGTAGCCGGCATGCGCCGAGGAAGTTATCCTTCGCGTAAGTCCTCTGCCGGAAACGACTCCTCAGGGGGTGCCTTTCGCTCGACGCCCCCGGCGGCATGTACTAAAGTTGGTTGCCCTTCCCACTTTCCCAATCGCTCGCACAGAAAGTGGTGTCACATGATTGGTTCACGTTGCCCCAACGGGGCCCGGTCGCGTTGCGCCTTCACGTTGATCGAGCTGCTGGTCGTCATCGCGATCATCGGCATCCTGATCGGCCTCTTGTTGCCCGCCGTGCAGAAGGTGCGGGAGTCCGCCAACCGCACCAAGTGCATGAACAACCTCAAACAGATCGGGCTCGCCTGGCACAACCACCACGACGCCCGCGGCAGTTTCCCGACCGGAGGCCGCTGGTGGAATTATGCCCCCGATTACAATTCCCTGTCGTCTCCGCGGCAGAGCGGGAAGGGGGATCTCTCCCAGCGGGCGGGCTGGGCGTTCCAGTTGTTGCCGTACCTCGAACAAGACAACGTCTGGAAGCCCACCGGCGTGGCGACGATCGCCGACGCGCAAATCCAGGCCATCGGGGCGACAATCCCGGTCTACTTCTGTCCGAGCCGTGGTACGCCCCGGGCACCGGTGTTCACCTCGTGGTACGGGCCCCCGGGCACGTATGCGCATGGCATGATTGACTACGCAGCCAACGGCGGGACGGGCGGGAACACCCAGTTCGGGCGGACGGAGCCGCGAGACGGGATCGTTCAACTCCAGGTGGACCCGTTGGCCACGCCGAACCCGTTCATTGGCTGGGACGGGAGCGGTTTCATTTCGTCGATCCCGCGATCGGATCACCTGGCGCCCGCCAAGGTGACCTTGGAGCTGGTCACGGACGGGACGTCCAACACTCTCCTCGTTGCCGAGAAGTGCATGGACCGCCGCGGTCTCGGCGGCTACCAACTTGACGACAACGAGGGGTACACGTCTGGGTGGGACCAGGACGTGGTCCGACTGGTGGACCGGCTTCCGTCCCACGACTTCAATGACGGCCGCGGGTGGGGAGAGTACCGGTTCGGCGGCCCGCATCCGGGCAGGTTCCTGGCCGTATTCGCCGACGGATCGGTCCGCGGCGTCTCCTACTCGATTGACTTCACGACCTTCCGCCGCCTCGGCACGATCGCCGACGGGGGCGAGGTCCAGTTGACCGACTGACGCCGAGCTCAACAAGTCAAATCGGTGGCCGGCCGCCCGTGGGCCGGCCACCAGCGTTTCTGCGCATCCAGACGAAGCGCGTCGCTCGTGCGGACTGTGCCGCGCACGTCTCGCCGTGTTATGCAGTGACGCGTTATTGCGGCAGTCGCGGCAGCCTGGACAATTCTTGCCGGTCGGAAAGAACGGCGGGTGCCGGTAAGTTCGGTTCATTTGATTAAACGAGTTGAACCGGCGGTATGCGGGGTGCCGATAATTACGGCCATGACGAGATAACTGCATACAAGCATGGAGGCGAGCATGGCAGCGCAAAGCAAGGGGCGTCGTCGGGGACTCGCGTTGGCCCTGCTGCTGTGCGCCGCCGGGGCCGGTTGCCACCACACCGGGCCGACGGTGTTGTGCATCCCGCCGGAGTTCCCCCGCGAACTCGACAAGGCGAGCCTCCCCGCCTACACCGTCGAGCCGCCCGACATCCTGCTCGTTGAGGCCGTCCGCGCGGTGCCGAAGCCGCCGTACCGGATCGAGCCGATGGATGCGCTCCTCGTCCAGTTCGCCACCCCGCTGCCGAATACTCCCGGGACGGTCGTCGTGTTCGTCGAGCCGGACGGGACAATCAATCTGGGCCCGGAGTACAAAGGCTCCATTCGGGTGGCCGGGATGACCCTGCCAGAGGCCAAGGACGCGATCGAGAAACACCTCAAGAGTCTCGACCTGCGGAACCCGACGGTTACCGTGGCGCTCTCGCAGTCGCGGATTTTGCAACGGATCAGCGGGCCGCACCTCGTACGCCCGGATGGGACGATCGGGCTTGGAGTGTACGGGGAAGTCCGGGTGTCCGGAATGACCCTGCCCGACGTGAAAAAGGCGATTGAAGCCCATTTGGCCTCCTACCTGCTCAACCCGGAGGTGGCGGTAGACGTACAGGCTTATAACAGCAAGCTGGTGTACGTCGTCCTGGACGGGGGTGGGGCGGGGCAACAAGTCGTGAGATTACCATTCACCGGAAATGAAACGGTGTTGGACGCGGTCGCCCAGGTAAACGGGCTGGCCCCGGTGTCGAGCACGAACCACATCTGGGTGGCCCGGCCGGCCCCCGCCGGGGGCCCGCACCAGGTGCTGCCGGTCGACTGGCGGGCGGTCACGGCCCTGGCCGACACCGGGACGAACTATCAACTGCTGCCCGGGGATCGGGTGTACGTCGCCGCCCAGCACCTGGTCGCGACCGACACCTTCCTGGCCCGGCTGTTCGCCCCGCTTGAGCGCGTCCTCGGGGTCACCCTGCTCGGCAACGTGACGGTCCGATCGGTGGATGGGCAGTTCACGAGCGGGAGCACCGGCCCGTGAGTTGAACTGGCGCGACAGCCGCGGCCGCCAAGCACGGCCGGCCGCGGTCCTTCTTCAGGGGAATCGACATGAATACGCTACTGCGCCTCGGCGCCGTCCTGTGCGGATTATTCGCGGCCGCGGCCGACGCCGGGGCCCAGACGACCCCGGGCCAAATGACCGGTCGGCCACTTGGGGGGATCGCCACGCCGACGTTCAGCCCGTACTTGAACCTCGCGCGCAGCGGCAACCCGGCGATTAACTACTACGGACTCGTCCGCCCCCAGGTCGATTTTGCGCGGGCCTTCGATGTGCTTCAGGGTCAGCTCATGGCCGGCCAGCAAGGGGCGGGTGAAAGCCGGGCTCCGGGCGAAATGGCCCCGACCGGCCACCCAATTCAGTTCCTCAACACCGGCGGGTTCTTTCTGAGCGCCGGCGGCGGGCCGCGGGCGACCACGGTCCAAACCTCGCCGTTTCAAGGCCGCCCAGGGGTTCCGGCCCCTCCCAGGCGATAGGGACTCCGGACTAACCCAAGGAGGGGACGATGGCGACGAGATTCCGCCGGGGGCTGCTGTGTGCCGCCGGCTTGACCGGACTGACCGTGGCGGGCCCGGCGCAGGCCTGGGACTTTGAAAAGCCGCCCGGGGTGCCCCCGGAGGTGGACGCGGCGCGGGCCGGGTGCCCGACCGTGATCGGCCCGTGCTTCGGGTACTTCAGCACCCGGTGGCGTGTGCTCGGCCCGTGCTGCGGGCCGGAAAGCGCGCCGATCGTGCCGCCGACGGCGCTGCCCGCGGGCACGCGTGCCGTCCGCGGCGCGGCGAGCCCTGACCGGGGGGTCGTCGGTGCCGCCGGAAAGATGGAAGTGGCCCCGCCGAAGCCGGCGCGGGCGTCAGTCGCGGGTGCGGAGTCGGGCGAGAAATCGCACTACGGTGGCCGACGCCCGGAGGTCCCCCTTCTGCCAGACCCGCTGCCGCCTCCGCCGGTCCCGCTCCCCGAGATCCGGTTGCCCGCGGGCCGATGAATCGCCGTCAGGGCCGCCCAAGCGGGCGGCCCTATCACATTTCACATGCGGTGTCCGCGACCAGCCCGCAGACTAGTTCGTAATCGCGAGCGTCATTGACAGTTCCCGTCCACCCGCCCTCGGCAGCGCGGGCCAGGTTGTACATCTCGCGAGCCGTCACGTAGTGATACCGAAACGCCGGATCTCTATTCGCCCGCTCCCGCAGAGCGTGGTGGAACCGAACCATGGGCTCCCCGAGCAGCACGGGCATGTTCGCCTCGTTGGCCCCGTGCGTGTGCAGCTTGACGAAGAACCAGTCCGGGCGGGTCGGGACTTGCACGCGGGCTCGCAGCCAGTTGGCTAGCCGCCGCTCGCTCGGCGGCTGGCCTCCTTGCAGGCAGGAGTTCTCGAGGCGCGGGACAATCCCCCATTTGCGATTATCCCAATCGAGCGTGAGCGGGCCCTGAATCAACATCAGGCCGCGCTCCGGGGCCGGGCCGCGGCCCACGTCGCACCCGGTGTCGTGGGACTTCGGCCGCTGCGGGTCGTCAACCGCGTAATAGATGCTGTTGATCTTCCGCGTCTGTGTCTCGCTCGGGGCCGAAGGCAAGGTCATGTCCACGTAGCACCCGGTCTCGCGGAGGACGTCGAGCTCGTTGTTCACCCCGCACCAACGGCCGTCGCGGCGGGAATTGTCGAGGGCCCAGTTGCCGTGAATGAATGCGTACCGCACCTCGCTGGTCCGCCGGTCGCGGGCCAGGAGGCCGTGCCGTTCCGCGAGCAACCTCTTGGAGTCGGTCAGGGTTTTGCGGAGGTTGTCGGCGGTGTCGTTGTCGTGATGCAGATGTACTTCAACTTCAGCGAATCCCCGGCGACACAATCCGGCCAGGGCGTCCAGGTGATCCGGCTCGTACTCCTCGACCGGGTAGAAGAACGTGTGTTGCGGCGGCTGCCCGTCGCCGTCGCGGAATTCGCCGAACCGCTTGGGGTATTCCTCGACCCACCGGCCGATCCGCTCCTGGGCCTGGGCGGGCGACGCGCCGCCGAGTCTCGGCTCGTAGTGGTCGGCGATGCACAGAAAGAGGTGAACGGGATGGCCAGGTCGCGGTGCCCGGCGACGCTGGCCGGAGAGGAGGTACGGGACGAGCCAGCGGTGAACGCCGCGCCAGGCGTCCATCACGCGGCCCCCGCGTCCACCCTCGGCCGGGTTGCATAATTGGCGGGCGATCGCGGGGTCCGCTGCCACGTCCCGCGCTGGGCACCCGTTACCCACCCGAGGAATCCGACGAGGAGGGCCAGGTTCATCGTCACGAACATGGTCGCCAGCTTCAACACCCGAAACGCGCGCGGCCGCGCGGGCACGCGGGCGCCGGCAACGGCCATCAGATAGAAGCCGCCCTGGGCGGCGAGCAGGTAATCGTAGCCCGACACGCCGACGAGCAACAGGTTCGCGATCAACATTCCGACGAGGCAGAACGGCGACAACCAGCGCAGCACTTTGTGACACAGGAAGGTGAAGCTCACCCACCTGTGGGCCGGGCTCAGGAGCGGCCACAGCCGCGCCATGCTTTGGAGTCCGCCGGCCCCGATCCGGGCCCGCCGCCGGAACTCGGCGCGCAAGTTCGGGGCGGTTTCCTCCCGCGCGAGGGCTTCCGGGTCAAACACGATCCGGCAGCCGCTGTGCCGCCGGGCCTCCAAGGGGATGACGAAGTCATCGATGATCGCCTTGCCCCGGCCGCCGGGGTAAAGGCTTTTGCGGATCGCGTAGATGGCCCCGTTGCACCCGACCAGGGCCCCGAGCCGGCCCTCGCACTCCTTCAAAAACGTCTCGTACTTCCAGTAGAGGCCGTCCGCGTTCCGACCGGTTTCCGAATCGGTCAGGATCAGCTTCCCGCACACCACGCCGACGCTCGGGTCGGCAAACCACGTGGCCAGGCGCCACACGGCATCCGGCTCCATGTGCGTGTTGGCATCCGAGAGCACGACGACCTGGCCGTGGAGCCGGGGGACGGCCGCGTTGAGGACCGCGGCCTTGCCGCGGTTGACCGGGTAGGCCAATAGCCGAACATCCCGGTCCGCGTACCGCCCGACGATCTCGTTCGTGCGGTCCGTGCTGCCGTCGGAGGCGATGACGACTTCCAGGTTCCCCTTCGGGTAGCGGAGCTCCAGGGCATTGGCGATGCGCGCCTCGATATCGGCTTCCTCATTGTGGGCGGCAACGAGCAGAGATACCGCGGGCAAGTCGGCTGACTCGACGGGCGGCGGCGCAGGGGCGCGACCGAACAGCCGGGCCAGAAGCCACACGACCACCGGATAGCACGCGTAGGCAAACGTCACGACTCCGGCACAGGACCAAAACAGGATGATGAGCAAGGTGTCAGGCATGCAGAGTCCGCCGGGGCGACGGGCTTTCGGAACCGTTACGAGTACTTGGCGAGCTGCCCGCGAGGCGGGCGAGCGCCGGCCCAGGGAGAGGCGCACGCCGACGACACGGACTGTCGATGCCGGATTGCCGCCGGCGGGGCCGCGCCTCCGGCAGCATGCCGGGTGCCACGAGTCGAAGTTTGGGGCTAATTCGCGACATTGAAGTGTAATGAGAGCACCCATTCCAATGGCTCGCCGCGCCAGTTGGCAACAGGTGCGACTCGCCTTGGCGTCGCGACTTTGAAAGATCGACTCGCAAGGCACTCTCAATGACTCCTTACACCCTGCAACGTCTGTGCGCGTGCGCACCCGGTTTCCCCGATCGAGGAACTCTCCTGCCGGGCGCTTACGCCTGATGCAATCAAATTGAATGACCGGAAGTCGGTCCGATGTAGGTGCGCACACGGAATGGTCCCTTTCCGCTTACGAATGGCGGGTTCAACGAGAGGCGGCATTTGAGTTGCTAATCGAGGGCACTATTTGTCCGGGCCCCCTGAGGCATTTTGACTGCGCAAATTGTCTTGGAGTTGAGACAGACACCCGGCGGTCACTGGTGCTGCCGGAGGAAACAGGGGTGTCCGAAGAGTTGATTGAATTATCTGCCTGATTGAATGGTGATAAACCCCCGACCTCTCGCCGGGTCAGTCGGGTGCTGCCTGATAGTGATGTCGCGGACCGAGCGTCCGCGAGTCGGCGCCGCCGCAGGCCCGACGAACCATCCCGCAGACCTTCGCTGTCGCCCCGACAGAACCCGGTCACCCTGCGTTTCGCACTGCCATCCCGACGACCAACCTGATGCGGAGCTGACCACCCATGACGGGCACTGACTTGACGACGGGATCGAAAAGGGACTCCCGCGGCTCCGACGGCATCAGCGGGCGACTCTTCTGGCAGGCGGTCCGGCGACACCCCGTCCTATTCCTCGGCGTGCTACTCCTCACGGCCGCGGCCGGGGCCGCGCTGTGGAAGTGGCTGCCGCTACCCCGCTACACGGCCACCGTTGTCTTCCAGGTGAATTCGCAGGCGCCCGCCGTACTGGCGCCCCCGGCCGAGGGCCGAGTGGACTTCAGCTCCTACCGACAGACGCAGTCGGCACTGATCCACAAGCGACAGGTCCTGGCCAACGCCCTGTCGCAGCCCGAGTCCCGCAACCTGGCCTTCGTTCGCTCGCATCAGGACCCCGTCACCGCCCTCGACCAACAGCTCGTCGTCGACTTCCGCGCCGGCACCGAATTCATGCGCGTGACCCTGGAAGGCGACGACCCGGGGGAGCAACGGGCCATCCTCCAGGGCCTGACGCGGTCCTACCTGGCGGAGGTTGACGAGCGCGAGAACGGGCAGCGGCGGGCCCGGCTGGCCAAGCTCGAGGAGGTGCGACGCGAGCACCAGGGCCGCCTGGACACGTTCCAGAAGGGGATCGACGCGATCGCGGTCCGCCTCGGTTCCAAGGACGGGGCCACCCTCGCCCTCATGGACCAGCTCACCCGCGAGGAACTCGGACAGGCCAGCCGCGAGCTGACCGAGATCGAGGCCCAGCTCCAGGTCGCCACCCCGGAGAAAGACGCCAGGCCGGGCGGCCCGGCCCCGGAGCCGAAGGAAAAGCTGAAGGCGAAATCCCCAACCGTGTCGTCAGCACTGGTGGACGATCAACTGCGCCGCGAGGGGGCGATCGCCATCCTCGAGGCGGAGCTCGCCCGGGCGAAGGAGCAACTCGTCGAGGTCGAGAAGCTGTTCAACCCCGGGGCGGTCAACGCGACCATTACCAAGGCCCGCGACGCCGTGAAGGCCGCCGAGGACAGGCTCACCCGGACCCGGGCCGAGCTGCGCCCGAAGATCGAGGCCGCTCTCCGGGACCAGATGGCCCTGGAAGAGGAGAAACGCCGCGACCAGGCCGCGCTGGACGAGCAGAAGGTGACGGCCCAGAACAACGACGCGGTCAACCGCCTGAAGCGCCGCCAGCAGGCCATCAGTGGCCGGATCGAGGAGATCAAAACCAAGATCGGGGAAAACAACCGGTTCCGGATTGACCTCGAGAACTTGAAGTCTCAGATCGTGCACACGGACCGGTTGAGCAACAACCTGGCCGAGGAGATCGACCGGCTGCGGATGGAGCTGCAGGCCCCATCCCGCGTGACCCTGTCGGAGGAGCCGTATATCGTGGCCGGGATCCAGGGGAACCGGCGGCTGAAAATGACCCTGCTGGGGCTCGTCGGGGTGTTCGTCCTCGGCTACGGGGCCCTGGTCGTCTGGGAGTACCGGACGCGCCGGGTGACGCACGCGGACGACGCCGCGGCCGGCCTCGGGCTGCGGCTCCTCGGCACCGTGCCGCCCGCGGGCGCCCGGGTCCGTGCCTACCGCAATGGAGTCGATCCGCAACGGGCGTTCGCCGAGGCGATCGACACGACCCGGACCATGCTGCTGTACGGAAACCCGTCCGACCGGCGTGTCCGCACCGTCCTGGTCACGAGCGCCGTGGACGGCGAAGGAAAGACGTCGCTCGCAGGTCACCTGGCCATCAGTCTGACCCGGGCTGGGTACACGACACTGCTCGTGGACGGGGATGTGCGCGCCCCGTCCGCCCACAACCTCTTCGGCCTGCCGGCGAGCCCTGGTCTGTGCGAAGTGCTCCGCGGGCAGGTGGACGCCTCGGCGGTCGTTCACTCCACTCCGGTCCCGGGCCTGTCGGTCCTCCCGGCCGGCGCTTGGGACCTGGCAACCCGACAGGCGCTGACCGGGGACCGGTGGCCGGCCCTGAAGCGGGAGCTGGAAGTCGGCTACGACTTCGTCGTGGTGGACTCGGGCCCGGTGCTCCTCGTTTCCGACTCCTTGCTACTCGCCCGCGACGCGGACGGCGTTCTCTTGTCGGTCTTGTTGGACGTGAGCCGGGTCGCGTCCATCGCCGAAACACGGAACCGATTGCAGTCCGTCGGTGCAAACGTCCTCGGCGTGGTCGTGAACGGGGTCGTCACGCCCGCTTACCGGGCCGCACAGAGCCGCGCCGTGCCTACCGTCGTGGGGGCCGCGATTCCGGCGGCCTAAGTCTCAAGGCACCTTGGATTCGATTCCGACAGCGCCCGGCGCCCAACCAACAACCTCGACATCGGGATTCGAGTCAACGAAAGGGGGATCAATTTGGCACGGGGACTGCGTGAGACGACGCAGTTTTCGTAATCGGTTTTTCATCCACGGACCGGGACACCTGCCTCTCTCTGGTTGTGCCCCAGTACGAACCTCTGAAAGGCGTGACATTGATGCTCACCGAGAGTGTTTCCCCGCCGGTCGCGGGTGCTCAGACCCCCGCCCCGGCGGACGCCACTGTGATCTGGCGACCCATCGCCCCTCGATATGCCTGGGTCAAGCGCGGCTTCGATCTGGCCGCCGGCGCCGCCCTCCTGCTCCTCAGCCTGCCGGCGATCGCGATTGCTTGGGCGGCCGTTCGGCTGACATCGGACGGCCCCGGATTCTACTCCCAGACCCGCGTCGGCCGGCACGGGCGCGTTTTCCACATTTACAAGCTCCGCACGATGACGCACGACTGCGAGGCCCGATCCGGGGTCAGGTGGGCGACCAGGCATGACTTCCGTGTGACACCCCTGGGCTGGGTTCTGCGCAAGCTGCACGTGGACGAGCTGCCTCAGCTCTGGAACATCCTGTGCGGGGAGATGAGCTTGATCGGCCCGCGCCCGGAGCGGCCAGAATTCGTCGGCCCGTTCCTGCAGTCGATCTCCGGTTACGCCGAGCGGTTGCAAGTCCGCCCCGGGCTAACGGGCCTGGCGCAGATTCAGCTCCCGCCGGACTCGTGTATTGAATCGGTGCAAAGGAAATTGGTCCTCGATCGGTGCTACGTCGATCGACTCGGGGCGTCGCTGGACCTCCGCATCCTGGCCGGGACCGTGGTCTACCTGCTCGGCCTCTCCTACGCCGGCGTGCGCGACCTGGTACGACTCCCGAACCCTCTCGTGGACGGATCCCTTAACGAGGCCGGCCGGCCGGAGGCCCAGTCCGACACCGTCATCGATTCGATGGATTCGAACAAGACCGTGGTCCTCAGGGCACCCGTCAAGCCGTCGTCGCCCGACCGTCAAGGGACTGATTGAGGATGGGCATGGCTTTTTGGCTTTTTCTGCTCCTGAATGCCGTCCTCCTGATCCGCCCGGAAGAGCTGTTCCAGGGCCCGGACCAGCCGGTGCGCCTGTACCTCATCGTCATGTGCCTGTGCCTCGTCGCGGCCGCCCCGCGCGTGGCCGGGCAACTCACCTTCCGGGCGCTCGCCGATCGCCCCATCACCGTCTGCATTTTCGGGCTGCTCGGCGCGGTCGTCCTGTCACTATTAGTCCGAGGGCTGTGGGGCCGGGCGCTCGAACAGGGCGGCGAGTTCGCCAAGGTCGTCGCCTATTACCTGCTGCTCGTTGCCGTCGTCGATACGCCCGGCCGGTTCCGGGAGCTGCTCGGCTGGCTCGTCGCCCTGGTGGTCGTGGTGGCGACCGTCGGGCTACTCCAGTTCCACGGGTTCATTGACATCGAGCTGATGCGGCCGGTGGAACAGAGGATCTACGACGAATCCACGGGTCAGGTAATCACCTTCCCGCGCTTGCAATCGATCGGGATTTACAACGACCCGAACGACCTGTGCCTCATCCTCACCACCGGTGTGTTGGCCTGCCTGGCGCTCAGTGCCACCGCCGCGAAGTTCTGGGCGCGTGTCGCCTGGCTGGCTCCCATCGCCCTGTTCGGCTATGCGATCATGCTCACCCAATCCCGGGGCGGCCTGCTCGGACTCGCCGCCGGGCTGTTCACATTGGCCTTCATCCGACTCGGCCCGAAGCGCGGGATACCTCTGGGCATCGTCGGCATGGCCGCGCTCCTGGCCGTATTCGCCGGCCGGCAGACGGACTTCACCCTGAGCCAGGAGGACACGCTCCAGGGTCGGCTGCAGCTCTGGTCCGAAGGGCTGGTGATGCTGTGGCCGAACCTGGCCACGGGCATTGGCGCGGGGGAATTCCAGGAACGAGTCGGGCTGGTGGCGCACAACTCGTTCGTCCAGGTGTATGTCGAGACCGGGCTCCTCGGGGGGACGCTCTTTGCCGGGGCGTTCTTCCTCGCGGCACGCGGCGTCTACCGGCTGACCCGGCACGTCGGCTACTGGGCCCACGACCCGGAGTTCACCGGCCTGCGGCCGTTCGTCCTGGCCATGGTGGTCGGGTACGCGGCCGGGGCCTTCTCGATCACCCGGGACTACGTCGTCCAGACGTACATGATCCTCGGCCTGGCGGTCGCGTACATCTCGATCTGCTTGCCCGACCCGCCGCGGGAGTACCAATGCACCCTGGCAACCTGGACACGGGTTGCCCTGGTCGGGATCGGCGTGCTGGTGGTTATCAAGGTGTTGACTCAAGCCCTGGTCCAATTCGGCGGGGCCGGCTGAGCCGGGAGGAAAGACGACCGTGTCGAGCGCCCTGGTCGGTGAGCTGACCACGCCCATTACCCCGGAGCGGGCCGCGGACGCGCCGGCGCCGCCGCGGACCGTCATCGAGCCGACCCGCGGCTGGCGCCTGGTGGACGTCCGGGAGCTGTGGCGGTTCCGCGAATTGTTGTTCTTCCTGTGCTGGCGCGACGTCAAGGTCCGGTACAAGCAGACGGTGCTCGGGGCCGCCTGGGCCGTCCTCCAGCCGGCCCTGCTGATGGTCGTGTTCACCATCTTCTTCAGCCGACTCGGCGGGCTGTCGTCGGGCGATGTCCCGTACCCACTGTTCGCGTTTGCCGGCCTGCTCGCCTGGACGTTTTTCGCCACGGCCGTGACCACCGCGGGAAACAGCGTTGTCGGGTCGGAGCGGCTGATCACCAAGATCTACTTCCCGCGGCTGGAGATCCCGTTCGCCGCGGTCGGGGCCGCGGTCGTCGACTTCCTGTGCGCGATGACCTTGTTGGCCGTCCTGATGGCGGTCTACGGCTATCCGCCGACGTGGAACCTGCTGGCGGCGCCGCTGATCTTCGCGGTCATCGCCCTCATGGCCGCGGGGCTCGGCACGCTGCTGGCTGCCCTCAACGTTGCCTACCGCGACTTCCGCTACATCGTCCCCTTCCTGATCCAGATCGGGATGTTCGCGACCCCGACTATCTACATGGAGCCGACGACCGGGGCGGAGGCCGGGAGTGCGGCTTGGTGGCTGGCCCTCAACCCGATGACCACGCTGATCTCCGGCTTCCGGGCGAGCGTCCTGGGCGGCGCGCTGCCGTGGGCCGGGCTTGGCGTCGCGACAGCGTGGGCGGTGGCCATGTTCCTAGCCGGCTGCCTGTACTTCCGCCGAGTCGAGGACGGGTTCGCGGACCAGATTTGAAGTCGTGTCAACCTTATTGCCTTCGTGGCTGCCCGGAGTGACGCCCTGATGCCCCCAGCGATCCAGGTCCAGAGCCTCGGCAAGGAGTACCGCCTCTCCGGCGGCCGCCGCGGCTACCGGACGCTCCGCGAGAGTCTGTCGGAGGCCGTGCGCCGGCCCTTCCGCCGGCCGGGCCGGGAGCGCTTCTGGGCTCTCCGGGACGTCGAGTTCTCGGTCGAGCCCGGTGAGGTGGTCGGGATCATCGGACGCAACGGCGCGGGCAAGAGCACTCTGCTCAAGGTTCTCGCCCGGATCACCCCGCCGACCGCGGGGCGAGTCGAGATCAACGGCCGGGTCGGCAGCCTGCTCGAGGTTGGCACCGGTTTCCACCCAGAACTGACCGGGCGGGATAACGTCTACCTCAACGGCTCCATCCTCGGCATGTCGCGCCGGGAGATCGACCGGAAGTTCGACGAGATCATCGCCTTCGCCGAGGTCGAGCGGTTCCTCGACACCCCGGTCAAGCAGTATTCGAGCGGGATGCACGTCCGCCTGGCGTTCGCCGTGGCCGCCCACCTGGAGCCGGAAATCATCATCGTGGACGAGGTGCTGGCGGTCGGCGACGCGGCCTTCCAGCGCAAATGCCTGGGCCGGATGAAGGCGATCGGCAAGGAAGGTCGGACAGTCCTGTTCGTGTCGCACAACATGCCGACCGTGCTGAACCTGTGCGGCCGGGCCATCCTGCTGCACGCGGGCCGGGTGGAGCGCGACGGGCCGCCGGACGAGGTCGTCCGGGCTTACACAAAGGGGTTCGCCGCCCCGAACGGCGGCCAAGTGGACCTGGAACACTGCCCGCACCGGGCGCCCGGCTCGCCGACGATCCTCCGCGGGCTCACCCTGCGGAACGCGGACGGGGACGTGACCGACTGCTTCCGCTGCGGCGAGTCGATCGAGATCACCATCGACCTGGCCGTGGACGGGACGCTCGACCGCCCGCTCCTCGGGATTGGGTTTGACGACCACCAGGGGCAGCGAATCTTCAGCGTCGCCACGTTCCTGTCCCGCGACGTGCTGCCCGCAGTCCGGCGGTCCGCGAGCGTGACGTGCCGCATCGACGATCTGGCTGTCCTGCCCGGGGACTACACGCTGTGCGTGAGTGTCGGGACCCGGGAGCAGACGCTCATGGACGCGCTGGAGAATGCGGTGGCGATGCGCGTGGTCGCGTCGGACTTCTACGGCAACGGAGCGACCCCGATGGCCAACCTGGGGCCCATGCTCGTCCGGTCCTCGTGGGTCAGCCGGCCGGGGGAGGCGCCATGAACCTCCCCGCCACTGTCGTCCTTCCGACTTACAACGGGGCCCGGTTCCTGGCCCCGACTCTGCGGTCGATCGCCGACCAGACGGTCCGGCCGTCGGAGGTCATCGTGGTTGACGATGCCTCGACCGACGGGACGCCGCGGCTGGCCGAGGCGACCTGCCGTTCACTCGGGCTGCTGGCCCGCGTCGTCGAGCGGCCGACGAACAGCGGCGGCCCGGCGGTGCCCATGAACGACGGCGTGGCGCTGGCTGAGACAGAAGCCGTCGTCCTCCAGGATCAGGACGACCTCATGACCCCGCGGCGGATTGAGCTGCAATCCGCGGCGCTGGCTGACCGGGCGGGCTCCGCACTCGTGTTCGGGTGGATCGCCTTGCTTGGGGCCGGCGAAGAGCGGTCCGAGGTCCCGTTCAAGGTCCGGCCGGAACGCATCCGCGCCGTCACAGGCGACTCCGGGGCGCCGGGCGTGCGGTGGCTGGACCCGGCGGCGTTTTACGCCGACACGCTCATCAATGGCAATGTGATCGGGGCCAGCAACGTGGCCTTCCGGAAGTCCGCGTGGGCGGCCGCCGGCGGGTTCCGGACCGACTGGAAGGTCATCTGGGACTACGACTTCGCCTGCCGCGTGACGCGGCTCGGGCGAGTCGGGTTCGTTGACCACCAGGTGGCGTGGTACCGGCTCCACGAGGGGAACCTGCACACCCGCGGGCTGGTGTGCGATCGGGAATGGGGGGCCCTGTTGCGCGACCACTACCGGCGCCCGCTCTGGCCGATCGACCGCCGGGCCCTGCGGCCGGTCCTCGCCGAGCACGCCTTCACGCTCGCGTACCGGGAATCGGTTCGCGGGAGCGGCTGGCGGGCCGGAGTCGGTTTCGCGGACGCTCTCCGGTACGGCGCCGACCGCCTCCGCTGCGTGGCCGGCGCTGGGAAGGTCCCCCTGCACCTGCTCCGACGGCTTTGGCAGTCTCACCCGGCAAAAGGCGCGTGATGCCCATGCGGACTCAGGCACGACGACACCGGATCGGCATTTACTCCCCGGGCACTGGGGTAGGCGGGCCATGGCGGTACATCCACTCGCTACTCCGCGGGATTGACCTGGACGAATTCGAAGTGGTTGTGTTCAGCGATCTGACCGAGCGTTACGAGCCCCGGCCGGAGGTGCGCGTCGCCTCGCTTGGGTCCGCTGATGCGGCTCCCCGTGCTCGCCTTGAGGCGGCACCGGCCACCGGTTGGAGGCTGCCGATCCCGCGGCCGGTCCGGGTCTGGACCGGATTCGCTCGGACGACGGTACGGCTGGCGCGCCTGATCCGGCCCTGGAATTTGGACCTGTTCCACACCAACAACACCGGGTGCGAAGAGTCCCCGGTGGCCGCAAGGCTGGCCGGGGTGCCGTTGGTCGTGGGCACCTTTCAAGTGGATCCGTCATACGACCTGCACGGCGAGCGTAGCGGCCCAACTCACCGCCTGCTCGAGCGCCTCAGCAATGGCTGCTTGGACATGGCCATTGCGATCAGCAAGGCCACGAAAGCCAAATGGGTGGAGCGGACCCGAATCCCGGCGCGGCGCGTGAAGACGATCTATCACGGGATCGACGGGCACAAGTTCGGTCGCCGCCGGCCGCGGGCCGCAGCCCGCAAGGCGCTCGGGCTGCCGGCGGAGGGGCACGTTGTCGTGGGCGGCGTCGGACGGTTGGACGAAGCAAAAGGATTCACCTATCTGATCGACGCCATCGCGGCCCTGGCGACGATGCGCGACGACCTCTACCTCGTGATTGCCGGTGAAGGCCCCCTGGCACCCGCGCTGATGGCCCAGGCGCAGCGGCTCGGTGTCGCCGATCGTCTGCAACTGGTCGGATTCCAGACGGACGTCCAGGAGGTCCTCGACGCCCTCGACATATTCGTCATGCCGAGTGTGTGCGAGGCATTCGGGTTCGCGCTGGCGGAGGCAATGGCGACCGAGCTGCCGGCCGTCGGGTCCGCGGTCGGGGGCATCCCGGAGGTCATGGCCCATAACCGCACCGGCTTTGTAGTCGCGCCGCGAGATTCCACGGCCCTGGCGAAGGCCATCGACACGCTAATCAGTTCGCCGGAGCTGGCCGGGCGGTTCGGCCGGGCCGGCCGGGAGCGGGTGCTGACGCGCTTCCGGGAGTCCGACATGGTTGACCGGACGATCGCGCTCTACCGGGAGCTGCTCCGGCCGCGCCGGGCCGCCCGGAAGTTCTCGCGGGTGATGTCCGCGCTGGCGTTCCAATGAACCCGACCGTTTCCGTCGTCATCCCTTGCTACCGGGCGGCGACGTTTATCGGCGACACCCTCCGGTCGGTCTTCGCCCAGACCCGACCGCCGGAGGAGGTCGTGGTGGTGGACGACGCGTCGCCGGACGGAACGACGGACGCGGCCCGGGAGGTCGCCCGGACGGCCCCGCTCCCGGTGCGGGTGATCCCGCTGCGCCGCAACACCGGTGGGCCGGCCGGGCCGCTGAATGTCGGCTTCGAGATCGCCCGCGGAACGTACGTCGCGCCCCTCGACCACGACGACCGCCTCTTGCCGGCGCGCCTGGCCGCAGGCATCGAATGCTTCCGCCAATTCCCGGACGTTGGGCTGACCATCGGCCGATGCCGGGCGGATTCTCCCGACGAGTCTCTACCGGCCAATTGCGTGCGCCACGCGGACAGGTGCCTGGACCGCCTGATCGGAGGGTCGCCGTCGCGGAACGTCCGCGTGGACGGCCGCACCGCCTATGCGGCCCTGCACACGGACGTCAACTACGCGATCAGCTGCAGCAGTTTCCTGGTCCCGAAAGCCGTCTGGCGGTCGTGCGGGGGGTTTGACGAGTCGATCCGGACAGCGTGCGACTTCGCCTTCTTGCAGCAGGTCCTGGCCCGTTTCGATTTGGGCGTCGTGAACGAGCGCCTGTTCGTCTGGCGTCGGCCGCCCACTAGCCTCACCGGGACCACCCGGGAGGAGCGATTGGCGGCCGAACGGTTGCGACTGTATGCGCGGTTTGCGGCCGACCGCGTTCCCGAGCCCGAGCGCCCGGCCGCCGTGGCCTACATGCGGGACATGATCCGCCGGGAGCATAACGGGTTGGCGTATCGGCACCGCCAGCGCGGCCGGCTCATTCGATCCCTGGGCCACTATGCCCGGAGCATCGCCCGGTGCGGCCCGCACGAGGAAGCCGTCCTCGGCATCCTGAAGCTGGCGGCCGTCCGCCTTGGGGCCCGGGCGCCCCGGCGCGGGTTGTTGGCCGGCCGTCCCCATTCGGCGTGAGAGCGAATCGCGGTGCCTAATCATCCCACGCTCACCGTCGCCTCCAGCGGCCTGGGCCACGTCGCCCGGGGCATCGAGGCCTGGGCCAGTGACCTGGCCATGGCCCTGGCCGCCCGCGGGGTGCCGGTCACGCTGTGCAAGGGGGGCGGGCGGGCGGACCGGCCGTTCGAACGCGTGCTCCCGTGTTGGCAGCGGGAGGCCGGTAAGAGCCGAATCGTCTCGCGGCTGCTACCGAAACGCGTCTCGTGGCGAGTCGGGCTCGGGTCGCCGTACGAAGTGGAACAGCTCACGTTCACTCGCCACTTGCTCCGGCACCTCCGGCGGCAGCGCGTGGACATCCTCCACGTCCAGGACCCGTGGATCGCCCTGCTGACCCAGCGCGCCGGCCGACTCGGCCTCGTGCCGACTCGAACCATCCTGGCCCACGGGACCGAGGAGCCGCTCAAGTTTCAGCGAAAGATCAGATACCTGCAACACCTGGCCCCCTGGCACCGCGATGAAGCCCGAGCCGCCGGAATCGACCGCCCGACATGGACGGCCATTCCAAATTTCATCGACACGGACGTGTTCGCACCTGGGGTCGCACCCGACCTTCGGGGCGAGCTCGGCATCCCGGCGGACGGCTTCGTCGTCCTGAGCGTGGCCGCGATCAAGCGCGCCCACAAGCGCGTCGATTACCTGGTCACCGAATTCGCGCAATTGCTCCGAGATCGACTCGGCTTGCCGGCCTGGCTCGTTGTCGCCGGCGGCTGGGAGGCCGAGACCGACGCCCTCGTCGCCGAAAGTAAGCAGCGGCTCGGCGACCGGGTCCGCTTCCTCGTCCGGTTCCCCCGGGACCGGATGCCCGACCTGTACCGGGCCGCAGACGTCTTCGCCCTCGCCAGCCTGAAGGAGATGATGCCGATCGCTGTGCTGGAAGCGACCGCGACTGGGCTGCCGGCATTGGTCCACCGACACCCGGTCCTGGAGTGGATCATCGGCCCCGGGGGCGAGGCGATTGACATGTCCGTCGCGGGCGCCCTGGCCGGCGCTCTCGGCCGATACGTGACAGATCGACCCAACCTGCGTTGGACAGGGATGCTGGGGCGCGACCACTGCTTGCGGCAATTCGCCCGCGACGCGGTCCTCGACCGGATCCTCGACTATTACCAGTTCGTCCTGGCCGACGGACGGCCGACGACCCACGGCACCGTTATGGACAGTCCTATCCTGCGGCACGCCGGGTGCTAACGTATGCACGATCGCGAACCTCCACCGCTACGACCGACCGAACATCCCATGCGCGTGAGCGTAGTCATCCCGACGTACAACTGTGCGCCCCTCGCCCAGGAGGCTGTCGCCAGCGCGCTCGCGCAGACAGTCCCGCC
>DATFWZ010000116.1:0-4999 GCA_035258765.1 Gemmataceae bacterium
AAATGGACGTCAGTGCCGAGCGCCCCCTCGATCCGGACCCCGATCAGTGGCTGGCCGTCCGGATCCACGATCGTCCCCTTCACTGTCCGGCCGGTGGTGATCGTGATGTTGCGCACGTTTTGGCCATCTGCCTTGGCGTCCACCTCGACCAGGCTGTTTACCAGGGACGGGAACGTCCTGTCCGGCACCGTGCGAAACGACTGACCCTCCATTTGATGGCCCTTGATCCGCTCGGCTCCGTCGCCGACCACGCACCGCCCTCGGCGCAGCTCGTCGAGATTGGCCGTGACCAGTCCGCGACCCGGCAGGCCGACGAGCTGGTAGGTGCCGTCGGCTGCACTTGTCGTCCGGATCCACCAGACCGGGTGGATGCCCTTAAGATTCGGATTGTCGCCCCAGGTCTTGTACTCGATGGCTGCTCGCAGCGGCTTGCCCGTCGTCTCGTCGGTTACCTTGCCGGTAATGAACACACCGCGCTTGACGTTGAAGTTCAGCGTGGCGGTTTTACCCGGCTCCACGCGCGGCGGATAGTCTGCCGTGAGCAAGTACGGCTCCCCCTTCGGGGGAGTGACGGTCACCCGGTAACCGGTGCGATTCGGACGGCCGTCGAGTCGATAGCGGCCCTGGCCGTCGGTCTTCGTCTCGACCGACTGCCGGCCCATTCCGAAGGGCATGTTGAGGGCGTTGTAGACGGTGGCCCCGGCGATCGGTTTGCCGGTGTCCAGGTCCTTGACCACCCCCTCGACGGGAGTACATGGGGCGACTGCAATATCGGACTTCGATCCGTGAACCGGCTGGTCGGCGAACAGGGAGAAACCGTTCGGATGCTGGGGGACGCGGACGGTGTCGTGGTCGTGGGTCATGATCCAGACCATGCGGGACTCGATTCCCGGCCCGTCGATCCGAACGAACGCGACGCGCCCGCGGCCAATACCAGTCAGTCTAATTCGCCCCTCTTTGTCGCTGGTCGCAGTCTCGCTCAGCCCGAGTTGGCTCGCGGGGATCGGCATGCCTGGGGTGGTCCCCCCGGGCAACAGTTTGTTTTCCTTGATGTCCCTCAACCACCATCCGAGGTCGTTGTCGGGCGAGACGATGACCGCCACACACCGGGCCGTGACGCCCGCTACCGGCTTTCCTTCGAGATCGAGAAATCGATTTTCGAGCGGGACGTCGTCCCTGGCGAGTTTGAGCGTGAGATCCTTGAACGAGTCCGGCATTCCGGTGCCGGCGGCCGCTGGGGCGTACCCAGGGACGGTCGCGGTCAGTCGGCCCATCGGCTCGTGGCCACTCGGGCCCTGCGAGAACATCGAAACCGGAAACTGGAACTTGCCGTCCTTATTAGTCGTTCCGGTGGAGGCCTCCGGGTAGAGGACTTGCGGCTCCTCGCGAAGGGGGTCTTGCAGGAACGTGACCTTGACCCCGGCGACCGGCTTTCCGTTCGGGTCCACGACTCGGCCGGTCGTTACGACCGTGATCGGGGCGAGCGGGTCCGTGATTGCAGCCTTCACTGCCGCATCGTCCTTGGACGTCGCGTCGGTCTTCGCCTGGGGCCGCGCGCCCGCGGGGGGCGGCGGGACTTGCCCGAGCCCGAGCCCGATGCCGACGCAAACGAGTCCAATGACGCAGCCGACTTTGATGGTTGTGGACATGCGAGGCACTCCGTGCGCGAGGGCGCGAGCCGCGGCCGAGGGCCGGCCGGCCGTCGCGCGTAGCGCGGACTGGACCAGTTGCGCCGGCGGAGCGCCCGCCGAAACGGAGTTCCCTGCCACCGCCGCCAGAAGGCCGGCTGTCAGTGCGATGCCGCGACGCTCCAGCCGGGTCCGCAACCGCAACCGCCCGCGCTCGAGTTGTCCGCGGACGCGATTCAGCGTCCAGCCCAGCTCGGCCGCGGCCTCGTCCCGGCTCTTCCCTTCCAGGTAGCAGAGCAAGAGCGGCAGGCGGTATCCATCCGGCAGCCGGTCCAGCTCCTCGTGCACCGCCGCACACGCCTCGCGCCAGGACAGGTCGGGCGGAACGTCCTCGCGCTTCGACCGCACCTTTCCCTCGATCCGCGAACGGCGAGCCCGATTGGACCGCGCCTGCAGCGCCAGCCGATGGGCGACTCCATACAGCCATGAGCCGACCGATTGGTCGCGCCGGATCGATCGGGCGTCGCGCATGAAGACGAGGAAAGTCGCCTGGAAAACGTCGTCCGCATCGGCGTCGGGCAGGACCTTGCGGCAGGCGGCCAGGACCAGGGGGGCGTGTTTACGAACGAGAGCGTCGAGAGCGGCCGGGTCGCGGGCTTCGCGATAGCGAGCCAGCAAATCGGCATCATCCTCGTGATGGGCGGCCAGCGTCTTGCGGACCTGGCCAAGGAGCCGATTCAGCGGTTGCGTCTGCATGACCGGCCTCGGGCGGGTTCAGGGAACTCGCCCATAGTGTGACGGCGGCCGGGGAACGACATGGGGATTTTTTTGTGGTGAGTGGTGAGTGGTGAGTTGTGAGTTGTGAGTTGTGAGTTGTAAGCCCCACGCAGCACTCACCACTCACCACTCCCTATTCCTGCATCCAGTCCCCAATATCGAACACCTGCCCGGCCTTGAGCGTGATCTTCTCCTTGGTGTACCAATAGTCGTCTCCGCGACGTCGGGCGATCAAGTAGAGCTTGATCCCGGCCGGGATGCCGTCGTAGGTGAACCGGCCGTTGGCATCTGTCTTTATCGTCTCCTTTGGCTTGCCGAACATTTTCTCGGTGTTCAGCACAGTGCAGATCGGATGGTCCTGGTAGCTCGGCTCAATGGTGACGCCGGCCACTCCTTTGCCCTCGGCATCCACGACGCGGCCCGTAATTGCGCCGCGGGGCATCAGCTTGACTTCGACCGGCTCCGGTTCGGTGCCGCGGATTTCGACAATGGCCGTCAGATTCCGCCCGGCGTGACGGAACAGGAGGCTTCGCGGCCGCTCGGGGTCGAGTGCGATCGCCGTGACGTCCGGCCCGCCCGCGAGCAAATTGTCTTCCATCGGCGCGAGACCGTGACAATCCACGCTGGTGAGTGGCTTGCCGTCCGGATCCACAAGTTTCAGTTTCCGCGACACGCCGGCTGAAAGGGTGAAGTCCTCCGTGAGAGACTTGTCACCTGGTTTGGCGTCGATGACGCGATAGCCGTTCACCTGTTCCGGCCCATACCCGCCGCCACGGCCGCCGGTTTTGAACAGGACCATCTGCGGCTGATCCTTGAACGGGGCCCAGTACGCTCCGCGGGACTCGTCCTTCGGGTCGAGCCGCGCTTCGGGATAGCGCTTCGGCGCCGTCCCGTCCCATGCCTGCAACAGCAACAGACCGGGTCCGGGAAGGGCGTTCACCCGGTACATACCATCCTTATCGGTGAGCCCGTCATCTCCTTCGCCCCACGGTGCGGCGCCGTCCTGTGTGTAGCCGGGCGTCTGCTTCTCGAACTCGTTGCCCTGTAGCGGCCGGTACCAGACGCGGGCGCGCACCGTTTTGCCGGTGTCCTTGTCGGTCACTCGTCCGGAGACGACGACCGCGGGCTGCAACTCGATGTCGAGCGGAATCGGCTTGAATCCTTCCGCGTCGTGGACTTCGGCGTAGTAGTGCAATCGCCCCGATCCGGCGGGGGGACCGAACAAAACGATGTGCTGCTTCACCTTCGCCATTCGGTCGAGGGTGTAACGACCGTTGGCATCGGTCGTCGTCTCGACCTTGACCGAGCGGCGGAAGAATGCGGAGGTGTCGTAAGCCTCGCCGACAACGCGCACGCCGGCGACCGGCATCTTCGTCGTCGAATCGCGGACGATGCCGGAGATCGGCCGCGCCGGGCCGAGAGTGATGACGCAATCCGGACCGAGTGCCCGGAACTTGCGCCCGGCCGGTCCGTCCCGGAAGCCCGGCCGCGTCACGACGCGCACGGTTTGGGTTGCCTTGCCCGGTGCCTCGACAACGAGCCCCGGCACCCGGTCTTCACCGACGCCTTTGAGGCTGAATCGCCCCGCGGCATCCGTCGTTACAGCAAACAGGTCGTCGAGGCCCGGGTTCTCATACAGCCGGCGATCGAGCATGTAGATCGATCGCTCTTGCTCATCCGGTTTGCCCGCCCATGCTATGAGGAACTCGTCGAAGCCATCGGGCTCAGTCGTCTCAATCGTTTGCACCCGAACTTTGGCCCCGGCGACCGGCTTGCCCTCGAGGTCGATGACGCGGCCCGCGATTGATACATCCGCCGGCAGACGAAGAACATGTTCGCGATCGGTTTGGACGGCCGGGACTATCGACCAGTGGCAACCGAACCCGGGAGCGGTGGCCACAAGAAATCGGTGGTGGAAACTAATCGGCGGCGGGTCGAGGCGGAAGGAGAACGATCCGTCCGCATTTGTCGATGCTTGCGGCGCGTCGTGACGGCCGCCGCCGTCGAGAACGTGGAGCTTGGCCCCGGGCACGGGCTTGCCGTCCGGGCCAAGGACTCGGCCCCTCACATGCACCGGCTCGGCCTGGACCGGTGCAACGGGTTTCACTTCATCCTTCTTTTTCGCGACGGCCGGCGGCGGCGCGGGCTGTCCGGCGGCGGCCGGTTTTGCCGGGTCGCCCGCGGTGATTGCGACCAAGAGCCCGACGGCCAGGCCGAGAAGGCCCATCGCCTTCCATGTCGATGCGGCGGGGACAGCGCGCAGTCCGCGCACGAGTTCCTGGCCAATTGGGGACACTTGTTCGTTGATCGCGGCGCGCACCAGCCGGGGCGGGACGGCACCGACAGTCGACGTGGCGATCGCGGCGAGGAGTCCGGCCGAGAGCGTGAGACCGCGCCTCTTGAGCCGGACGCGCAGCCGCGACCGGCCGCGCTCCAGTCGGCCCTTGAATACACCGGCGCTCCAGCCGAGCTGACGCGCGGCCTCGTCGCGGCTCAGTCCCCGCAGGTAGCAAAGGACCAGCGGCCGGCGAAACTGCTCCGGGAGCCTGTCCAGCTCCGCGTGCAGCACGTCACACGCCTCGCGCCACGACGGG
>DATFWZ010000117.1:0-3739 GCA_035258765.1 Gemmataceae bacterium
TTAGTCGAGTGACAATTCGGACGGGGATGCCCCGCTCAGCCAGATACTGCTTGGTCGCCGGGATGCTGTACTCGTTGTAGTGAAAGATGCTCGCCGCCAGGGCCGCGTCGGCCCCGGCGGCGAGGGCCTGCCGCAGGTGCTCGGGGTTTCCGGCGCCGCCGCTCGCGACCACAGGGATGTTCACCGCCCGGCTGACCGCCTCGGTCATCGGCAAGTCGTACCCGTTCTTGGTCCCGTCCGCGTCCATGGACGTCAGCACGATCTCGCCGGCCCCGAGCCGCTCAACCTCCCGGGCCCACTCGACCGCCTCCAGGCCGGTCGGTGTCCGTCCGCCATTGATGTGAACCTCCCAAAACTCCCGGCCGCTGCGTATCACACGTCGCGGATCGATGTTCACTACTGTCGCACAACGGCCGAACTTCCGGGCGACCTGCGTGACCAAATCTGGCGTCTTTACGGCCGCCGAGTTGATGCTCACCTTCTCGGCCCCGGCCTGGATGATCTGGGTCGCGTCGTCCAGGGTGCGGATGCCGCCGCCGACCGTGAACGGCATGAACACCTGTTCGGCGACGCGGCGAATCATGTCGAGCAGGATGGCCCGGCCCTCATGACTGGCGGAAATGTCGAGGAAGACCAGCTCGTCGGCCCCTTCGGCCTCGTAGCGCCGGGCCACCTCGACCGGGTCGCCCGCGTCGCGCAAGCCGACGAAGTTCGTCCCCTTGACGACCCGTCCGCGGTCCACGTCGAGGCAGGAAATGATACGCCTGGTGAGCATCCGGATGCCGGTCCCGAGAGACTTGCCCGTCCCATCCTAAAGGCGCGGGCCGGGGCGGTCAACTGACCCAGTCGCGAGGGTTGCCGGCCCGGACGGCGGCCCTTAGCCTAAAGGAGTTGTCCGAACACCGACGAACGAGTCCGCGAGGAGGTAGGCATGGCCGGCCGCCGACGAACCATCGACCGCAAGGCCCAGCGCGGCGACTACGAGGAAGAGGGCGAAAAGGAGAAGGCCGAGGCTGAGGAGACCGAGGAAGAGGAGGAGGAAGAGGAAGACGAGGAGGAAGGCGAGGAGGAGGAAGGGGAAGCCGAGGCCGAGGCCGAGGAGGAAGGCGAGGAGGAAGGCGGCGACGAGGACGACGAGGACGCACCCAAGAAGAAAAAGAAGAAGCCGCCCAAGCCCAAGAAGGCCCCGGCCCCGAAGCGGTCCCGGTCCACGAAGAAGGTCGTCCGCCACAAGGCGATCTGGGTGATCTTCGACAATTCGAGCAAGCAAATCGAGACGTTCCCGTACAGCCAGCGGAGCGCGGCCGAGAAACTCCTCGCCGAGAAGGCCGAGGATCCCAAGAAGGGGTACTATCTGCAGATGATCAAGGTGCCGCTCGAGGAGAAGGAAAAGTAATCGATAGTGATCAAACGCATACGGCCCCGGCGATTCGCCGGGGCCGCATGCGTTTCGTGGGACTGGCTCACGCCTGTCGGTTCGGCACGGTCTCGATCTGCCGCTGCCGGATCAGCTGCTGGATCGGGTCGATCTTGAAGCCGATCAGGGCGACGTTGGGCATGAGGATCTCGTGCCGATCGGCCCCCGCGGTCCGGACACTCAAATCGCCACTGCCGAAGCCCAGGAAGATGTGCCGGAACCAGTCGTCGCGGAACTTCTCGACGGTCATCCCGGTCGTGTCGTACGTCCGCTCGCGCGTCCCAATCGCCTCGCAGACGCGAATCTGACCCGGGGTGAAAATGATGTACGAGCGGCGGTCGAAGATGAACACCGCCAGCGCCCAGACAATGAACAGCACGCTGGCCAGGAACAGGTAGCCGGCCAGGTTGATGAACACGTGCAGCCCATAGAGGGCGTCGAAGATGTCGTCCCACCAGTTGAACAGGCTGATGACCAGGGCCAATACGACCAGGCCGATCATCACGACCAGCGACCACAGCCCGCGAAGCGGGACGTTCGTGATGATGATCACCAGGAACAGGATGATCAGGTAGAGCGGGCCCATCCACGACTTGGCGCTGAGCCGCGGCTTGATGCGGTACAACTCGTCGTTCGCGCCCCGGCCGGGGTGTGCCTGGTCGTACTTCTGCGTTTGCTCGTCGGTCGCCTTGTCGGTCACATTCGCCATCTGATGGCCGTCGCCGAGATCGACGCGGGCGCGGTCCTTCCCGTCCGCGCCTTTGCTCTTCACCATGTACGCGGTGTCGCCCGGGACGACCGCGATGCGGTAGTTGTCCATCCAGGTGATGAGCGCGAAGAGGAACCCGAACAGCCAGACCGGCCACCAGTAGAAGAGCATCGAGTGGCTGTACACTCGGATCTCCTCGTACGCGGGGCCCTTGCCCGCGGGGGCCGTCGCCGGGGCCGGGTGCGGGGCTTCGGGGGTGGACATTGAGTGGAGCGGGGTTAGAGTTGCCGGAGAGCGTCATCCGGAGATTCGCCGCAAGTCCCGTAATCTTGCGGAATTCCGGGACAGCCTACCGCCCGCCCGCGGGCTCGTCAAGCGAACCGTCACAAGCAGTCGGCGCGAGCGGGAGGGCCGACGCGGGGGCGTCCGGCAACTCGACGCGGATCTCGTCGGCCACGACGTGGACCGGGTAGCAGCCGATCTTGATCCGCGGATTGTCAGCCCAGGCCCCGTCGGCCAGCCGGAAGCGCCAGTAGTGCCAGGGGCACGTGACGATGCCGTCCTCGACGAACCCCCCGGCGAGCGACGACCCCATGTGCGGGCACATGTCGTCGATGGCGAAGTAGCGATCGCCGACGCGGAAGACCGCGACGACCTTCCCCTGGCCAGCGACCGTCCGGGCCTCGCCGTCGGCGATGTCGCCGATCCGGCCGGCGGTGACGAATCTGGGCATCGGCCCTCCGCTCACTGGTGTACTTTCCCGGGAATCTCGTACATTCTACGTGCGCCCTTTCGCGGACGGTGGGGAAACCCGGCCATGCTCGAAGTTGAGGCTAAGTATCGACTCACAGACCCGGAAGCGGTCGAAACGCGATTGCGCGAGTGGGGCGCCGCAGTCATCGCCGATCACGCGGAGGCGGATCATTACCTGAACGCTCCGGACCGCGACTTCGCGCGCACGGACGAGGCGCTGCGCCTGCGCCGGATCGGCGACCAGACGTTCCTGACCTACAAGGGCCCCCGGCACGACGCGAAGTCCAAGACGCGTCCCGAGCTGGAAGTCCCCTGCCCGCCCGGCGACGGCCCGGCGGCGGCGTTCCTCAAACTGTTCGGGCATCTGGGATACCGGCCCGTCGCGGTCGTGCGCAAACGGCGGCGAATCTACGAGTGGACACGGGACGGTTTCACGATCCACGCCAGCCTGGACGATGTCGAGTCCGTCGGCCGCTTCATCGAGATCGAGATCGTGGCCGACGAGTCCAAGTATGAAGCCGCCCGAGCAATCGTCTTCGGTGTCGCCGCGGAGCTTCAGCTCGGTGCGACCGAAACCCGATCCTATCTCGAACAGCTACTTGGACGGGCCGTACCGCCCGGCGGAGTCCGCTGACGGGCCGAGAGTGCCATGCTACCCCCGATTGTGACGACTATCGCCGAGACGCGGGCGACCGTCGCCGCGGCGCGAGTGGCCGGCAAAAAGATCGGCATCGTGCCGACCATGGGCGCACTGCATGCCGGCCACGCAGCCCTCATCCGGGCGTCGCGCGTTGAGTGTGACTTCACGGTCGTGTCGGTCTTCGTCAACCCGACCCAGTTCGGGCCGAACGAGGACTTCA
>DATFWZ010000118.1:0-6582 GCA_035258765.1 Gemmataceae bacterium
ACTCCTGAAAAGTGCGGTTGGTGGGGTTCTTGCCGCCTAGCAAGTCCCCCGCTCGGTGCCGCGGCCGACAACCTTGCCGGCCGGGAAGAAGGCCATGCCTGGATAAAACCTCCCCCGATCAGCGGAGACGGATGCCAACCCGCCCGTCGGTCCTTTCACACCCTCGCCCACAGCCCAATATTCCGTTGCGACCCCCGGCCGTTGGGTTATAATCCGGCCAGTGCCCGCACGTACAGCGCTTTGGCGAAATTGCACCCATCGGTCCCGAATCCCCGGTGGCCCGATCCCCATGGTTCGCCGGCCGCCGACCTCTCCCCCTGTTCGTGACAGGAGACGTGCCATGCCTGCCGTCGCGCCGGCCGAAGCGAAAACCCGGTCCGACCTGGACCAGCTCCAGGGGGTGTGGACCTCCGTCGCCGGGCCGTGCGAGGCCCGATTTCTGATCGCCGGGAGCCGGTTCTCGTTCGAGTTCGTCGGCGGCGACATCTACATCGGCACGTTCAAGCTCGCCCCCGGCGAGATGGATATGCTGATTGAAGAGGGGCCGGCCGACCACAAGGGCCAGGTCGCCCCGTGCATCTACCACGTCGAGGGCGGAGTCCTGCGCTGGTGCCCGGGCCGGATCGGGTCGGGCCGGCGGCTGTCCGCCTTCCCGAGCGTGGACGACCGCCGGTACCTGTGCCTGGTCTTCCGGCGGGCCCCCCGGGCGCGGGCCCGGGCGTAGTGGTCGCGGTGTCTGCCATTGGTCTTAAGGATTTCTGGCGCCAGAAAGGTCTCTTATGAGTGTTGCCGTTGCACCAGGCCCCGTTCGCACCACCGAGCCCACCCGGGAGCCGGTTCGGCCGCAGTACCAGTACCCCGGGATCCCGACCACGTGCGACGGGGCCGAGGCTGTCGTCCACGTCGAGGTCCGGATCAGCCAGGCCGCGGGGGCCTACCCGATCACCAGCTCGACCACCATGGGCGGCGGGTTCAACGCCTCCGTCATGAGCGGCGGCAAGAACCTCTGGGGCGACACCCTCATGTTCTTCGAGCCGGAGTCCGAGCACTCCGCCGCGGCCGTCTGTGAGGGGTTCGCGGTCGCGGGCGGCCGGGTCACCAACTTCACCTCCGGCCAGGGTCTCGTGCTCATGAAGGAGGTCCTGTACACGATCGCGGGCAAGCGGCTGCCGGTGGTGATGAACATCGGCGCGCGGGCCCTGACCAGCCAGGGGCTCAACGTCCACGCCGGCCACGACGACGTCATGTCGGTCGCCGACTGCGGTTGGGGCATGCTGTTCGCCCGCAACGCGCAGGAAGCCGGCGACTTCTGCCTCATCGCCCGCCGGGCCGCGGAGGCGACGCACACCCCGTTCTTCAACGTCCAGGACGGCTTCCTGACGACGCACACGGTCGAGACCGTTCGGCTCCCCGAACTGGAGTTCATGAAGGAGTACATCGGCGACCCGAAGCAGAAGCTGACGAACCTGATGGACCCGGCCAACCCGGTGATGTCGGGCGTGGTCCAGAACCAGGACTCGTACATGAAGGGCAAGATTGCCCAGCGCTGGTACTACGACCGCGTCGCCCCGGCCGTGGAGGACGCGTTCGACGAGTTCGCCAAGAAGACCGGCCGGCGGTACGGGTACGTCGAGCCCTACCGGTGCGAGGACGCGGACTACATCCTCGTCGGCATGGGCTGCTACATGGAAACGGCCAAGGCGACCGTCGATTACCTGCGGGAGAAGAAGAACGTCAAGGCGGGGTGCCTCACGGTGTTCGTGTTCCGCCCCTTCCCCGCCCAGGCAATCGTCGAGGCCCTGAAGGGTTGCCACGCGTTTACCGTGTTCGAGCGGATGGACGACCCACTCTCGACCACGGGCAACCACCTGACCCGCGAGATCAAGGCCGCGTTCTGCGACGCGGTCACCGGGCAGAACGGACAGGAGAAGGTTGCCCGCGTCCCGCGAATCTACCACGGGGCCGCGGGACTCGGCAGCCGCGACGTCCGCCCGGGCGACATCATCGCGGCGTTCCACAACATGCAGACCGACGGGCAGGACTTCTTCTGCGTCGGCATCGACCACGCCCTGGCCCTGAAGAGGACCGAGGACCCGGACCTGCGGCCGACGGGTGGGTTCTCGATGCGCGGCCACTCGGTCGGCGGGTTCGGGTCGGTGACCACCAACAAGGTGATCGCGACCATCGCGGGCAACGTCTTCGGCAAGGACGTCCAGGCGTACCCGAAGTACGGCTCCGAGAAGAAGGGCCTGCCGACGACGTACTACCTGACCATCGCCGAGACGCACATCAACATGCACTCGGAGCTGGATCGCGTCGAGTTGCTGTGCATCAACGACCCGACCGCGATCCTGAGCCCGCTGACGCTGCATGGTCTCGTGCCCGGAGGGGCAATCTTCATGCAGTCGCCGTATGCCGATCCGGTGGAGGTGTGGAAGCGGATCCCGGAGGCCAACCGGAAGGAACTCCGGGAGAAGAAAATCCACATCTATTACTGCGACATGGTGCGAATCGCCCGCGAGGTCGCGAGCGAGCCGGACCTGCAGATGCGCATGCAGGGGATCGTTCTCCTTGGTGCGTTCCTGAAGCTGACCCCGTACGTCAAGGAAGCGGAAATGTCCGACGAGCAGGTGTACGCGGGGGTGGAGAAGGCGCTGACCAAGTACTTCGGCAAGCGCGGGGCACAGGTCGTGCAGGACAACATGACCTGCATCAAACGCGGGTATGGGGAGATGAAGGAGATTCCGGCGTCAGTGATCAACAGTTAATTACTGGCGTGATCAACGACTGAGGTACGGCATGGCCACGGCGACGATCCGCGAGACACGGCCGAGTCCGATCCGAACCGGACTGCCCACCGACTTCAAGCGCGAGGGTACTGTGTACGCCATCGCCTTCGATATGGACATCGAGCAACTGCGGATCCATTACGGCGACCCGTACAACAACGCCTATTTAGAAATCCGGCGGGTGCTGGAGGAACACCAGTTCCAGTGGCAGCAGGGCAGCGTGTATTTCGGAGGGCCGGCGGTCACGGCCGCGACCGTCATGGTGGCGGTCATCGACCTGACCACCCGGCTGCCTTGGTTCGCGGCCTCCGTCCGCGACATTCGCATGCTCCGAATCGAAGAATTGAACGACCTCATGCCGGTGGTCCAGCGAGTCGCGGGACTCGCGGAAGGCAACGAATGAGCCGCCCGCCGCAAACGACAAACTCTCCCGGGAGTTCCCGATTATGATTGCGACCCCCCACGCCGGTCCCTCCCTCAATGAGGCCAGCGAGAAGGACCCCTTTAACAACAACTGCTACGGCACCACCGTGGACCGGGCGTACAAGCTCGTCTCCCTGCCGGTCCTCGACGTCCACGACTTCAACGAGCGGATCATCCGCGGGTACGAGGAGGGGTACGGCGAGAGCCAGCTCCCGGCCGACCTGTCGGTCGCCCGGTCGCTCATCCCGGCCGGGACCGCGTCGCTCCGCGACTTCTCCTACATCGCCCCGGAAATCCCCGAGTACATTCCGGCCAACTGCACCGGGTGCATGGACTGCGTCACCGAGTGCCCGGACACCGCCATCCTCGGCAAGGTGCTCGGCGAGGATGAGTGGGAGGCCAGGCTCCAGGCCATCCCCGAGGCTGACCGGGAGATGTACCGGGCCCAGTGGTCCAAGACCAAGAAGTACTATGACGGTGGGAAGAAGAAGCAGGGCGTCGGCGGGATGTTTCAGATCATCATCGACCCCTCCAAGTGTAAGGGGTGCGCCGAGTGCGTGACGGTGTGCGACGACCACGCCCTGAAGATGGTCGCGAAGACCGACGAGGTGATGGTCAAGACCCGCAAGAGCCACCGCATCTTCAAGGACATCGGCCCGTCGAACGAGAAGTACATCTCGGGCAACCTGCTCATCGACATGATGCTCAAGGAGCAGACGCTCATCTATACGGGCGGGGCCGGATCCTGCGCCGGCTGCGGCGAGGGGACCGCCCTGCGGATGATGTGCGCCGCGGTCGGCTCGAAGGTTGGCGAGGACTGGGGCATCGTCGCCGCGACCGGGTGCAACACGGTCTACACCTCGACATACCCATACAACCCGTACATGGTCCCGTGGACCAACTCCCTCTTCGAGAACGCCCCGACGTACGCGATCGGCGTCCGCATGCGCTGGGACCAGATGGGCTGGCAGAAGAAACCGCTGTGGATCGTCGGCGGCGACGGGGCAATGTACGACATCGGCTTCCAGGCCCTGTCGCGGATGTTCGCCAGCGGGATGAACATCAAGGTGTTGGTGCTGGACACGCAGGTGTACTCCAACACCGGCGGCCAGGCCTCGACGGCCAGCTTCACCGGCCAGAACACCAAGATGTCGGTCCACGGCAGCGTGTTCGGCGGCAAGCAAGAGCGGCGGAAGGAAATAGCCCAGATCGCCATGATGCACCCGCGGACGTACGTCGCCCAGACGACGGCCGCGCACATCAACCACTTCTACAAAGCCGTTCTTGGGGCGATGGAGTTCGACGGGCCGGCGATCGTCGCGTGCTACACCACGTGCCAGCCGGAGCACGGCGTCGCGGACAACATGGCCGGAGAACAGGCCCGGCTGGCCGTGGATACCCGAGCGTTCCCCATGCTCATTTACGATCCGCGAGCCGGCGATACGATCAAGACGCGACTGTCGCTGATGGGCAACCCGAACATGAAGGGCGACTGGTTCCTGAACCCGAAGACGAACGAGGAAGTGACGTTTATCGACTTCGCCCGCAGCGAGGGCCGGTTCGCGAAGCACTTTGACAAGGACGGGAACCCGTCGCAGACCCTGCTCGCGGCGAAGCAGGACCGGCTGGAGAACTGGCGGCTGCTGCAGGAATTGGCCGGGCTACGCTAACGGTGAGCTGGTGGCTCTTCCCGTACGACCCATAGGACCCATACGTCCTATAGGACCTATGTGACGACTCCCATGACCGAGCCCCTTGAATCTCACGACTACACTGGTGACCTGGACCTGGCGCTAGAGTTCCTGAAGCGGACGCGGTGGGAGCTGCGGGCGCTGCGCAAGGTGCACGTCTTCCCCGACCGGCTACAAGTTTTCGACGTGAACGAGGACTACTTCGAAATTCGCGGGATCGGCTACGCGGACGCGGACGTCGTCGCCCTGCTCCGGGCGGTCAACACGGCTTTCGACCCGCACACAATTCAGGTGCCGACGGACGCCGAGTACAAGGAATTCTTCACCGGCCGACGTCATGCCTGGGCGGAAGATCGGGTTATGTGAGCGCCGGCGCCGGCCCGTGCCCGCAAGGGGCGAGGCCGGCACCGGCACTCACAAATCTAGGGAATGGGTTCACCGCGCCGGCCCATCACCAGACTGATGATGAACAGGATCAGGAACACGAACAAGAGTATTTTTGCGATCCACGCCGCCTCGCCCGCGATTCCGCCGAAGCCGAAAATCGCGGCGATAATGGCCACGACCAGGAAGATCAGCGCCCAGCGTAGCATGGGACACCTCGCACGTGGGAACCTGAATCGGCTCCGCCCCGAAGGAGCGGGCCGGGAATCCCACCACTCGTAGCAAACCCCGGGCCAGTTGCAAAGCGCCCTTCCATATTCGTATGCCTGACCTGCATTGATGAAATGACGTCTCCAGCCGCGGGCGGCACCGACCGGGGGTTCGGTCAGGCGCTCGCCAGTCTCCAAGGTGGTTAATTCGGTCGCGGCCGTCGCGCCGAGTGGTCGGGCCCGGCGACGGGACCGGCACGAATTCGCCTTCGATGCGAAATCACGGCCGAGTCAAATCGGTCTGGGCAGTTACGGGCTGTCCGACGGCCTGCATCAACCGGAACTGGGCCCGGTTGAACTCCACTACCGCGGCAAGATACTGAATCCGAGACTGATTCAAGGCCTGCACGGCCGTGAGCGGCTCGAGGGCGTCGAACTGACCTTTCCCGCCAATCATCCCGAACGACGTCGCGGAGAGCTTGCGGAACATCTCTGCGGCCTCCTCGGTCGCCTTCCGGGCATCGGCTACGCTCTGACGGCGCGCCTGGGCGGTCCGTGCCGCCTCCACAACCTCGGCCGCGACCTCGGCCCGGGCGGCCACGCCCGTCAGGACGGCCCGGTCTCGCTCGGCCTCGCGCAGACGCGTGTCGGCGACGTTGCCGAAACCGAGCCCCCGCAATTCCCAGAAGAGTTGAGCGCTCAGATCCCCACGGCTTTCGAGGTTGGAGATGGCCCCGTTCTTGCCGCCGCCGAATTCGCCGCCGACGTAGTCCGCCTGCAGCTT
This sequence comes from Gemmataceae bacterium, assembly GCA_035258765.1. Taxonomy (GTDB): domain Bacteria; phylum Planctomycetota; class Planctomycetia; order Gemmatales; family Gemmataceae; genus SIAJ01. The sequence continues at coordinate 6,281 of DATFWZ010000118.1, forward strand.
CGGGAAAAGCGGGGCGTATCGGGCCTGGCGGGAACGCAAATCAGCAGCTTCGATTCGGGCGGCCGCTGCTTCCAACTCCGGCCGGCTGCGTACGGCCTGCTCGACCAGTTGCGGGATGCCCGCGTCGGCCGGGAAGAGTTCGATCAGGACCACGTTCGAGTCGGCCGGGACCAGTGTGACGGTCGGGTCCAGCACCAGGAGCCGGACCAGTCGGGCCGATGACACATGGGCCCGCGCCGTCAAGTCCTGCCGCTCGAGTCGCCGCAGGCTCACTTCGGTCTCGGCCCGGTTCACGTCCGCGG
>DATFWZ010000119.1:0-3378 GCA_035258765.1 Gemmataceae bacterium
ACGCCGCGGGAACGACCATACCCCCGACCGGTCGTCTAACGAGTATCGTATTGGCGGCGACGTGATGGTGCAATCTTCACAACCGGAAAAGGCGAGCCGGAAGCGTGCGCGACCCGAGTCTCTCACTCCGGTCGCGCACACTCCCGGCTCGCCCGATCAGGTCAATTCTTAATCTTGATCGCCGGCAGGGCGACACCCCCCGGTGGGGCCGGGGTCTTCGGGGCCGCGGTGCCGACCGAACCCGGCCCGCCCTCCTTCGCCCCGACCGGCTTCCCGTCGTCGGGGGCAAATCGCACGCGCTGCCCGCTGTAGTTCAGCACGTCGATGGTCCCCGCCTTCGGGTCCGCGACGATCGCGTAGTATTGCGCCTGCTGTCCGAGCGCCTTGGCGTACTTCAGCTTCCCGGTCGCCTTGTCCAGGGCCGCAAACTTGGTGAACTGGCCCTCGAAGTTGCCGTTGGCGGCGAACTTGTTGTACATGGACGCCGCGAAGATGAGCGGGAGGTCGCCGAACATCTCCATCGAGATGTTCATGTCGTCCAGCTGTTCGTCCGTGAACCACAGCCGCTTCCCCGACGCCCGGTCGAACGCGTACATGTGGCCGCTGACCCGTACCGACTGGATGTTCTGGGTAAACGCCGCCTGGTAGTTGAACCGGTTGTTCCCCTCGACCGGCCGGTTGAGCATGACGTAGAACCGCTCGTTGTCCACGAACAGCGTCCCGTCGTTGATCTTTTCCAGGTGCTTGCCTTTCTTGGCCTCGTCGAGCTTGCCCTTGAAGACATCCTTGCCGTTCATGGCGTCGAGGATGACCACGTCCCCGGCCAGGGTCACGTAGCCGGTGAACGCGTCGTCCTCGCTGCGGAGCTGCCAGCCCTCCCCGCCCAGGTCCTTCTTCCAAAGATCCTTGCCCGTGTACAGGTCGTACAGACGGAGCGACTTCTTGCCCGGGTCGTCATCAAACGCCAGGACCTTGCGGCCGTAGAACTTGGCCCGCTTGGAGCTGGTGAACGCCCCGGACGAGTCCGGGACCGTGACCTCGACCCCGTCGGCGGCCCGGTAACACCGGACCGGGGACACCGCGCCGTCCGGGTTCTGGTCGTAGAGGAAGACGAACTCCCCGTCCCCGATCATGTGCGTCCGCGGGGAGACATTTGACTTGGTCCACAGGACCGTCCCGCGGGCGTTGTCCTTGGCGACCAGCCCGTCCTTCGTCAGGACGACCGAGTAGGTGGCCTCGACCACCCACTGCTGCCCCACCTTGGTGGACCACCCGTCCTGGTAGGTGAGCCGGATGCCGTCCGACTCCACCTGCTGGTTGATCACCCCGTTCTGGATCGCCGGGCTCGGTGTGTTGCCGAACAGGTCCAGCTCCCAGAGGACCTTCTTCTCCGGCGACTTGTCCGAAAGGTCGAAGGCGTACACCTTGGCCAGCGGCAGGTTATTCCGCTGGTCACTGCCGTGACTGGTCACCACGGCGACGTGACCCTTGACCTGCACCATCCGGAATGGGATGTTGTTCTGCTGGAACATGTAGATCCACTGCGGGTAGCCGAACCCGCGGGAGATGAACTCGTCCTTCTCGGTCACCCGGTCAATCACCCGCAGGGCCCACCCCTGGGCGCCGCGGCCCTGCATGTCGATGACCAGCCGGTGGCGGCGGAAGAACGGCAGGGCGTCCGGGCCGACCGGGACGTCCATGACGTTCATCCGGGCCGCGGACACGCCGCCGGCCGCCGCCTCGGTCGCCTTCAGCTTGGGAAAGTTCCAGGTCACCGTCGGCGGCTCCAGGTAAGGCAGAAACCGCTTGTCGGTAATCAGGTCGTTGAAGAATTCGGCCCCGGTCTTTCCGTCGCGGACGACCGTCTTGGCGTGCTGCTTGCCCAGCTCGCTGTACATGCCGACGGCGTCATCGAGCAGCCCCTTGCGAATGAACAGTCGGGCCAGAGCCTCGGTCGCCTTGGCCGAGGCGGTCGGGTCGTCGCCGTCGCGGATGGCCAGGAGCATGTACTCGGCCTCGCGCCCGTCCTCGTCGTTCCCGGTGGTCGCGAGCTTGTCGGCCAGGGTGATCTTGGCGTCCGTCCCGGCCTCGAACATGCCGCCGAACACCTTGACGAACCCGCGCAGCGCCTCCAGGTCGTTCGCCTCCCGGACCTTCTTCCACTCGGCGACTACCTTGTCCTCGAGCGGCTTGCGCTGGTCGGGGGTGGCCTTCCGGATCATGTTCTGGATGCGGCCGCGGGCCCACACGTCCGGCCGGGCGTTGGTGTTCGGTTCGTCGATCACCGACACCATCTCCTTGTTCCCGACCAGAGTGCCGAACGCCATGTACGCGTCGAACGCGTCCAACAGCTTGCCCTGGGTCTCCTTCCCCTTGGCCACCAGGCAATAAAAGTTGGACTTGCGCCGGAGCTCTTCCTCCTCGAGCATCTTCTTCTGGGCCTCGGTGGCGATCACTGGGACCTCCACCTTGCAGAGGGTCTTGTACTCGTCGAGCAGCTTCTCGCCGGCGTTGAAGTCGTTCTGCAACAGCTCGGTGATGGCCTCGAACAGCTTCTCCCGGGCTTTCGCGCGGGTCTCTTCGGGCGGGTTGTTGACCAGGGCCTTGCGGTAGTTGTCGATCGCGGGCTGCAGCCGGCCGTCGTCGTGCTGGAGCATGGCCAGGTTCAATAGCCCCTGCGGGTCCTTCTCGTTCTTGCCCAGCAGGTCCTGGGTCTCCTTGATCTTGGTGTCGAGCTGCGGGAAGCTGGACAGGGCGGTCGGGGTGACCGAGTAGACGTCGCCGTCGTAAAAGAGCAGGTTCCCGGCCGGCTCCTTCTTCCGCGACCGGCTAGTGCCCTTGACCTGCATCGTCTTCGGGTCGATGGCGACGATCCCCGGCTCGTTGCTCTTGTCCTTGGCCGCCTTGATCGGCAGGAAGTACAGGTCCTTGGTGGCCACGCCGACGCCGGTGGGCACGCCGGTCGGGAGGGCGTCCTTGATCTGGGCCCCGGTCTGCAGGTTGTGGAACCGGACGTACCCCTTGCCGACGATCATCACCTTGTCGTCGAACACCCCGGCCACGTACTGGTCGCTCTCCTGCTTCGTGATCGGCGTCTTCCAGGCGGGCCGGCCGTCGTGCAGGTCCACGCACTCGCAGGTGTTCGAGTCGAACGCGGTGAACACGACCTTGGACCCGACGATGATCGGGGCGCTGGCGTGCCACCGCTCCATGGCCGTCTCGTAGCCGAGTTGACTCATCCCGGGCTGGATCAACCCGCCGCGGCCGCGGAACCCCATGTCCTCCCCCATCACCGGGCCGCGCGCCGTTTTGTTGCTCTTGTAGTTCGCCGCCCAGACCAGGCTGTGGCTGAACAGGTCGATGCCCAGGACCGCCCCG
>DATFWZ010000120.1:0-6690 GCA_035258765.1 Gemmataceae bacterium
CCTCGTTGATCTGCTCTCGCGCGATGGCTTCTTCGCCCGCGCCGCCGACAAGCCGCTGGCCCTCAAGAAGCCGCACTTCCCCGCCAGGGCCAAGCACGCGGTCTTCCTGTTCATGAACGGCGCGCCGTCCCAGGTCGATACGTTTGACCCGAAGCCGGCCCTCGAGAAGTTCGACGGCAAGCCGTACACGGGCAAGACCAAGGTCGGGTCCAACGGCCGGCCTGTCGGGCACCTGATGAAGAGCCCGTTCCTGTTCACCAAGCACGGTAAGAGCGGGTTGCCGATTTCTAGCCTCTTCCCGAACACCGCGAAGTTCGCCGACGACCTGTGCGTCATCCGCTCGCTCTACACCGACACGGCCGCCCACGCCGGCGGATGCCTGCAGCTCAACACCGGCACCGTCCAGGTCGGCAAGCCGAGCCTCGGGTCGTGGCTCTCGTAGGGGCTCGGCACCGTGAACGACAGCCTGCCGTCGTTCGTTGTGATGATCGACCCCCGGGGCGGGCCGATCGGCAGCGCGTCCAACTGGTCGGCCGGGTTCATGCCCGCGGCCTACCAGGGAACGCTCTTTCGCGGCCAGGGCAGCCCGCTCCTCGACCTCGCCACCCCGCCGGGCGTGTCGCCCAGGCAACAGCGCGACTCGCTCGACCTGCTCAGGGCCCTCAACGACGAGCACGCCAAGGCCCGGCCCGGCGACACCGAGTTGGCCGCCCGCATCGAAAGTTACGAGCTCGCGTTTCGCATGCAGACCGAGGCGACACAGGTGGTCGACCTGTCCAAGGAGGACGCGAAGACCCGCGAGCGCTACGGCCTCGACAACAAGTTGACCGCCGACTTCGGCCGTAAGTGCCTGGTCACGCGCCGGCTGCTCGAGAAAGGCGTGCGCTTCGTCCAACTCTACTCGGGCGGCGGGCACATCGAGGACACCTGGGACGGGCACACCGACTGCATCGGCAACCACAAGTTGCACGCTGGCGAGACCGATCAGCCGATCGCGGCCCTGATGGCGGACCTCAAGCGCACCGGCCTCTGGGACGAGACGCTCCTGATCTGGGGCGGCGAGTTTGGCCGCACGCCGACGAGCGAGGGCGTCGGCAAGCCGGGCCGCGACCACAACCCGTACGGGTTCTCGATGTGGCTCGCCGGGGCCGGCGTGAAGGGCGGCCAGGCGATCGGCGCCACCGACGAGCTCGGGTTCAACGCGGTCGAAAAGCCGTTCCACACGTCCGACCTGCACGCGACGATCCTGCGCCTCATGGGGCTCGATCACGAGCAGCTCACCTACTTCCACGCCGGGATGAACCAGCGCCTCACCGGCGTCCGCGGCGAGGTCATCGCCGAGGCGCTGGCCTGACCGCGTCGGGCGCGACTCCCACACCGAAAAGTGTCCTAAATTGTGTGACTCGCTCATGGGTCACACACCGGGGCACGCTCCATGCTGGGCCAACGCTCCCTTCTCGCCCCGGCACAATCTTCTCGCCTAACCCGAACCCGCCGGCTCCGGCTCGAACCGCTCGAAGCGCGGGCTGTGCCGAGCGCGGGCTACAAGGTCCTGCCGCCGTTCGTCGGCACGCCGGAGCCGAACCCGGTCGATTCATTCGCGACCCGGGCCGACCCGGCCTGCACGTTCCATTTGCACACCCGGCCGGGCGCGGCCTGCGTCATCTACCTGGACTTCGACGGCCACGTGACGACGGGCACTGAGTGGAACAACCCCGGGCCCCCGTCGATTACCACTCCGGCATTCGACATCAGCGGCAACGGGCCGGCGTTCACGCTCACGGAGCTCGCCCGCATCCGCGGAATCTGGCGGCGCGTGGCCGAGGACTTCAGCCCGTTCGACGTGGACGTGACCACCGAGGACCCGGGCCTCGTTCGCCTGCAGTCGGCCGGTTCGATCCGGGTCTGCATCGGCGGCAACAGCGCCTGGCTCGGCGGCCCCGCCGGCGGCGTCGCGTTCGTCGGGTCGTTTACCTGGGGCACGGACACGTGTTGCTTTGTATTCCCGAATAACCTAGCCAACGGGCACGAGAAGTACACGGCCGACGCCATCAGCCACGAGGTGGGGCACACGCTGGGGCTCAGCCACGACGGGTATTACAACCCGTCCACCGGCTTCTTCGCGGAGTACTACCCCGGGCACGGGACCGGGCCTACCGGGTGGGCCCCGATCATGGGCGTCGGTTACTACGAGCCGCTCGTTCAATGGAGTCGCGGCGAGTACTTCGGTGCGAACAACCAGGAAGACGACCTCGCGATCATCACCAGTCAAAACGGGTTCGGCTACGTGCCCGACGACCACGGCAACGACCGGGCCAGCGCCGCCCCCGCGACTGTGACCGGACCGACGACCATCAGCGGCTCGGGGATCATCGAGCAAAGGACGGACGTCGATTTCTTCCGGTTCGAGACCGGCCCCGGGCGAATCACAATCAAGGTCCGCCCGGCCGCTCGCGGGCCCAACCTCGACGTCCTGGCCAGCCTCTACGACGCCACCGGCCACCAGGTCGCCTTGGCCAACCCCGCCGGCCTGCTCTCCGCCACCCTGACCGCCGACGTCCCAACCGGCGAGTACTTCCTCAGGATCGACAGCACCGGTCGGAGCGGGTGGTACACGGACTACGCCAGCCTCGGCCAGTACTCGTTCACCGGCACGATCCACGAGGTCCCCCCCGTGGACCCGCCGCGAGTCCTCGGCGTGACCACCGTCGATTCGGCCGCGGGAAAGGTGGCGGCCCTCCGCCTGGAATTCAACGTCCCGATCGACCGCAAATCGCTGACCCCGACGAATATCAAGGTGACCGGGCCGGACGGGTCGGCGGTCCCGGTCCTTGGCTTCCGCCCGGTGAAGGGCTCGACCGCGAAGTACGACGTCCTTATCCGCCCGCAGGCGCTCACGGGCGACGGCGGCCTCCGCGTATTCGTCTCCCCGGCCGTGCACACGATCTGGCCCAAGCCGCTCGACCAGGACAACGACGGCGTCCTGGGCGAGGTCGAGGACTTCTATGCCGCGTCGGTCTTCGGTTTCGACACGACCGGCAGGGCGATCGCCGACGCCGGCACGACCGACTTCCCACTCACCATCGCCCGGTCGCTCAGCCTCGACGACGTCAACGTTCGCGTCGATCTGACGCACCCGTACGACGGCGACCTGACTATTCAGCTCGTTTCGCCGAACAACACCGTCGTGACGTTGTTCGACGGCCCGGGCGGCGACGGGGACAACTTGTGGAACACCTGGTTCGACGACGGGTCCGGCGTCGGGATCGACGCCGCCGCGGCCCCGTTCCGGGGCGTGTTCCGGCCGACGGGTTCGCTCGCGGACTTCGTCGGCCAGGACGCGATGGGGACGTGGATCCTCCGCGTAAACGACGCCTACCCGGGTGCGGCCGGGGAAGTCAACTCGTGGGGCCTCACGCTGACCACCGACGCGGCCAAACAGCCGGTGACGGTCGTCGGAATCACCCCGGTCAACGAAACCGGGAGCAGCCTGGCGACTTTGGTTCGAAGCTTCACCATTGACTTCAGCGTGCCGATGAATCCCGCGACCGTCTCCGTGAGGGACGTGAAAGTAACCAACCCCGCGGGCCGCATTGTCCCGGTGCGTTCCATAGTCCCGCTTCCCGGCACGAACAACACCCGCTTCCGCGTCACGACGACCGCGTGGACGAAGGCCGGGGATTACGCGGTGAAGATCGGCCCCGCGGTCGCCGACGTGTACGGAAACGCGCTTGACGGCAACGCCAACGGCCGATTCCTCGAACCCGCCGACGCGGCGACGTTCACGCACACGATCGACAACAACGTTTACGCTTCGCGGCCGAGACCCGTGGAGATCCCGCGCCAGGGCAGCGTCACCTCCGCGATCGCGGTGGCCGCCAACGTGTCGATCGGCCAGCTCGCCATCGAGCTAAACATCGCGCACCCGAGTGTCGGCGATCTGAAGGTGACGCTGATCGCCCCGAACGGGACGCCGATCGTCTTGATCGATCATCGCGGGGGGTCAAGCCCGGACTTCGTCCGGACGATCCTCGCGGACGCGGCCACCACGCCCGTGGGCACCGGTCTGGCCCCGTTCAACGGCGACTTCCAGCCGGAGGAGGCGCTGGGCGGTCTCACCGGGACGAATGCTCGCGGAACATGGAAGCTGCGGATCGAGGACACGGGGACGGGCGCGCCCGGCGAGCTGTTGTCGTGGCGGATCTACGTCAAGCCGCAATGAAGAAGTAGGTCCCGCCTGCCGGGCGGGACCTGAGCTGGCCAACCCGGCGACCACGCTTTCCTCGTGAAACCGCAGGCCGAAGCGTGAGCGAGGCCGCGGCGAGAACCGCCGCGGCCTCGCTCACGCTTCGGCCTGCGGCACATTGGTTCGCCGCTCGACGCCCCACCGAGCCAAACGTCCCGCCCGGCAGGCGGGATCTACCCATGCGCGGCAGAAGCGGAATTCTGCCGCCACCGAGAGCATCAACTCGGCGCGCCCCGTTCGCGCAGGTAATCCGCGATCGCCGTCCGCCCTCCATAGACCGCCCAGCCGAGCGGCGTGCTCTGATAAATCGTGTCGCGGACATCCAGCCGGGCGCCCCGTTCGACCAGCAGCCGCACTACTTCCATGTGGTTCGACCACACCGCCTGGTGCAGCGGCGTCGAATGGGCGTGAAATCCGTCCGGGTTGTAGCGGTCCGGATCCTCCCCCGCGTCAAGAAGCAGTTTCACAACGTCGGCGTGCCCGTGTTGGGCCGCGAGCGCCATCGCGGCGTGTTGACTCGGCGCATCGGCGGCGGCGAGGAGTCGGGCGGTGTCCTCGACCCGGCCGAGCCCAGCGGCCGCGGCCACGTTGTCCACCCGCGCCCCGCGCCGGGCGAGCGCCTGCGCCGCCGGCAGGTATCCGAACGCGAGCGCCGTCATGAGGGCCGATTGCCACGCCGAACCCGGCCCGTCGAGCGCCGCCCCGTGGTCGAGCAGCGTCTCCGCGAGCGCGGCTTGCAGGCCCGCCTCGGCCGGGTGGCAGCTCGACACCAGCATGCTCATCGTCGTGCACTTGTTGTCGTACATCTCCGCCAGGGCATCGACCTCGGCACTGGCGTCGAGCAAGACTTTCGCGACCTCGACCGCGTTGGCCGGGGTCTTCTGACGCCCGCCCTCGACCCCGTTGGCCGCGACGTAGTGCAGGAGAGTCGCGTGGTGCCGGCGCGTCGAGCGGGCCCAGGGCAGCTCCGGGTGCTCGCGGAGCATGGCCCGGAGCGTCGCGACGTCCCCCGCGACGACCGCCTCCACCGCGGATTCAAAGCGCTCGACCGGGCCACCCTCCCGGACCTCACCGACAAACTCCGCGAGGTCCGACCACGTCTCGAAGCCGTAATCGTGGGCGACGACAAGCTGCGCATCCGCGAGATCGAGCGTCGCGGCCCGGACGTCGGTCACCGACTTGCCGCGAAAGAGCGGGTGCATCCACTTGAAGCGCCACGCCGCGGCCTCGTCGCCCGACTGGAGCGCCGTGAACAGCGCCTCGGCCTGGCGTTGGTAATCGTCGAGGCTGGCGCGATAGGGAAGCGAGTCCGGGGTGCTCATTCTCAACCGTCCCCGTCCGAGCCTGCGGGCTTCACCTGTCGATCCACTCCACGGTTGTCCGGGGCAGTGCTTCCTTGAGCTCCTTTACCGACTCTCGGCTCATAGCCATTCGGCGGAGCGTAAGCTGTTGCAGGTGCGGCAAGGCTCTCAAGGTGCCGATCCCCTCGGCCGTCACCGGGACGCGAATGAGGATAAGCTTTCGTAGCTCAGGCAATTCGAGCAGCTGCTTCAGCCCGTCGTCGGAAACGGCTTCCGAGTTGATCGTCAGCTCGCGGAGCCGGGGGAAGACCTTCAAGCGGGCCAGGACGGCGTCGGTCACGTCATCCGCGTGACAATTGCTAAACGACAGCTTGATCACCGGGAAGTCGGGGTCGTTGCCGTCCACGTCTACTGCCGCTTTCCACTTGGATTTGATCTCTTGCAGCGCCTCCTTTGCAAGGACTTGATCCTTGGGTTCCCCCGCCGCGGCGGCAAGCGGCAACGACGACAGGGCGAAAAGGATGAATAAGACCCGCTTCATGGGTTCCTCTCCGCGTGGGTTGCCTCCCGCCGGTCGCGCGCAGTCATTTAATCAGTGTACACTCCCGAACTTGCAAATTATCGACCCGCCCGTCGTAGTCGCCGCGGATCGTGATCTTTTGGCCCTTGCCCAACCGCTTGATCCGCAGGTCGTCCTGCGGGTCCGTCAGTTCGAAATAGCACACGACCTTGAGCTTCGCGTTCTCCTCAACTCCGTGCAGGATGACGAACGGCGCCTCGTACCGGGCGTGCCCGACCCGCTCCACGACGCCCGAAATCTCCAGATACTTGCCCAGGTACTTCTGCTCCGCGGCCGCGGGGTCGGTCTGGAACTCGCGCAACAGGTCCGCCGCGCTGACCACGACGAGCCGCGCCTGGCGGTCGGCTTCACGCTGCGCCTGGGCCCGTGCCATCTCCTCCTGGGCTTCCTGCATCACCGTGTTCATGCGCCACATGCCCATGCCGCAGCACCCGGCGACACCCAACACCGCGAGGACCATCCCGCCGACGACCCACTTGAGGACTGGCGGCATGCTCGAGAGTCCCGGAAAGCCGCCCGCGGGATTGCTGCGGACGTTCCGCACCGGCTCGGCACACATCGGG
>DATFWZ010000121.1:0-6602 GCA_035258765.1 Gemmataceae bacterium
CGACATCATCCTGGGCGGGGCCGGGAACGACAACCTGGACGGCGGCGTCGGCAACGACTGGGTCGAGGGCGGGGACGGAAATGACTTGGCCGTCGGCGGCCCAGACACCGTCAACACCGGGGCCGGCGAGACGGATGTGGACCAGGTCTACGGCGGCAGCGGCAACGACACCCTGCTCGGCGGGGCCGAGAACGACGCGCTGTTTGGTGAGGCCGGCAGCGACTCAATGGTCGGCGGGGCCGGACAGGACACCGAGAGCGGCGGCCTCGGCCGCGACTTCTTCGTCGGCCACGGGACCACGGCCCCCGGGACCGGCGATCCCAAAGACGAGGCCAACTTCGACACGTACAAGGACGAGTTCAACCTGTCCAAGCCGGTCTTTGGCAAGGCCGAGGCCAAGGACATCGCCGAGGTTGAGCTCGGGATCGACGACACCCTCGCCGGCCTGGCCGCCATCGCCGCCAACCCGGCCGACTACAGCCTGGCCGGCCGGATCCGTTACCTCGGCACCGGCGACTTCCTGGTCAAGCTCGGCGACCCGGACGGGTTCAACTGGGTGCCGGTTCACTTCGACGGCACCTGGACAGACAACGACGCCCGGCCGAGCGCCGGCGAGCGCTTCCTGCCCGCGACTAGTAAAGCCGAGCAACCGGAGTTCTGGACGATCCTGTTCACCCGGGCCCGGCTCGCGGTCCGCACCCAGAACACGTTCGACCCGTTCGCCTGGATCGACCAGACGGCGTTCGACTCCCTCATCCCGGGCATCGCCAACTCCGGGGAGGCGGTCGCCGACCTGACCGACCTGGCCCCGACCGCGTTCAACGTCCCGGCCCAGGTCACCTTCACGGACGTGGTCAATGCCCTGGCCGACCACCGGTGGCTGACGGTGACCGCGGCCGCAAGCCCGGCGGCCGGGCTGGTCGGCGGCCAGGCGTACGCGATCGCCAAGGCGTTCCACACTGCGACCGGGGACTTCATCACCCTGTACAACCCGGCCGGGTTCGACAAGGGGTTGACCGCGACCGGCGGCTTCGTCGATGCCAACACCGCCAAGGTGGGGAAGGACGACGGGTTCATCACGCTGTCCGCGAACGACTTCTTCAACGTAGCCAATTTCGCCACCGTGTACTCGAACTGACGAGCACTTGATCGGCGGGGCGGCCACTCGGCCCCCCGCCGCCCGAACAATACCGTCGCCCGGCTGGCACTCCCTTCTCGGCCGAACACGTCGGGGACACACCAATGTTGACTCGCACCAGACGCGCACCGTTGCGTCTCGACTCCCTCGAAGACCGCGCCGTCCCGGGGGCTGGCGCCCTCGACACCACTTTCAGCGGCGACGGCAAGGCCACCCAGGGCCTGCTCACGCACGTCCTCGCGCAAGAGTCCGGCAACGCGATGGCCGTCCAGGCCGACGGTAAGATCGTTGTCGCCGGGACGCTCACCGCGTCCGAGACGGTCAGTTACCTGGCCGTCTACCGCTACAACCCGGACGGCTCGCTGGACCCGACCTTCGACGGCGACGGGAAGGTGCTCCTCGACGCCGGGTCGGACGAGCGGGCGTTCGCCGTCGCGATCCAGGCCGACGGCAAGATCGTTGTCGCCGGCGACGTCTTCGTCCCGGGCGCGTCGCGGTCGTTCCTGGCCGTCCGGCTGAACGCGAACGGCTCGCCGGACACGTCGTTTGACGGCGACGGAATTGTCGTGACCTCGGTAATCGGGTCGGGGGGCACCGCGCAATCCTGCGGCGCCCAGGGGGTCGCCATCCAGGGGGACGGGAAGATCGTGCTGGCCGGCTCGACCGGCCGGCCGTCGGCGCTGGACGCGTTCGCCGTGGTTCGGTACATGCCGAACGGGGCGATCGACAACTCCTTCGACACGGACGGCCGGGTGTTCTTCGACTTCGGCACCGGCGGACCGGGTTTCCCATTCGCCGTGGCCACGGCCGTCGCGATCGACGGGTCCGGGCGGATCGTGGTCGGCGGGGTGGCCAGCTCGCCCGCCTTCGGGGGCAACGACTTCGCCGTCGCCCGGCTCAACGCGGTCGACGGGTCGTTCGACAACTCGTTCAGCGCGGACGGCAAGGCGACCATCGACATTGCCGGGTTCGGGGACGACCGCGCCAGTGCCCTGGCGCTGGACGGCACGGCCATCCTTCTGGCTGGGACCACTGATACCTTCGGCCTCGGAGGCCACTTCGCCCTGGCCCGGCTCCTCTCCGACGGTACCCCGGACGCGGGATTCGACATGGACGGGAGATTGGTCCTGACAATCGACCCGGCCAGCCAGAACGAGGAGGCGCTCGCCCTGGCCCTGGACGCCACCGCACCGCCGAACCGGAAGCTGGTCGTCGCCGGGCTGACCTCCACGCTCAGCACGCAGGACTTCGCCGTGGCCCGGCTCAACGCGGCGACGGGCGTCCTCGATACGTCATTCAGCGGCGACGGCAAACAGACGATCGACTTCGGCAATGAACAGGACACGGCCCACGGGGTCGCGGTCACCGGGACGAAAGTCCTTCTCGCCGGGACCTCGTCCAACAACGCCGGCGATTTCGCCCTGGCCCGGTTAGACAACAGCGGCAGCCTGGACCCGTCGTTCGGGGTCGGCGGCCGGCTGACCACGAACTTCGGGCTGATCGACCTGCCGCGACAGGATTTCGGCAACGCCGTCCTCGCCCAAGCGGACGGCAAGGTCGTCGTCGCCGGCCAGTCGGACGGGGACATCGGCCTGGTCCGGTTCAATCGCGACGGGACGCTCGACACCACGTTCGGCGACGGCGGGTCACTGATCCTCGACATCAACGGCGTCGATCAGGTGTTCGCCCTGGCGGCATACCCGGGCGGCAAGATCCTGGCCGTGGGCGAAGCGGGGGGCGAGTTCGCCCTGCTCCGGTTCGACGCGAACGGGAACCCGGACAGCACGTTCGACGGCGACGGCCGGGTGACCACGAGCTTCCCGACCGGCAACGCCCGGGCCCGGGCCGTCGCCGTCATGCCGGACGGCCGGATCGTGGCTGCGGGCGACGACGGCGCCAGAGTCCTCGTCGCCCGGTACTTGCCGAACGGCCGCCTCGACACGTCCCTCGACTTCGACGGCAAGCTCGTCGACTCCGGCTTTCTTGACGTGCCGAATACGGTGGCCGTCGGCGCCAACGGCAGCATCCTGGTGACCGCCCAGGGGGGCATCGCGCGCTACCTGTCGGATGGCCGGCTCGATCCGTCGTTCGGCGGCGACGGCCGGTGGGACCGCCCACCGGCGCTTATGGGGGTGACGCTCAGCGCGTCCGCCGTCCAGGGCGACGGCAAGGTCGTCGTCACCGGCTACGTCCTCAGCAACACGCCCCCCACACCGGACTTCGACTTCGTCGTGTTTCGGCTGATGTCGGACGGCACTCTGGATTCCGGTTTCGGAAACCTTGGGGTGGTCGTGACCGACTTCGCGGCGATCGATGACTTCCCGGCCGCGGTCCGGATCCAGGCCGACGGCAAGGTCATCGTCGCCGGGACCAGCGGCCCGGGCAACTTTTCATTGGCCCGGTACACCACGACCGGGACACTCGACGCCGCGTTCGGGACCGGCGGCAAGGTGTTCGACACGTTCGGGTCCGGCACGGTCATCAACGCCCTCTACCTCCAGGCGAACGGCAAGCTGGACATCGCCGGCCGGTCTGGCCCGACCGACGCGGACTTCGCGGTCGCCCAGTTCCGCGGCGACAACACCAACCCGACAAGCACTGGCATCCCGGACGTCACGGTGGACGAGGACGCCCCGCCGACGACGATCGACCTGAACGCGGTCTACGACGACGCCCAGGACACCGACGCGCAGCTCACGTACTCCGTCCAGTCCAACACCGTTTCCAATGGGGCCGTCACCACCGCCATCGTGAACGGCGTCCTCACCCTCACTTATCCGGCCAACAAGTACGGGACCGGCGCGATTACCGTCCGCGCCACCGACCTGGATGGCGGGTTCACCGACACGACGTTCAACGTCACGATCAACTCGGTCAACGACCCGCCGGTGGCGAACGACGACGTTGCCGCGACCAACGACCAGACGGCAATCACCGTCAACGTCCTGGCCAACGACACGGACAACGACCTCGGCAACCCGCCCCCGGACACCGACGTGCTGACGATCATCTCCGCGACCGGGGCCCAACGAGGGACCGTCCAGATTGTCAACAATCAGGTCAAGTACACTCCGCGAATCAACACCGCCGGGGCGGAAACAATCACCTACACGATCCGCGACAAGGCCGGAGCGACCGACACTGCCACCCTGACGATCAATGTCACCGACATCACCCCGCCAGTCGTCCAGCAGATCCGGATGCAGTACGGCAACCGCCGGTTCGAGACGCTGCAGAATCGGTTCCAGATCTTCGGGTGGTCGAACGTGACGAAGTTCGAGGTGAAATTCAGCGAGAACGTGGACGTGCAGTCGAACGACCTGGTCCTGACCGGCGTGAACAACCCCGGCGGGTACTCGTTCGCGGGCTTCAATTACAACGCGACGACGTTCACCGCGACCTGGACCCTGTCGGCCCCGCTGCCCATGGACCGCTTGACGCTCAAGCTCGACGGGACGACCGCGGCTGGGATCAAGGACCTGACGAGTGGGAACCTGATCGGTCAGGACGTGGCGCGGTCGTTCGGCATCCTGCCCGGGGACTTGAACGGCAACGGCCTGGTGGACGCGACCGAGCCGGACGTGGTGAAGAGCAACATCGGCAAGCGCTACCCGAGCCCGCGAACGGCCGATGTCAATGGCGACGGGGTGGTGACCCGGGCTGACTATCTGATTGCGCTGGCCAATAAAGGGAAGAAGCTGCCGTAGGGGCTCATTGGTGGCCGGCGCCACGATGCGTCCCGGCGGCCGCGCGATTGGGGAGCGCTCGCAAGCCGGCAGCTTGCGGCTATGGGAGGCCCGGGCACAATAGCTACGCCCCACCATCGGGGACCTTGCCATGTCGCCGTCCCGGTTCGTCGCCGCCCTCGTTCTCGCCGCGGTCGTGCCGGATGCCTCGGCCGAGCCCGGCCCGATGCCGCGCGAGATCCGGTTGGACTCATTCGGCGACCCCCTGCCGGAGGGGGCCGTGCTGCGCCTCGGGACGACACGCCTGCGGCACGGCCAGTGGGTCCGGTCCGTCGCCTTCTCCCCCGACGGCCGGGAGTTGGCCTCGGCGAGCTTCGACGGCACTGTCCGCATCTGGGACCGGGCCACCGGCAAAGAACTCCGCCGCCTCGAGGAGCGGATCGCCGAGCCCCAGTTCGTCGCCTACACCCCCGACGGCCGGCACCTGATTACCACCCAGGGGTGGCACGACAGCCCGCGCCCGAACGGAATCCGAATGTGGGACGCCCGCACCGGGCGTCCGGAGCGGTCCCTCGCCGAACAGGGGCCCCGACGAGCCGCGGCTGTTGCCCTATCCCCGGACGGCAAGCGACTGGCCTGGGTCGACGGGCCGGCTGTGATAGTCCTCGACGTCGCGTCGGGACGGCCCGCACTTCACATCCCCATGGATCGAGTCGTCCAGGTGTCTCAGGTGGCATTTGCCGCGGACTCCAACCGGCTCGCGGTCGGGGCCGAGACTTTGCTGCGAAAGCTCGACGGGCCACTGTCCGGTGAAGCACTGCGAGAAGCCCGGGCGGTGGAAGTACTCGAGCGGATGGGCTCGCCGGCGGCCAATGCTTTGCTGGAGCGGCTGGCCGCTGGGTCCCCGGGACATCCACTCACCGACCGGGCCGCTACGGCCGTCCGTCGCCTCGCGCACTAATCTGGCGCCGCACCGCCCGTCGGGGGCTTTGCCATGTCACCGTCCCGGACCGCTTGCGCCCTCCTCGTCCTCGCCGCCCTGGCTATCGACGCCCCCGCAGCCGAGTCGAGCCCGCCCCCGCGGGAGGTGCCCGGCGACCGGAAAGCAGCTAGCGCGGCTGAAAGCGACGTAGGCTCGCGTCATCGTCCGAGCCGTTCCAGTGCCGCCTTCGCCTCGACCGCGAGCAAGCTCCCCTCCGCGGCCTTTGACCAGGCCTGAAGCAGGGCTTTCGTCTCGTCCGTCCGCCCCAACTCGAGTACCTGTACGGCCCGCGACAGCCGCCGCTCCTCGGCGTTCGGCTTTGCGCGAACGGCGAGCACGCGGTCCAGGCGCGCCCGCACTTCGTCCGACTTTGCCGCCGTGCGGGCGGCTCGAAGCCAGGCGACGGGTACGCGGTAGCCGGCCTTCGTCAGCTCCTTCTCCGCGACCTCTCGGACGGCGAATCGCGGGCTGTCGAGGTCGCCCGCGAGCTTGTCGAACCGGGCGCGTTCCAGGGCCTGATCGGCCGGGTGCACGCGCTCGCCGAACACCTTCACCGCGACTTTCGGATGGTTCGCCAGGGCCCACTCGAGCGGGAACGCCTTGGCCCCGTCCTCTGTTGCCAGAGCCTCCCAGAGTGGTTTCGGTGGGCCGTCCACGGCCGGGAGGTCTTTGGGTGTCAGCGCCCAGAGCGTGGGGGCCAGGTCCGCATTTGCGACCAGCCCGCGGCCGTCGCGGGTGAACGCCACGTCCCGCACCTGCGAGTCGTGCCCGCCGAACGTGAGCACCTGTTTGCCGG
>DATFWZ010000122.1:0-9681 GCA_035258765.1 Gemmataceae bacterium
GCCTCCCGGCCGCGGAGTTTCGCGTAGCGGAGGGCCGTCCGGGCATCTTTGGCCTTGAACCCGATCAGTCGCTTCTCGCACGTCCGCCGCTGGTTCGACTTCCCGTTCGAAACCACGCGGAACTGGAACAGCAGCATTGCGGCGTACCGGGAAAGTGGGGCCGCGGGACTCATCGGCTCGCCCTTCGCACCAGGTACTCGGCCAGCGCCAGACCCAGGTCCTGGTCTGTTCGCAACTCCACGTAGTCAATGTGGTGCAGCCGGCAGCCAGTCTGCAGCTCCTTTCGAAAGGCGTTGAGCTCCGCGAGATACCCCTCGCGCACTCCGACCGGGTCGGTCAACAGATCGGGGAGCTGCTCGAGGCCGTGAAAAAGTGTTGCCTGTCGAAAAGGGAAGTCGATCTCGGCCGCGTCCAGGACGTGGAAGACGACGACGTCGTGCCGCCGGTATTTCAAATGCTTGAGCCCGGCGACCACATCGGCCGGGTCGTCGAACAGGTCGCTGAACACCGCGACCAGGCCGCGACGCGTGAACCGGTCGGCCGCGTCGTGCAAAACATCGCCGATTCGCGACTTCTCGTTCGACACCCCGCCCACCAGCAGCCGGCAGACCTCCTTGAGGTGCGTCGGCTGACTGGCCGGCCGGAGGAATTGCCGCACCTGCGAGTCGAACGTCGCCAGGCCGACGCTGTCCGTCTGCTGAACCACCAGGTAGCCGAGCGACGCGGCAGCGGTGGCCGCGAGGTCGTATTTGGTGATCTCGCCCGAACCGTAGCGCATCGACTCGCTGGCATCGACCAGGAGCCACAGGACGAGGTTGGTTTCCAGCTCGTACTGCTTGAGGTAGTAGCGCTCCTTGCGGCCGTAGACCTTCCAGTCCACGTGCCGGATGTCGTCGCCGGGGACGTATTCGCGGTGCTGGGCGAACTCGACGGCGAACCCGTGCTGCTTGCTCCGGTGCCCGCCCGTTACGAACCCCTCAACAGTCTGCCGCGCGCGCAACTCCAGGGCGCGGATGCGGGCCAGGGTGTCGGGGTCGAAGGTCTGCATGGGGGTTGCCGTTAGCCGCGACGCGAAGCGGAGCGCGTTACGCGGGCGCTTCGGGGCGCCGCGTCCAGCTCCCCGAGGCATCGACGTGACGCGCTCCGCTTCGCGTCGCGGCTAACGGCAGTCAAGACACCCACTCCTTGCGCTCCCGCGACGACGGAATGTTCAGCAATTTGCGGTACTTGGTCACCGTCCGCCGCTTGACCGGGTAGCCGGAGGCCTGCAACTTCTCCTCCAGCTCCTCGTCCGAGAGTGGGCTGTGCTTGTCCTCGTGGTGGACCATGTCCAGCAGCGCCTTCTTCACCTTCTCCCACGGGATCAGCTCGCCCGTCTCCTTGTTGGTGGCGGCGCCGACGAAGAACCGCTTGAGCGGGAAGACTCCTCGTGGGGTCTGCACCCACTTGTCGTCCACCGCCCGGCTGACCGTGGTGACGTGCACGCCGACCTCGTCCGCGATCTGCTGCATCTTGAGCGGCTCGATGTGGTCGGGGCCCAGGTCGAGGAAGGCCCGCTGTCGGCCGACGATCGCGCGGGTGACCTTTTCCAGCGTGTTCCGCCGCTGCTCGATCGCGTCCTTGAGCCACTCGGCGGATTGTAATTTCTTCTTCAGGTACTCCCGGGTCTGCGGGTCGCCGTCCCGGTTCTTGTACATTTGGTAGTAGCGCTTCGGGATGTTCAGCCGCGGGGCCCAGTCGTCGGTCAGTCGGATTTCGTAGTCGCCGTCCTCGTTCTTCTCGACGATCACGTCCGGGATCACGTACCGGGTGTCCTCGGTCGAGAACTGATTACCCGGCTTCGGATTCAGGTGCTTGACCACCTCGACCGCCTCGCGGATGTGCTCCAGGTCGGCCCCGGTCTTCTTGTGGATCGCCGGCATTCGGTTGTGGGCCACGTCCTCCAGGTGGTCGAGGATGATCCGCTTGACCAGGTCCCGTTGCGGCGTATCCGGCTGGATCTGCAGGAGCAGGCACTCGCGCAGGTCGCGGGCGGCAACCCCCGGCGGGTCGAGCTGCTGGACCAGGTGCAGCACCTGTTCGACGCGCTCCGGCGTTGTGGGCGGGTCGAAGGTGGTCGCGATTTCGAGCAGAGACACGTGGAGCAGCTCGTCCTTCTCGTTCCGCCGGCCGACATGCCCAGTCCGGTCCACGAACGAGATGATGTGCATGGCCAGGGCCCGGTCCTCCGGGCTCAGCTCAAGGTCGGCCAGCTGCTCGGCCAGGTAGTCCTGGAGCGACTGCGGGCGCTCCATCAGGTTCTGCATGGCGTCGAGCTTCTTGTCGCCGAGTTCGTCGAGGGCGGCCCGGCTGGGGCGGTGCTCGTCCTCGTTGAAGGCCCCGTCCCAGTCGCGGTCGAGTGCCTCAAGGCGCTTGAACTCCAACTCGGCCCCGGGGTCGGTCGCGTCGTGCTTGAGTGGGGCCTCCGGGTTAAACTTCTCGTCCGCCGGCGCCTCCTCGGCCTCCGCCTCCGTGGTTTCGTTGGTGCCGGTCTCGGCAGCCGGGGCCGTGTCGCGCAATTCCAGGACGGGGTTCTCTTGCAACTCCTTCTCAATGCGCTCTTGAAGGGCGACGATGGGGAGTTGCAAGATCTCCATCGACTGGATCATCCGCGGCGCCAGGACCTGTTTGAGGCCCATAGTCTGCCGCGTCGATAAGTCCATGCCCATCTTCATGATGCACCCCGCTTCAGGGGAGGGACGACAGAAGATCGAAGACAGAAGCAATACTCTGCTTGCTATCCTTTCCTTTCTGCCCTCCCTCCGCTGGGGTTAGAAAGCTCGTCTCCCCTCCAGGGCGTCCGCAAGCATTTGCGCGTTTGCCAACTCCAGGGATGAACCCGAAGGCAACCCGCGTGCCAATCGCGTGACCAGCACTCCAGTCCCGGCCAGCAAGTTTGCCGCAAATAGCGCCGTCCCGTCACCTTCCAGGGTCGGGCTGGTGGCCAGAATTACCTCTTTCACGCCGCCCGCCTGCACGCGCCGGAGCAGGGCGTCGAACGTCAGCCGGTCCGGGCCGACATTGTCGAGTGGGGCCAGCCGCCCGCCGAGGACATGGTAGCGCCCCCGATATGTACCAGCCCGCTCGAACACGGCCAACTCGCGCGGAGTCTCGACCACGCAGATGGTGGCCGGGTCGCGCCGCGGGTCGGCGCAGACCGAGCACAGGTCCTGGTCGGTCAGGTTGAAGCACTCCCGGCACGGCCGGACTTGGTCGGCAACCGCCCGGAGTGCTTCCGCCAGGAGCAGGGCGTTGCGGCGATCCCCCGCGAGGAGGAAGTGGGCGATCCGCTCCGCCGACTTCGGCCCGATCCCCGGGAGCTTGGTCAACTCCTGGACGAGTTTGCCGATCACGCCCGCGGACTCGGCCACTCCCGACCCTCTGGCGGAGAGCGGCAAATCCTATAGGTCCCATAGGACCCATAAGTCCTATGGGACCTATAGGATTTGCCACCACCTACATCCCCGGAATCAACCCCGGCGGCAGCGGAAGCCCGGCCTCCTGGGCCACGGCCTGGCTGGCCTTGGCGACCTCCTCGCGGGCCTTGCTCATGGCCATGTTCACGGCGGCCATGACCAGGTCGGCGAGCATGTCGCGGTCGTTCAGCTTGAGGGCATCCTCGGAGATGAGGCACTTGGTGACCTCCATGCGCCCGTTGGCTGTCACGACGACCATGCCCGCCCCGGCGTTCCCCTCGACCGTAATCTGACCGAGCCGGAACTGCATGTCCTGCATGGCGGCCTGAAGCTTGGGCAGGTTCTTCATCAGCCCCATCATCTGCCCGAGTTCCTTGAACATCGTGCGTTGTCTCCGTGGTAGTCGGGCGCGATCAAGCCGCGGGCTCGGCCGGCCGGTCGCCATTCTCGGTTGCCGCGTCCCCGGCCATGTCGTCGCCGAACCCCTCGTCCATCCGCAGCAGCCGGCCGTCGAGGCGCTCGACGATCCGACTCAATAGCGGGGCCTCCAGAATCCGCCGTTCTCGCTCGCGGCTCGAGATCGGCGGAGCCACCGGCTCCGCCGCGACGCTCGCGTCCACCTCAAACCGCACCGCCCAGTCCTGCCCGGTCACCTGGCGGACCAATCCCTCGATCGTCGGACCAGCATCGCGGCAGTACTCGTAAGCGTGATTGTACTGTCCAGGGAAGCGCAATACTAGAGTTTTTGGCCCAGAAATTGCAGGAATACCCTTGGCCAGCTCGCCAGCAAGCATGATCCCTGCGCCGATCTTGACCTTATCCCATGCCTGAAATAGATTTGCGTCACCGATTGGAGTGACGGTCGGGCCCGATACAGCCGCAATGGCTGGGCCATTCGATCCAGCCCGGAACGCCTCAGCCAGCCCGGTCGTGCCGTTTTTTTTTGAAACATCTGCCGAGCCCGGACTTGCGGCCGGCACAGTCGGCCCGGGCCGGCCGCCGGTTGCCAAAGTGGAGCCCGGTTGGCCCAACCATTGAGCCAACTGAGAGACCGGGACCAGCTCGTCGAGCCGGCTGAGTCGCACCACCGCCACTTCCAAAAGCACCTGGCCGTGACTGGTGGTCCGCAATCGGGCCTTGGTCGTCGTGAGCACGTCCAGCCCCGCGAGGATCGTGTCGAGGGCCAGGGCCGCGGACTGCTGGCGGACCGTGTCCTTGTGATGGTCGGCAACGTTCAGCTCGACTCCCTCCCCGCCGGTGCAGTTGACGAGCAGGAGTCCGCGCCAGTAGTCGATGAGCTGGTCGAGCAATTCTCCCAGTTGCAGCCCCTCGTCGGCACACCTGGCCACCAATTCGAGCGCCCTTCGTGGGTCCTTTCCGAGAATCGCGGCCGCGATATCGACCACCCGGTCGTCGGCCGCGGTCCCGAGCATCGCGTGCACCGCGTCGGCCGTCAGCCGGTCGCCGCCGAACGACAGGAGCTGCTCGAGCAGCGACTGCGCGTCGCGCATCGACCCCCCCGCCCGTCGGGCGACGATCCGCAGCGCCTCCTCGTCGGCCCGCATACCCTCGCCGGCCACCACCTCTTTCAACCGGTTCAGGATCTTCGCCGCGTTGATCCCGCCGAAGTCGAACCGCTGGCACCGAGACAGGATCGTGATCGGGATCTTCTGCACCTCAGTCGTCGCGAAGATGAACTTGACGTGCGGCGGCGGCTCCTCGAGCGTCTTCAACAGGGCGTTGAAGGCCGGGGCGGTGAGCATGTGGACTTCGTCGATGATGTAGACCTTGTACCGCCCCCGCTGCGGCCGCGTGGCGACGCTGTTGCGGATGGCCCGTACCTCGTCGATGCCGCGATTGCTCGCCCCGTCGATCTCCAGGACGTCGATGTCCTCGCCGGCGGCGATGGCCTTGCAACTGTCGCACTTGTCGCACGGCGTCGGTGTCGGCCCGGTGACGCAGTTCAGGGCCTTGGCCAGGATGCGGGCCGCGGACGTCTTGCCGACCCCGCGGGCCCCCGTGAACAGGTACGCATGCGCCACCCGCCCGGACTGAATGGCATTCGTCAGCGCCTTCGCGACCGACTCCTGACCGACCAGGTCGGCGAACTGCTGCGGCCGGTACCGCCGGGCGACGACCGTGTACTCCCCCTTCCCGGGGAAGGAAAGATCATCCGGCGGCGGCTGCTTCTTGGCCATGAGGAAACACCGCGGGACACACGATGCGCACTCAGGACAGTCACGGCTGACTCGTTCCTTGAGGTCCGTGTGTCCCTTGGTTATTTGTATCCGGCCGTGGCCTTGCGGATGACGACCGGCCGCTCCGGGAGTTCGCGGGACGGGTCCACGTCCGGCGGCAACAGCTTCTCGGCCGCGATCTTCTCGACCACATCGAGCCCCTTCGAGACCTTGCCGATCACGGTGAAGTTGCCGTCCAGAACGGGGGCCGGGGCCAGAGTGATGTAGAGGCGCACTCCCGCCGTGCTCGGGTCCGCGTCGCGCGTGAACCCGACCGTGCCAATCCCATGCTTCTGGTCCGAAAACTCCGACCGCAGGTGGTAGCCGATGTGGCCGACGCCCGGGTCTCCAGTCCCCGCCGGGCAGCCCAGGCGCACCATCCGGATCTCCGACCGGCCTCCCTCCGGGTCTTCCGCCTCCTGGTGGACAATGCGGTCGAACCGCAGCCCGTCGTAATAGCCGACCTTCACCAGCGCCAGCAAGTTGCGGCAGTGGTTCGGGGCAAGGTCCGGCCGGAGGGCAATCTCGATCGCGCCGGCGTCCGTATCGAGGGTGACCACCCACGGGAGCGGCTTTCCGGCCGCGTCGGTCAACTTGATGGTCGGCCACTCCCGTTCGACGGCCTCGCGGAGCACCGCGGTGGACTTGCCGGCCACGGTCCGGTCCGGGGGCAGACGCTGGTCCTCGCCGATCTGGTCGGTGGCGGCCTTGGAAAATGGCTGGTCGTATCGGTCGATCGGCTCGGCGGGGATCTCGACCGGCGGCGGATCGGCGGGCGCTGGGGGTGACGGCGGGGCGTTGTTCGTACACCCGGCGGCCAGGAGCCCGGCCATCAGCCCGAACGCGTGCCAGCGGGTGGGCATGGTCGTCCCTCGCGGGTGTCGGGGGTGAGAGGGGGAAGGATTTACCCCGCGGCGGGACATGCGTCAAGGTGGGCGCCCTCGTGACAATCTCCAGTCGCATGATGCGAATTGGCCGTTTAGAATATCCCGACACGCGGAATGGGGGTGGCGGGGTGAGGAACGAGTCGCTCAAGACGACGGAGCTGCATGACCTGATCGACCGCATCCAGTCGGGGGACCGGCGGGCGGCCGATGACCTGATTCGTCGGTCGGCCGTGCGGCTGGAGGCGCTGGCCCGGAAGATGCTGACCGGGTTCCCGGCGGTCCGCCGGTGGGAGCAGACCGACGACGTGCTCCAGAACGCCCTCCAGCGGTTGCTCAAGACTCTCCGCGACGTGCGGCCCGACTCGGTCGCCGGATTCTTCCGGCTGGCGGCAACGGCGGTCCGGCGCGAGCTCATCGACCTGGCCCGGCACTACGCCGGCCCGACAAACCCGGCGGCCCATCACGAGAGCCTGCCGGACTGCTCGTCTGGGGCCCCGCTCAACCGGATGGCCGCCCCAGAGGAGATTCGCAACCTCGAGCGGTGGGCGGCCTTTCATGAGGCGGTCGGCCGGCTCGCCGACGAGGACCGCGAGCTGGTCGAGCTGGGATACTACGAGGGGCTTAACAAGGACGAGATCGCCCGGGTACTCGGCGTGGACGAGCGCACGGTCCGCCGCCGCTGGAACCGGGCGACGCGGCGGATCGCCGATCAACTCGGGGACGACGTGCCTGAATAGGCCGATAGGCTGGTACGCATCTAATTGACGCGCTTTCTGTTGTTGTTTTTCTTTTTCCACACTTCATGTCGGACGACGCGCGACTCGACGATTTGCTTGACCGTTACCAGGAATCACTCGACGAGGGGCGATCGCCGGCCGTCGAGGAGCTCTGCCGGGACAGCCCGGACCTGCGCGACGAGCTGACCCGGCGCGTCGCCCGGCTGGCCCGCGTCGGCCGGCTGCTCGCCGGCGACGCGACCCCCGCGGTACCGGACGCATTGGAGCCCCGGTCGCTCTCGAGCGACACGACTTGGGTTAGTGGTGCCGGGGAGTCAGCCCCCGTGGTCGAGATCCCGGCCCCGCCCGGGTACGAGGTGCTGGAGGTGCTCGGCGAGGGCGGGATGGGGGTCGTCTACAAGGCCCGGCAGGTGAACCTGAACCGCGTGGTCGCCCTGAAGATGATCCTGCCCGGGGCCCGAGTCCGCCCCGTGGACCTCGACCGGTTTCGCGCCGAGGCCCGGGCCATCGCCGCCCTGCGACACCCGAACATCGTCCAGGTGTACGAGACCGGGGAGTTCCGCGGGCTGCCGTTCTTCTCGCTCGAGTACTGCGAGGGTGGGCCGCTGTCCGCCGCGCTGAAGGGGGAGCCGCAACCGCCCCGCGCCGCGGCCGAGGCCGCCGCGGTGCTTGCCCGCGCCGTCCAGTACGCCCACGACCACGGCATCGTCCACCGCGACCTGAAGCCGGGCAACGTCCTCCTGAGTACGAAGGTTCTGGCCTCCAGTTCCAAGTCCACCGTCCCGAACCCGTCCGGGGTCGCCGACCGCGTCCGACCGAGCTCGGAGGGGACATGGAACCTGGAACTCAAGGTCTCCGACTTCGGCCTCGCCAAGCGGGTGGACGACAACAGCGGGCGGACCCAGCACGGGAGCGTGATGGGCACGCCGGCGTACATGTCCCCCGAGCAGGCCCTCGGGAACACCCGGCACGTCACCGCGGCCGCCGACGTACACGCCCTCGGCGCCGTCCTGTACGAACTGCTGACGGGCCGGCCCCCGTTTCAGGGGAGCACCGTCTACGAGACGCTCGAACAGGTGCTGCAGCGTGACCCGGTCGCGGTCCGCCGGCTTCAACCCAAGGTCCCGGCGGACCTCGAGACCATTTGCCACAAGTGTCTGCAAAAGGACCCGCGGCAGCGCTACGGCAGCGCCGCCGACCTGGCCGACGACCTGCACCGCTTCCTCGAAGGCCGGCCCATCACCGCCCGCCCGGTCGGCCGACTTACACACGCGTGGCGGTGGGCCCGGCGTGAGCCGAAGACGGCTGCCCTGGTCGGCGTCGCGGGACTGCTCGCGGTCGGCCTGCCGGCCCTGTTGGTCGGCGTCGAGGTCCGACTGAGCGCGAGCGCCGCCCTGCTGCAGGAGGAGCGCAAAGCGCAGCTGGGGCTTCGCGCGGCGCGGGACGCGGCCCGCGAATCGGCCGCGACCGAGCAGTACTTTGCCGCCCTGAGCGACGCCCGCCGGCTCCGAACCGAGGCCCGCCCGGGCTGGACGTGGGAGGCTCGGGCCAAGCTCCGCGAAGCGGCTGCCAGCACGGCGAATGCCCGCGACCCGGAGGCCATCCGGTCGGAGTTCGCCGCCGCCATCGCCGGGATTGACCTGCGCTTGATCGCCATTGCCGCCGCGACCGTCGAGCCAGGGGCCATTGCGATCCGGCCGACCGACGGGCTCCTGGCCGTCGCCCAGTGGAATGTCCAGCCAAGGCTTGGGGAAATCGGCGGCGGCAAGATTCATCTGGTCGAGATCCGAACTGGCCGCACGCTCGATACGCTGCCCTTCGTCGCCGGCGTTCGGGTCGCCCCGGCGTTCTCCGAGTCGCTCGCCTTCAGCCCGGACGGGCGGTGGCTGGTCCTGGGGATGCGGCACGGCAAGGTCATCCGCTGGGACTTGGCCGACCCGAAGAACCCGGTCAAGGCCGAGTGGGTGGCCCATACCGGGTCCGTGGCCGGACTGGCGTTTTCTCCGGACGCCACCTCTCTTTACACCGGCAGCCACGACGGCTCCGTCCGGCGGTGGCCGATTACGTGCGGCGAAAATGACCCGCCGGCCGCGCAGTGGAGCGGACCGGACGCGGCCGGGGCGGCCCGGCGCGTGACCAGTCTGGCGTACTGGGACGGGCCCCGCGCGGGGGTTCTGGTAAACCTCCCGACCGGGTGTCGGTTACTCGACTCGACGACATTGACCGAACTCGGCCCGGCAAACGTCAACCGGACCGACTGGGTAGCGCCAAAGGTCCAGGGATCGTACAACCGATTCGCCGTCCACCCGCCGACGGGCACCGTGGCCGTCTCCCACGGAGACGGGATTCATTTGACGTACTGGGA
>DATFWZ010000123.1:0-18873 GCA_035258765.1 Gemmataceae bacterium
ACGACCGCGGCTCGAGTCCGTCCATCGTCGCGGTCGCCACGCACCGATGGTTTGTCAGTCCGTTCTCCCGGGCGTTGTGATCGGCCAGCGCGACGGCTCGGACGTTGCTGTCCACGAACGTGACCTGACTGCCCGGACCGGCGCGGTCCGTCGCGAGCACGCCGTTCGCCCCCGGCCCGCAACCCAGGTCGAGCACGCGCTCCCCGGGCCGGACGTCGGCGACTTCGAGCATGGCCCGGGCCCCGTCGTCCAGTTCGCCGTATCCAAAGACGCCGGGCCGGGAAACGAACGCGTGCGACGGGCCGTTGCCGATTCGCGCGCGGAATGTCAACTCGTGCCGCCGTCGCGGACGCTCGCCGTCGCGGACGCTCCAGAACACGCTCCCCTGCCTGCTGGCCGGCAATTCGCTGCACTTGCCGAACACCTTCTTGTGCCACTTCGGCAAGAGCTGGTCGGCCTGGTATTCGGAGAGTGAAATGAGCAGCCCGCGCGGGGCCAGGACGTGGAACGACTGTTCGACCAGGTCGAGCTTCAGCTCCCGCTCTCCGTGCGCGGCCGCGGGAAAGAGAGCGGTGTTGAACCGGGCTGGCAGGTCCCACAGGTCTGGAGCCACTTCCACGGTAGCCGCCGACGCGATCTCCTTGAGCTGTTGGCGGAGCTTGTCGGCCTGGTGGACGTCCATCTGGTAGCAGACGGTTTCGACGGGCCCCAGACCCGCACAAAGGTCGGCCGCCTGGGCCGGGGAGCCCATGACGATGACGACCGGCGGGCGGACGCGGGATTTGATCGACTCTAGGAGGGCCAGGACCTGGAACATGCGCTAATTCTAGGGGGGGGGACTTGACAGGGTTGCACCGACAAGACTAACATACTTCCCCGACCCATCCACCTCTCGGCTATTGAGTCGGACGAATCACGAGACAAAAGAGAATAATCACCGGCCGTCCCAAGTGGCCAACCATTCCGCCCAGTTCCATGCACACACGGTAGTTTCATCGGTGCGCCCAAACCGCCGACCGAACGTTGGTGATCGGCATCTCGTGAATGCATCAGGGATGAAGACCAATGCGATACTTGCGTCCGGCATTGCTCGGGCTCCTGTACATCGGCTCGGCCATCGGCGCGAGCTGGGCCGCCAATCAACTCTTCGCCCCGACGCAACACAAGCCGTCCCCTCCTCCGGGGCCGGAACCTGCTGAAATCGACCTCGGTGAACTCTGAGAGTCGCCGGCCCGGACCGTCGAGATTCCGTTCCGGAACGACGAACCGAGCCCGCTCCAGATCGGTGACGTACGGGTCTCCTGCCCCTGCACGGACCTGTCGCCCAAGGCATTTTTGATCCCGCCGCAAGGGAGAACGCGGGCGACCGCGACGATCGACCTCACCCACCGCAGCCCTCGCGAAATTGGGTCTGACACCCGGCCGTTCCAACTGACTTTCGAGCCTGTCACGAAAGACGGCCGGGCCGTCCCTCCGGTCCATGTGCGCGCCGTCATCCGGAGTTGCTTGACGACAGACCGCCTCGATCTTCATTTCGGAGATAGCTGCATTCGGGGCGAGCCGCCCGTGTCGCGCACGGTCCGCGCGACCGCCCACATCCCCGTCCGGCGGGTCCTGGCGAAGGTCGAGCCCGCCGTTGCCGCCGTCACCGTAGGCCCCTCTGCCGACGACCCAGCCCGATTCAACGTCCGTGTCGCCCCCGACGTCTCGTTGCCGGCCGACGCGTACGCGGCGAATCTCGTCATTACCGCCGTGGATGAAACCGGGGCCGAGCGGTTCGGCGCCTCCGTGCCGGTAACCTTTGCGGTCCTCGCGGGACGGCCCCTGTTCCCGCGACAGGTGTATCTGCCGAGCGGACCGGTCGGCGTCGCCCGTGATACCTGGTTGGAGGCCGACCCGCGGACCAAGCGCCGGCTGACCGTCGAGTCGGTCGCCACCGAGGCGCCCGAGGTCACGGTCCGGACGAACCGGGGGTCGAACGGCGCGCCTCCGAAGATCCTGCTAACGGTGACGCCGGCCAAGAGCGGCGCCGGCGTCGCCCGGATCGCCGTGCGCGTCCGGGACGAGGACACACAAGTGACCGAGGTCTTCCCGGTAGATCTGCACTACTCGGCGGAATGACGAACTGAAGGCGACCGCACCATGAAGCCGCGAACACTGGTCCTCGGCGGGATTCTGACAGTCGTTTGCGCCCCGGCTTCCGGCCAGGACGCCCCCGACCCGCAGCTCGCGGCCGTCGCCGCGGCCTGGACAAAGCGACGCGACGCAAAGCGCCCGCTGGAATACCAGCTCACCGGCAAGTCGGTCATCCACCCGCCGGCCGAGAACGACCCGCTGGGGCCGCCCGGCAAGAAAGCAGTTGCCTCGCGTAATGACCGAACGCTGCTCATTGACTGGGCAACCGGCAGGTATCGGCGGGAGACGAAACGGCAGACCGCGGACGGCTTCGAGGCCGCCGCGCAGGTGTTCAACGGCAAAGTCATCCAGGGCCGCCGCCGCGAACTCCTGCCGAACGGCGACGAGCGGCCCGGGTCGGAGAAGCGATTCGGGATCGGCCAGGGCGCCCTGACACATGCCATCTTTCCAGCGGAAGAATGGCCGGTGTTCTTTGCCGCCGGCGTGGTCCCGTCCAAGGTGAGCGATAACTTCTACCCCGGCCACATGAAGTTTCCGCCCGAACTGGAACTCTGGCGGGCCCACGGGTCGGAACGCATCGACGGCCGCAACTGCGTCGTGTTCCGCACCTACCCCACCGGGCAGGGCAAGCGCTTCTACGAGGTCGCCGTCGATCCGCAGCGCGACGGTGCCCTTGTGCGAATGACCGGCCTGATCGACGCGAGTACGCGGTTCCTCAACCTGTCGATCCACTGGAAGCAATCGGAATTCGGCTGGCAGCCGTCGGACTGGCGCCATGAAAGGTTCCGCGACGGGGCGTTGGCGTCCTATGACGAGTTTAGGGTCACATCGATCCGCTCCCCGCAAGTGTCGGCGAAGGACTTTGAGCTGACTCCTGGAGAGGGCGAAATCGTCGTGCGGAATACCTATTCCGAGGGCGGCGACGGCAAGATCGAGAAGGAAGAACTGCTTCAGGAGGACCGCGGTAGGCTGGTCCCGATCGAGATCGTGGGAGGCGAAGTCCGGCGGAAGCGGTCGTGGTGGCCCTACGCCCTTGGGGCGCTGGCCCTGGCCGCGGCCGGTGCAGTGGTCGTGCGGTTCCGCTCCCGACTCCGGCCGCGGGCGGCCGGGTAAGCCCGGGAGTTGACCTCATTGCGACGAAGGAGATGGCAATGCGGATGCACAGTCGGCTGATCGGCGCCTGGGTCGCGTTTGTCGCGGCCTCGGTGGCGGTCCAGGTCAATCGCGAGTTGTCGGCGGCGCCGGCGCCGCCGATCCCCTGCAACCAGTGTACCTGCAAGGTGGCGCCGTACTGGGCGCTTGGAAACCAGTATTTCGGACTACGGAAAGACAACGGGGACGGAACGACGAGCCCCGTGAACAACATGTATCAATACCCACGTAACCTCGGCCAGAACGTGAACAGCTGGTCGGCCAATTGCGACGCTGGTAGCCCGACGTACAGCGGGTCCTACCCCGGCTACACTTATGGCGACGCGACTCCCGATTGCAAGTACGGCGGGAGCGGCGGGGCCCTCGTCGCCTGCACGGCTGCGACGGGATACGTCTGGATCGGCAACAATGTCGCCCAGCTCCTCTGCCAGTAGCCGGGCTTGCCGACCGGGCCAGTCAATGGAAGGGCTATCAACCGGAGCCGGATCGTGTCGACGCGAGAAGAACAATCGGCTCGGAGTGTAGACCTGCCGAGGCGGTACAGGATGGCAGTTCGGGGAGGGTTCACCCTCCTCGAACTGCTGGTCGTCATCGCCATCATCGGCCTGTTGGTCGGGCTTAGCCTGTCGGCGGTCCAAAAGGCTCGCGCGACGGCGGAGCGGCTACGCTGCCAGAACAATTTGAAGCAGATCGGCCTTGCACTTCACTCGTACCACGGGGCCCACGGCCACTTCCCGGCTGGGGTAAGTGGGGACCGGCCGTCGGAGCCTCAGCCCTATCTGAGTTGGTGCGCGCGGCTGCTACCGTTCCTGGAAGAAGGGCGACGGTGGCAACAGATTGAGGCCGCGTTTCGCACCGACCGGGACTTCCTTCACAACCCGCCGCATGTGGAGCTGGCGACACCAGTGACGCATTTCCTTTGTCCGAGGGACCCTCGAGTCACCCGGGCTCAACCGGTCGGGGCCACGAAAGAACTCCGGGCCTTCACGTCCTACCTGGGCGTCGAAGGCCGGAACGCAATCCGCCACGATGGCGTCCTGTTCCTTGATTCTGCCATCCGGTTGACGGACATCACGGACGGGACGTCAACGACGCTGGCGGTTGGTGAGCGGCCCCCCAGCACCGATATGATCCTGGGCTGGTGGTACGCCGGGTGGGGCCAGCAGCAGGACGGCGACGGCGACATGCTCCTCGGGGTCCGGACGCTGAACGTGTCGGTGTACGGGAAGGGGTGCCCGATCGGGCCGTTTGAGTTTCGGGCCGGCTCGTTCGGAAACCAGTGCGACGCGTTCCATTTCTGGTCCCCACATGCGGGCGGTGCCAACTTCGTGCTCTGTGACGGGTCGGTTCGGTTCATCACCTACGGCGCGAATTCAGTGATGCCCGCCCTGGCGACGCGGGCGGGTGGAGAGGCCGAGCGGGTTCCCTGATCGGCCTCTGCGGGGAACCCACCCGGTGCAGACTGATTGTGTTCCATCTCGTCTCAAGTGGAGGTGTCTCATGGGATGTCGCTTGGTTTCGACCGTTTGGTACCTTTGGGCGCTGACCGGAGCCGCCCTCTCGGCCCCAGGTCCGAAAGATCCGCCAGCGATCCCGGACTACTACCCCACCACGGTAGGCACGCGCCTCGTGTATGACCTCGACAATGGGGACAGCGAATTGGCCCTGCGGATCGTCGCGGTCGAGGAGAAGGGTGCCGAAAAAGTGGTCACCGTCGAGCAACGCGGCGCGACCCGGTGGTTAGCTTTCGAGCAAATATCGATCTCGGAGAAGGGGTTGCGCGAGGTGGAGCACTTTGGGCAGGTGAGCGAGCCCTGGTATCTGCTCAAGTTTCCCATCAAGGCCGGGGACAAATGGGACGTGGAATGGTCCCAGAAGCCGGGAATTGATGGAAAGAAGGGGACAGTCACGGTGATCGACGAAGAAGAAGTGACGGTGCCGGCCGGAAAGTTCAAAGCTGTGAAGGTTGAGCGAGTTTACACCGAGGAGAACGGCAAGGCCCTCGACAAGCCGTTCAAGGTCTCGGTTTGGTTCGCGAAAGGGATCGGCCGGGTGAAAGTCGTGCCGACGGAAGGCTCGAAGTTGGCACTGAAGTCGTTTGTTCCCGGCGGTCGCTGAGCGATCGGGAATGCGGCCGCGGGCGGGCCGCCTACCCATCAGGTGATTGTCGTCACCTCGTCGCCCACGGCGATCCCTCCGCCGGCCACCACCCGGGCCAGCACTCCTATCCGGCCGATCCCGCTTGCGATCGTGGTCTCTTGAATGTGAGCGAACCGCTCGCACGGCTCCCGCGGCTTGCCGATCTCGATGACCACCTCGGCACCGAGCCGCAGCCGGGTGCCCTGCACAGGGTCGGCCGGGTCAAGCCCCGCGATCACGAGCTGTTCGCCCATCTCGCCCGGCCCGGTCTTGCGGCCCTCGGCGGCCACCTCGGCCAGCGTTTCGGCCCGCATGACGTTGAGCTGCCGGTTGCCGCCGGTCCCCTTCATGTCCCCGAAGTTACCGCGCTGTTCAACCACGGTCGCCCGCTCAACCGGGACACGGGCGCAATGGTCGGCCGGCCGGCGCTCGACGTCCCCGGGCGTGTACGCAATGCTGACGACGCGGGCCACGCTACTTCCCCTTCCACCGCAGAACCGGCTCCTTGGCCGCTTTCACCTCGTCCGGCCGGCTGATCGGCAGCGTGTGCGGAGCCTTCTGCAAGAACGCCGCGTCCTCCTCGACGATCTTCAAGAGCACGTCCGCGAACGCGTCCAGCGTCTCCTTGCTCTCGGTCTCCGTCGGCTCCATCATCAGGGCCTCGGGAACGACCAGTGGGAAGTACACCGTCGGCGCGTGGAAGCCGAAGTCCAGCAGTCGCTTCGCGATGTCCATGGCGCTGATCCGCTTCTCGCGGCGCAGGCCCTTGGCGCTGGCCACGAACTCGTGCATGCACCGGTCCCCGTGCGGGACGTCGTAGACGTGCTTGATCCGGTTGAGCAGGTAGTTGGCATTGAGGACCGCGTGCTCGCTCACGCGCTTCAAGCCGTCCGGTCCGAGGGTGCGGATGTACACCCAGCCGCGGAACAGGATGCCGACGTTCCCGAAGAAGCTCCGCACGCGGCCGATCGACTTCGGCCGGTCGTAGTCGAGCACGAACCGGTCGCCGACTTTCTTCACGACCGGGACGGGGAGGTACGGGGCGAGGGACTCGCGGACGGTGATTGGCCCGGAGCCGGGCCCGCCGGCCCCGTGCGGGCCCGTGAACGTCTTGTGGACGTTGTAATGCTGCATGTCCGCCCCGAAGTCGCCCGGCCGGGTGACCCCGAGAATGGCGTTCATGTTGGCCCCGTCCAGGTAGACCAGTCCGCCGGCCGCGTGGACCAACTCGGTGATCTTGTGGATTTGCTCCTCGAAGAGCCCGAGTGTGTTCGGGTTGGTGATCATGAACACGGCCGTGTCGTCGCCGAGCCTGGTCTTGAGCTGTTCCAGATCGACGAGGCCCCGGGCGTTGCTCTTGACCTCAACCGACTGGAAGCCGGCCAGGGCGGCGCTGGCCGGGTTGGTCCCGTGGGCGCTGTCCGGAACGAGCACCTTGGTCCGGTGTGTCTGGCCGATGTCGCGGAAGTAGGCCGCAGCCACGTAAAGGGCGGTCAACTCCCCGTGCGCCCCCGCGGCCGGCTGCAGCGACACCGCGGGCAGTCCCGAGATCTCGGTGAGGAAGTTCTGCATCTCCCAGAGGGCTTCGAGTATACCCTGGGTGGAGTCTTCGTCCTGGAGCGGGTGGAGCCCGGCGAACGCGGGGTGGGCCGCGAACCGTTCGTGCCGCTTCGGGTTGTACTTCATCGTGCACGACCCGAGCGGGTAGAAGTTCGTGTCGATCGACATGTTCCGCTGCGACAGGTTGGTGAAGTGGCGGACCAGGTCGCTCTCGGCCACTTCCGGCAGCGGGGGCGGGGCATCGGCGCGGTGCTCGGGCGGGAGGAGCTTGTCGAGCGGGACATCCGGGACGTCGGCCGCGGGCAGACGGTGGCAGCGCCGGCCGGGCCTGGAGAGTTCGAAGAGGAGGGCTGTGGATTGGGTGTTGTGCATGACGGAATGATAGAGACGATACCTAGGGCAACGCCGCTGTCGTGACCCCAGCTACTACTAGAGTTTCTTGATTGGGATAGTCGACACGGGTCAGGACGGACCTCGTCCCTCGTCATCTTCGCCGCTGCTCGGCGGCAATCAACCGGGCCATGTCCCGCGTCAGGGATGACCCAAGAACTTCCGGCAGGTCGGGCGGGACATCGGCCCCGCGCCGGATCAACTCCCGGACCATGTCCGGGCGGTCGTCATAGATGGCCTGAATCAGCGGCGTGACCGGCAAGTGCCGCTGTTCCTCCTGGTACTGCTCGCTCGGGTCGCCGCCCGCGTCGAGCCAGCGCCGCAAGCCGGGCAGATCGTCGGCCCCAATGAGGCGGACCCAGTCCGGCCGCGTGTCTACCAGACTGGCGAGAAAAGCGGCAAGGCTCTCCCCGACCCGAAGGACCGACTCCTCGCCCATATCGAGGTAGTCATCCGCCCAGTAGACCCGGCCCGGGGCCTCGCGGTCGAGGCCGAGGCCGAGGATCCGCCAGTCGGCGATCGGAACCCCTTCGGCGATGGGCATGAGGTGCCGGCCTCGCGAATCGTTCCAGAGCGAGCGATCGCGACCGGCCCTTTGGTCGGCGACCTCGGCCAGTCGGGACGACAGGTCCCACGCCCGGTCCTGCCTAGTCCGTGCGGCACCGATTGAATAGCAACGGAACAGCCCCCCGGTTCGGCCGTTCGGGAGAGGAAACCGCCGGGGCCAGGGCGTGCCGCCGTTGTAGTTCAGGAGGAACGCCTGGTACTGGACCGGGAAGCGAACGCCCGAACGCTTTTCGACTTGATCGACCTGGGCCGGCGTGGGCAACGGATCATCGCTGTCGAATGCGGCGCGGTCGCAGCACACTCCGACAGGCGGTCGGCTGACGCGCGCGACCCACACCGGGTCAAGCCCACCCGCCCAAGTTCTGAGGCTCACGCCCGAGTCGTTGGCCCGGTCCTTGGCCCATCGAACCTCGGCCCGCAGGTAGGCCCCGCGCGGGTCGCCGCGCTCGTCCAGCCAGTCGGCGTAGACGAGCCGCGGGGCGTCGTCCCCCGGGGCCGCGACGATGGCCCGGATGAAGGCCTCGTCGTCGGTCACTTCAAGACACCTTTCGAGCGCAGGACTCCTTCGGCCCAGGCCCGCTGTTCCTCCGAGAGCGGCGGATTGCACGGCCGGTCGTAATGGACGCGCCGGGAGTAAAGGGCCTCGTCATAGGATCGATTCAACACAGTTTGTAGATCTGCTGGCACCGTCCCAGCCTCGGGCGTCAATGGCACGTCAATCGTCGGGAGGCGTTGCGGTAACCGGATGGGTACGACAAAGTAGGCATCCCCCCGATCGGCCCGAGTGATG
This sequence comes from Gemmataceae bacterium, assembly GCA_035258765.1. GTDB lineage: Bacteria > Planctomycetota > Planctomycetia > Gemmatales > Gemmataceae > SIAJ01. The sequence goes on from DATFWZ010000123.1 coordinate 8,735, forward strand.
CAGATGTGGTAGTCGTATGGGCCGACCCGCCGCCGCGTCTCCGCGACCGGCGCCGCGGTGGCGTGCGTTCCGGTTCGCAGTAGGTCGATCTCGACCAGGTTCACTCCAGCCGATTTCATCTCGTGTTGTTTGGCCAGGTAGAGGCCGCGGCCGCTCGCCCCACGCGTCTTGTTGGTTGGACTCAGCACCTCGATGCTGGTGACGAGACGCTCCCCACCCTCCGTGGCGCGGATCTCGATGAACGCCTCAGTAATCTCCTCGTCCGGCCACGGCTGGGCGGGGATCTCGAACATCTCGGCGCGCGGATGGGTGGCGACCGTGGCTCCGCCTGGCTTGCTTGCGGCCGGAGGTCCGTTAGCCGGAGACAGGACGTCTACGTCCGGTTCGGTCCGCCGCTCCGACTCCTCCATGTAGACTCGGGTCGCGACCGCGGCGTAGAACGGCGCCGGCAGGCTCCGGTTCAATTCCCCGCGCAGGAAGGTGATAAACGTATTGTGCAGGTCCGGAAACACCCCCGGCCCTTCCAGCCACGGGTCCATCCCCGAGAACGGCGACGGCATTATTCACCTCCCATGAACCGAACGCCGTTCATCATACCCGACCGCGCCCGCATCCCTCAGGCCGAATCACCCCGACCCGACCGCCCCGAACAGCCCCAGAAACTCCGCGAACGAATCAGCCACCTTCACCACCGGCTCCGGGGCCTCCATCCACAGGTCGATCAGGTACACTCGCCCGGGCGCCTCGCCAGTCACCCCGAGACACAATTCCTCCAGCCCGCCAATGGCCGCCCGGCCGATGTCGATCAGGTCGCGGGCCCGGCGGTCGCTCCACAATATCTCACCGCCGCGGGCTCGCTCTTCCTCGATCATCTCCAGACGCTGCACCAGGTCGTGCTCGTCGTACGGGGCGGTACCGTCCATGGACCAGATGGTGTGCAAGTGGTACAGCTCCACCCACTGGCCGTTCGGTTGGTGGAAAGTTCCCGGGTCCGGGCGGCCGCCGTTGTAGTTGAGCAGGAACGCCCGGTAGTCGGCCGAGAATGTGATCCCGAACCGGCCCTCGACCGCGTCAATCGCCCGCGGCGTCAGGGTGGGCCGCTTCAGGTCCGGCTCGTGCTTGCGGAACCGGACCCGGTCACAGCAGACTCCGGCCGGTGGGCGGCTCACGCGGGCCGACCAGACCAGGTCGAGGCCGGTCGCGGCGGCGCGGACTGCATTCATGTCGTCGGCCGACTGCGACCTTGCCCAATTCACCTCGGCCCGCAGGTAGGCCCCGCGCGGGTCGCCGCGCTCGTCGAGCCAGTCCGCGAAGGCCAGTCGCGGCGCCTCGTCGCGGGGCGCCGCGAGGATCGCCCGGAGGAACGCCTCGTCATCGGTCATGACGCTACCAGCCGTTTGATTGCCGCAGCCACTGAATCTGGCCGGTGTGGTGCCGGCCGTGATGGGCGTACATCCCGAGCACCTCAGCGAGACGGTATGTCTTGCGGTACTCCGGGTGGTGGTATTCGCGGGCGAAGTCGGCGTCCGTCATGGCCCGGAGGAGCAAAACCCACCGGGCATGAAGTCCTTCGAGCAGGCGCAGCGAAAGATCGACATCGGCCGCCTTCATGTCCGGCAGCTCGGCCCACTTCGACTCGTCGTACGGCTTGATCGTTGGCGTGTCCTCGGTGAGCGCCAGCCGGAAACGGATGAAGGCGTTCAGGTGACTGTCCGCGAGGTGGTGTATGATCTGCCGGACGGTCCAGTTCCGGTACCTCGTGTCGAGCTGCGTCGGGGACAATCCCACGACCGCGGCCCGGGCATCGGCCGGGAGCCGTTCGATCTGCGCGATCAGCTCGGCCCGCCGCTGCGGCATCGGGTCGGGCTCCGGGATGTACTCTCCGGCCGGATTCGGGGGCGGGGTCATGGATTTTTCCGTAGTTGCGTCGCGGGGTCAATCCGCCAGTTCCAGGCTGATCGATTTCATGACCGGTTTGTCGGCGCAGCGGATCGTGTAAGCCTCCGTCGGCTTCCGCGCGACGTGGATGTCTTCCTTCGCCTTCCCGCCCTCCTCCCAGGCGTACGTCACGCGGACCGGGCGGAACCCGCCCCGCGGCTCGGCGTAGTCGGCGTCGATCCGGAAGTTAAAGATCCCGGTCGCGTTCCGGCTGGTCGCGGCGAAGCGGACCAGCGCCTCGCGCGCTCCCTTGGGGACGTCGGTGAAAGTCACGTACTTACAATCCCCCGGTGTGGGCCCGGCCGCCCGGTCTACCGTCTTCCACGACTTGCCGCCGTCGAACGACACCTGGTAGTCGATGCCGTCGCGGGCGTCGCGGGCCCGGTAGTGGGCCCCAAGCCGGAGGCCGACCATGTCCCCCGGCGTCGCGACCGGGAATGTGATCGACCCCTTCCCGCCCGGGCCAACGAACAGGTTCTTCTCCATGCCCTCGACGGTTGGGTGAAAGTCGGTGTAGACGAGCTGCTTGTCCTTCATGCCGAGATTGGTCGCCCCTTCGATGGTGATCGTTCCTTCCGGGGGTCCCGCGTTGAACGTGATCGTGTTCTCCCCCTCGCCCAGGGCCGGCAGCGGTCGCTGAGAGTGCTGGACGTCGTGAACCAATTTCACGGCATCCAACCCAGTCCCGCGGCCGCGAAGCTCGAACTTCAGTCGGTAATCGTACCGGCGCAGGACCAATGGCCTGAGGTCCACTTTGTGTTCGCCGGCGATGCTCGCCTTGGTAACCTCCTTCCAGTCGAGCCCGTTATTGTCCGAGAAGAGCACCGACACAGACCCGCCGTCCCCGATCGCGGCGGTGAACCTGAGCATCCCGGTCAGGTAAACGTAGCTCGACGGCATGCGCAAGACGAACACGCCGGGCTTGTCCGGGTCGGCTACCCGCAGTTCTTTATCTTGAAGGTTGTCCGCGACGAGCGCCGCCGTCCGGAAGGCCCCGTCCTTGAGCGGGACCGTGTACTCGTGGGTGCCGTTCCCCACCCGGCCCGGGGCCAGGTCCCCGTACTTCGGCGTGTAGACCAGGGCGTCGGCCCCGGTCTTCCCGGTAAGGCAGCCTGGAGCTTCTCCGCTCTTCATGTTGACGTGCAACCCCTTGTTGCTCCAGTTGCGGGTCAGCCGCTCGCCGGGTCGCAGGCGGATATCGACGCGGTACCCCTGCGAGTAGCCGTACTCATAAAGGAACGGCTTGCCGTCGCCCTTGCCGAGCGTGCCGTCGTACTCCTGCATTGTCGCGGACCACCCGTGCGTCTTCGCCGGCCACCAGCCGGACTCGTCGTAGAGCGGGCTGCGGGCGAGCAGCTCCGGCCCGCGCTTCCAGCCGGTCCACCCGTCGGCCTGCTGGAACGCCCGCAACTTGGCGTCGTTCCCCTGGTAGCCCGGGTTCTTCGCGCACCACTGCTTGACCGCGACGACGACCTCCTCGACCCCGGCGAGCGACCCGTCGGCCTTCGGGAAGTAGCTGATGAGGGACGCGTCGAGCAGGTGCCAGGCGTCGTCGTAGTACACCTCCGGGACGCTGTGGGCGTTGATCCCCCAGCCGCGGGCTTTGAGACCGGCGTACCGCGCGAGGGCGGCCACGTCCGCCGAGGTCATGCTGCAGAACCCGTAGCCGTAAACGTTAAACACCTTGATCGGGTCGAGGACGGTCTCCTCGTGTTGCAGGTATTCGAGCGGCGGGCTGTCTTGATGTTGAAACATGACGGCCGTGCGCCACGCGGCCAGGGCGTTCTCGCGGTCGGTCATCCTGTCCTTGAGGAACGATCGCTTCCAGGCGTCCAGGCTGGACACGTCCGGGACCTTGTCGGAGGTGACACTGATCCGGCAGACGACCGCGGTCGGCTCGGCGGCCGCCATGACCGGAGTGAACGCAAACGTTGTGACAACGAAGGCCAGGGATCGAGACACGCGACAACTCCGGACAGGCGAAGTGGAAGTCAGGGGTGGGTATAGTCAGCCGGCCCCGGATCGGCCGGCGCTAGAATCGCGCGGGCCGGCCGGAGGCCGGCGGGTATTACATGGGTAACTGTCCCACCCGGGGGACCACCCGCGTGTCGCGAACTGCATTGCTCGAGCATGTCGCCCGCGGCCTGACAGCCGCCCGCAGCGATCCGGACCTGCTAGCCGCCTCCGCCGCCCGCCGCGACCCGGAGGCGTTCCGCCGACTCGTCGAGCGCTACGCCCCGCTCGTCGGCGGCATCTGCCGGCGACTCCTCGGCGACGCCCACGCGGCCGAAGATGCGGTGCAGACGACCTTTCTGGCGCTCGCCCGGCGCCCCAGGGCCGTTCGTGGGAGCGCCCTCGCGGGCTGGCTGTGCGCCGTCGCCCGGCGGACGTGTCACAAGCTCCGACGGACAGACTCGCGGCGCAAGTCGCGCGAGGCGGCCGCGTCGCGGCCCGCTGCCGATCGGCCATTCGACGAGCTGAGCGTCCGCGAGCTTTTGGCCGTCCTCGACGAGGAAGTGGCCCAACTGCCCGCGGACACCCGGTCGGCCCTGCTCGTCTGCTACTGGCAGGGGGAGCCACAAGCTGAAGCGGCCCGCCGGCTCGGCCGAACGCCGGCCGCCGTCAAGGGGCTACTCGAGCGCGGCCGCGCGAAGCTGTTGTCGCGGCTCGCCCGGCGCGGGTTGACGGCCGATGTCGCGCTCCGGGCCTTGCTCATCGCCCCCGCCGGGCTGGCCGCGCTCCCCGCGGATTTGCTCGCGGAAGTGATCCGAAATGCCCACCGTCCAATGCCCGCCGTCCCGAAATTCGGCACGGCGGCCGGAGGGATTGCCATGACGACCGCCGTCGTGGGGATCGGCCTGTGGCTGGCCACGCTTCCCGCCCAGCCCCCGCCTACATCGCCGAAACCGGATCCCGCGCCGGCGACCCGAGTCCCCGGCTTTGATGCCCTCGGAGACTCGCTCCCGGACGCAGCCCTCCTGCGGCTCGGAACACTTCGGTTCCGGCACCCGTCGTCGGTCTACGACCTGGTCGTCTCCCCGGACGGGCGGACCATCGTCACGGCGGGGGGCCTCATCATCGCGTGGGAGGCCGCGACCGGGAAGGAGCTGTGGCGCGCGAGCCCGGAGAAGCAAGGGTTCGCCCTTCCCGATTCGTCATACGGCTGTCGGCCCCTGGCTTTCACACCGGACGGACGGCTGGTCACCCCCGGCCGCGGGGGCGAAGTCCTGATCCGCGACCTGGCCACGGGCAAGCCGCAGCCGTTGCGGCCGCGGCGGTTCGGACCGCCCGCGGAAATCCCGGTCCACTCGATCGACGTCGCGCCGGACGGCAAGACACTCGCCCTCGGCGGCTCCGCGGGCGTGATCGTCTGCGACTTTGACGGGAAGGTGCTGTTCGAGATCGCCAATAACCCCGCCGGGCTACTGGCGAACGCGAACAACGACCGGCTGGCGTTCGGGGGGCACTTTGCCTACGGGATTTTCGCCCCGAAGGACAAGGTGCTGGCCGTGGTCACCAGCGATTCTCCTGAGGTGGTCCGACTGCTCAATGCCGCGACCGGCGAGGAACTGCGGCGCGCCGAACTCGCGGCCCAACTGGTGCGAATGACGTTTTCCCCGGACGGCCGCACCCTCTTCGCCACCGAGCGCGACCAGTCCGTCCGGGCGTACTCCGTCGAGTCAGGGAAGCGCCTCTGGGCCCGCACGATCAAACTCAACGACCGATACGAGAACTACACGTCGGCCGTCGCGGTCGACCCGGACGGCAAGACCGTGGCCGTCGGGGCGACCGACAACCGCATCTACCTGCTCGACGCGGCCACCGGGGCGGAGGGCGGGAAATTCGAGGGTCACGGCTGGTACCCGTGGGGGCTGGCGTTCGCTGACCGCGGCAAGACGCTCATTTCCTCGGGCTGGGACGGCCCGGTCCGGCGCTGGGACGTGGCCGCCCGCAAGGAGCAGCCGTTGCCGAAGGGCATTCGCGGGAGCGCCGTCGTCGCCGCGTCCCCGGACGGAAAAACTGTTGTCTACGTGGACAACGCCAACATGATCCGGTTCGTGGACGTCGCGACGGGTATCGAACGGCGCACATTAGTGTCGTCCGGCTCTGGGTACGACCATCTGGCCTTCTCGCCAGACGGCCGGCGCCTGGCGGCCGGCGGGGGCAGCGGCGACAAGGTTCAAGTTACCGTCTGGGATCTCGGCATCGGCGAGGTGATCCGCCGCTGGGACTGGCCCAAGGGCCGCGACCCGCACTCGGACGTTCAGTGTCTGGCCTTCACCCCGGACGGGTCGCGGTTGGCCGCGGCCGTCTTCCGGCAGTCGTCGGCCCGGGTGTGGGACGTCGGCACGGGACGCGAAATCGCCCACCTGGCCCACGACATGATCTACGGCCTCGCCTTTAGCCCGGACGGCCGGACGCTGGCGACCGCCGGCTGGGACAAGCGGGTCCGGTTCTGGGACCCGGACGCGGCCAAGGTCCGCCGCGAGTTCACCGCCGCCGACCCGAAGAGCCCGCGCGCGGACATGCGCCTGTACGCCGTCTGCTACGCGCCTTCCGGCGGGCTGATCGCCACGGCCGACATGGACTGTTGCGTCCGCATCTGGGACGCCGGCGACCTGAGCCTGCGAACGACCCTCCGGCAGGACGGCAGCTTCACATTCGGCGCTGTCGCGTTCTCGCCGGACGGCCTCTGGGTGGCGACCGGGGTGTATGGCGGGCAAGTGCAATTGTGGGACCCGCGAACTGGACAAAGGGTGTGGGACCGCGGCAAGCACGGTGGATACGTGTACACGCTCGGCTTCGGCCGCGACTGCCGGACGCTTTTGAGCGGGGGCAACGACGGCGTCGGCTACCTGTGGGACCTGCGTCCTAAGGAAAAGGTGTCGAAGGAGCCAGCGGCCCTCTGGGACGACCTCGCGGGTACGGATAGCCCGGCTGCATATCGAGCCATGTGGGCGTTTTCTGACGTCCCGGACAAGGCAATCGCCATCTTCCGTGACAAGCTGCGCCCGGCCCCGCCCGCCGCCGACCCGGCCCGCGTGCGCAAGCTGATCACCGACCTGGACGACGCGAAGTTCGCCACCCGGTCTGCCGCGCAGACCGAGCTCGCGAAGCTCGGGGCCGGGGCCGCCGGTCCGCTCCGCGAGGCCCTGGCCAAGGCCGCGTCGGCCGAGCAACGCGACCGGCTGAACAAGCTCCTCGATGAGATCAAGGCTGCCGCCCAGCCGACGGAAGTCCGGAACCGCCGGGCCGTCTCGGTCCTGAGCTGGATCGGCAGTCCCGACGCGCGTAAGCTCCTGGGGGAATGGGCCAAGGCGGACCCGGACGGCGCCCTGGGCGGCCCGGCGGCCGCGGCGCTGAAGCGCTAATACAGCGCGGGGTCACGGTTTCACGCCATCGCCCGACTTAAGCTTCCAGAGCCGATCCTTCAATTGCGGGAACAACGCCAGGGCGTTGTCCCGGAGTACCTGCCTCCCGATGCGCTTGGCGTGGTCCTCCGTCAGCTCGCCGCGATCCATGCGCTCGGAGAGCACCTCGGCAAGGCACCTCCGGGTCAGCTCGGTCGCCCCGTAGATCCCCTCCGCATGGTTACAATCGGCCCCCCACATGAGCCGGTCCGACGGCATCACGTCGAGCCACTCGTGGAACGCCCGCTTGGCCATCGTGTAGCTGATCGTCGGCAGCCAACAGGAATCGACCCACACCCGCGTTGGGTACTTCATGGCGATGGCACCGGTCTCCCCGACCCACGGGTAGCCGCCGTGGAACAGGATGAACTTCGTTTTCGGGTTGGCCTCGATGAGGTCCACCAGGAGCATCGGGTTGGACCCCTGGATGCGGGCGTCCCCGGTGTGGATCTGGAACGGCAGCCCGTGTTTGGCGCTCAGCTCGACCAGTCGCCACATGACGAAGTCCTCGAAGTCCTTGACCTCGGCGGCAGTCAATTGACTCCGCGGCTTGCCGAACGCCTTGAGCGCTCGCTCCCGGGGAACGTTGGCGAAGTCGAGGCCGCGCTCGTACGCGAGCGTCGTCTTCAAACATACCGCCCCCTTCTCCTTCGCGACCACGAACAGCTTGTCGAGGACGGCGAGGTACAGGTCCAGCGAGTCCACCGCGAGGCCCTGAGCTTTCGCGAACTCATACGGGCTGTCGTCCTTGCTCTTGAACTCGGTCGGGTTGAACCCGCGGGTCAGGGTGGTGACGTTGAGGACCAGCACGCCGAACGGGTAGTCGGTCTTGAAGTCGAACCGGGCCCAGTACGGGTCGTTGAACATCAGCTCGATGTTGGCCCGCTTGGTGACGACCTCGAAGAGCCAATCCTTGTTGAGGTAGTTGCGGTAGATGCGGCGGTTGAGGTCGGCGGCCTCGTCGTCCGTGACGCGGTCGAAGTCCACGCCGTACAGGTCCTTGATGGCAGTCGCCTGGTAGCGGTAAAAGGTGACCGCCCGGACGTCGTCGAAGTCGTGCCTGGCCTTGGCCCACCAGTCGGAGAACTTGCCGCCGGGTGTCCACGGCGTAATCGACTTCACCCGCGTCAGGTAGCTGTTCCGCCAGAGCCCGGCGAGGTTCATGCCCTTGCCGTTCTCGGTCTCGACGTACCCCGGGAGCTTCTCAAACGGCCAAAGGTGGTCGTGCGTGTCGATGGCCGGGACGGCGTCGAGGTGCGCCTTGATCCGGACGTAGGTCGGGTTCTTCTCCGGCGGGACTTCTGCGGCCGCGGACAGAGAAACGGCAGCGACAACGAGAGCAACGTATAGGTGCCGGAACATGGCGGCCTCCGCGGGTGGGCAGGCGGATGATACCGCGGCCGTCGGCGAGGAGAAAGCAGTTCGGTTACCAACGGCTGCGGCGAGATCGCGTTGTCTGTATGAGTGACGGTTCCGCGTCGCACTTCTCAACCGTCCCGCAATCCAAGGAGTACTCACATGGCACAATGGCCATCTCTTCCGCCGTGCGCGCATTGGACCCGTTGGGGCACGGGACTATTCGTTCTAAGCATCTTGTTGACCGTTTTCGGGTGCAGCCAGGAGCAGGATGCGCCAGCCGTCGCAACCGCCGAACGCACGGACGCCGCGGTCGAAGCGCAAGCGGACGCGATGCAGCTCGAGCGCGACGCGGACGGCAATGTGATTAGCGTCCGCGTTGGGGTGGTCAATTCGTCCGCGGAGGGCAAACCCGAAGGAGCCAACAAGTTCGTCGATGACGTGGCAAGAAAATCCACGGGCAGCATGCCCGCAAAGAGCCGGCCCGGTACCGACGGCTACACATCAGATGTGCGATTCCTGTCAAGGCGCCTGTTGGCCGGTACCAAGCAGTCGTCGCCGCTGGGCGCGTTCGGCGGCGGTTTCGGCGGGAACAACGTCGGCAACCTGTTCCAGGGCGGAGCCGGGGCCCTGGGATTCGGCGGCGGCAACGTCGGCATGTTCGGGAACCTGGGCGGCCAATTCGGATTTCAGGGCGGTCGGCAGGCCGGCGACACCCCGGACATGTCGGCCGAACACTACCAGCACTTCGAGGACAACCCGTTCAAGGTCGTCCGCGGGGAGGATGCCCTTTCGACCATCTCCACCGCCGTGGACACCGCGGCCTACGCCAACGCCCGGGCCCGAATCAGTGAGGGCCAACTGCCCACCAAAGACGCCGTCCGCATCGCCGACTTCGTCAACTACTTCCCCTACGGCTACGCCGCCCCCAGGAACGGCGACCCGGTCGCGTTCAAGCTGGAGCTCGCCTATTGCCCGTGGCAGCCCGCCCACCACTTGTTGCGCGTCGGCCTGAAGGCCCGCGTGATCGACAAGGACCAGATGCCCGCCCGCAACCTCGTCTTCCTGATCGACACGTCCGGGTCGATGAATGGCCCGAACCGCTTGCCGCTGGTGCAGGAGTCGCTCAAGCTACTGGTCGAGCAGCTCACTGGTCGCGACCGCGTGAGCATCGTCACTTACGCCGGTATTGCCGGACTCTCGTTACCGCCCACCCCCGGGAACCACAAAGATCGCATCAAGGAGGAGATCAACAATCTCTCGGCCGGAGGATCGACCAACGGCGAGGGTGGGATCAAGATGGCCTACGAGCAGGCCGAGAGGACTTTCATCAAGGACGGGATCAACCGGGTCATCCTGGCCACCGACGGCGACTTCAACGTCGGCGTCGCGGACGACGCACAACTGGTCCGGCTGATCGAGGGCAAGCGCAAG